>DCAK01000001.1:0-209 GCA_002311925.1 Planctomycetes bacterium UBA1135
CCGGCCGAGGAGGAGCTTGCGATTCTCTTGAGTGCCTACGAACGATTCCTCGGGCAGTTTCACGATGACCCGCAAGCGGCAGCCGAACTAATCCAAATTGGCGAATCCAAAACAAACGAACGGCAGAACCGGGCCGAGTTGGCTGCATGCATGTCGATCGGCAACGTGTTGTTGAACCTGGACGAATTCGTGGTTGTGGAGTAACGAGT
>DCAK01000001.1:377-12242 GCA_002311925.1 Planctomycetes bacterium UBA1135
AAGGGCCGCAAGGCGTTCACCACCGGCCTACCGCCAAGCGCGTTATCTACATGCACATGGAAGGCGCGCCGAGCCAGCACGACCTCTTCGACTACAAGCCGGGACTGCGCGAGCGCTACGACGAGGACCTGCCCGACTCCATCCGCCAGGGGCAGCGGCTCACCGGCATGACGAGCGGCCAGGCCCGCTTCCCCGTCGCGCCGTCGATTTNNCGCAGATGGACCTGTTCGACTACAAACCGGAAACGCGCCGGCGGCTTGGCAAAGAACTTCCCGATTCGGTCCGGGGCGTTCAACGGTTGACGACAATGACTTCCAAACAAAAATCGTTTCCCGTGGCCCCGTCAATCTTTCGGTTCGCCCGGCACGGAGAATCGGGAGCCTGGGTCAGCGAGTTGTTACCACACATTTCATCGGTAGTGGATGACGTTTGCTTCATCCGTTCGATGCACACCGAAGCGATCAATCACGAGCCGGGCATCACGTTCTTCCAGACCGGCAGCCAGCAGCCGGGCCACGCCTCCTTCGGCTCGTGGATGAGCTACGGCCTCGGCAGCGCGAACGCAAACCTGCCGACCTTTGTCGTCCTGATCTCACAGGGACTCGGCAATATGCAGGCCCTGTCCGCGCGCTTCTGGGGCAGCGGTTTCCTGCCTAGCGAGCATCAGGGCTGCCGGCTGCGCAGCTCCGGCGCGCCGGTGCTACACCTCGACAACTCGCCGGGGGTGACCCGCCTCGACCGCCGGCGCATGCTCGACCTCGTCGGCGAGCTGAACGAGCGGGAGATGGCGCGCTCCATGGACCCCGAGGTGCGCACCCGTATCGCCCAGGCAGAGATGGCTTACCGCATGCAGATGTCGGTCCCGGAACTCACCGACTTCAGCGACGAGGATGCAGCCACCCTGGAAATGTACGGACCCGAGGTGAACAAGCCGGGTTCGTTCGCCGCCAACTGCCTGCTTGCCCGTCGCCTGTCCGAACGCGGGGTGAGGTTCGTCCAACTCTACATGAGGGGATGGGACCAGCACGGAAACCTCCCGGGAGACCTCGCCAAGCAGACCAAGGTCGTCGACCAACCCCAGGCGGCCCTTATCAAGGACCTCAAGCGTCGCGGGCTCCTGGACGAGACCCTGGTGCTCTGGTCCGGAGAATTCGGCCGCACCGTCTACAGCCAGGGGACCCTCACCGAGAAGAACTACGGCAGGGACCACCATCCCCGTTGCTTCAGCACCTGGATGGCCGGCGGCGGGGTTGCTCCGGGAACCGTTTACGGAGCAACCGATGATTTCTCGTACAACATCACGGAGAATCCGGTGAGCGTCCACGACCTCCATGCCACCCTCCTTCACTGCCTGGGTTTCAACCACGAGCGCCTGAGCAATCGCCATCAAGGCCGTGACATGAGGCTCACCGACGTCTTCGGCAAGGTGGTGAAGCCCCTTCTCGCCTAGGCTGTTCGGGATGCTCGACCTCCTCTCAATATTCGGGCGATTGCATCCCGTCGTTTTGCACATCCCCCTGGGTTTGATTGCCGGGTTGGCGGTTTTGGAAGGAGTGGCCGTTCTGCGCAAGCAACCCCCGGCGCCCCGATTGCTGGTGGCGCTGGCGGCTTTTGGGGCGGTACTTGCTGCGTCCACCGGCTGGATTCTCCACCAAGAACCAGGATTTGGCGGTGACCTGATTGACCTTCACAAGCCGATGGGAATCGCAACTGCCATCGGGGCCTCCGCGTGTCTGGTCTTCAGAATGAGAAACGATTCCCGTCACTACCGAATCGCCCTCATGGCGGCGGCCCTGGTGATGGTTCCCGCCGGCCACTTCGGTGCAACCATGGTTCACGGTGAGGGATACCTTCTCGGTCCGCTTGAATCGGAGGTGGTGTCGACGACTCCGGTTGAGGAAGTCGGCTTGGACAATCTTTTGATGGCTTCCTATGCGGAGCACGTGGTTCCAATTCTGGAAGCAAGGTGCATTTCATGCCATGGCACCCGCAAGAAGAAGAGCGGCTTGCGCTTGGATTCTCCGGAAGCCATCCTCGCCGGGGGAGAAGGGGGCCCGGCCCTCGAATCAGGCGCCCCTGATGACAGCGAACTTCTTTTCCGCCTGCTTCTTCCCCTGGAAGACGACGACCACATGCCCCCTGAGGGTCGGCGCCAGCCCACCGCCGCTGAACTTGTCCTGGTTGAAGCCTGGATTGCTTCCGGATTTTCATTCACCGAGCCCTTCGCCCTGGTGGAGGGGGCGGAGATTCCCCAAGCTCCCGACCCGTCCGAAAAGGACGCCCTCGAATCCGCTCCCCTCCGAGCCCTTGCCGCCCTGCGAAGCCGTCTAGTTCATGTCCAACCGATTGCGTCGGACACGCATGAAATCCTTGTTGATTTTTCAGCCCCTGCTTCCGAAATTCAGGATGCTGATGTCCGAAAATTGCTTCGACCCTTGGAGGACCACATCGCCGAATTGTCCCTTGCCCGGACAAGAGTCACCGACTCGGTCATGGAATTTCTGGCCGACATGCCGAGACTGCGGCGCCTGGACCTTCGGCAGACTTCAATCGGCGATGTCGGCCTCGATTGGCTCGAAGGGCACAAGAACTTGGAGGAGCTGGTTCTCGTCCGCACCGGGGTCACCGACGCTTCGACCTCGACCCTCCTGAACCTTCCGGCCTTGAGACGACTTTGGATTTGGGAATCGCAGGTAACCCCCACGGGCCGTGCCCTTCTCAGGTCGGACCGGCCCGAACTGCTCGTTGATGCCGGCGACACAGCGGATTCGACTGCACTCGAAACCGAAGCCGACTTGGTCCTGACGGGCGACGCTCCTCCGGTGGACGGTCCGCCTCCGGAAGTCGACTTGACCGCCCTCAAACTTGTCAACGACACCTGCCCCGTTTCAGGGAGCCCGGTGGACCCGGCATTCACCATTCTCTACGAAGGCCGGGCCATCGGATTCTGTTGTCCAAATTGTCCGAAGACGTTTTGGCTGGACCCGGTGCCCTTCCTCGAGAAGCTTCCCTGAGAGTAAACCGGGTTCAGGTCTATGTCTCCAGGCGGTAAGCATTGCAACCGAAGGTGTTGGTCTGGATTGTTTCGGAGCCTGCTTCCAGAAAGGATTGATAAATTCCCAAGACCCATTCCGGGTGTTCCAGGTTGGCCAACTCCAGGCACTCGTCCATGGGGATGCCACGCTCGTGCAAAAGGGTACCCATGGCTCCATCAAGGAGCATTGGTCCCTGCCGAATTCGCTCTCCGAAACTGACGGACGGGGCGGATTTCCGGATTTTCATCAATTCTTCCATCGAAGCTTACTTGCTTTCCATGGAGTTTCCCGGCGCCTTGAAGCCCGCAGAAAATCGATTCAGAGTAGAGTGGGAGAAGCCCTCCCGTGCTTTTAGAGGTAAACATGCGATTTCCCCTTCCCCTCCTCATCGGTCTTTTTCTGGCTGGGGTTTCCCCCTCTCTCTCCTCCCAGACCGTAGGAGGCCAGTACGACACCATTCACAGATTCGACGGAAGCTCCTCAAGCGATCTCCTGGGCAATTCGGTGGGCGGCGCCGGAGACGTTGACGGGGACGGCCACCCGGACTTGGTGGTAGGTGTCTACGCTGCAAACTGGGGGGGGAGGTGGAACTCAGGGGCTGCTCGCGTCTATTCGGGATTCGACGGCGTTCTGCTCCACGAGTGGGGAGGTTCCCGCGGGGAGCAATACTTTGGAAAGTCGGTCTCCGGTGTCGGCGACGTGAACGGGGACGGTTTTTCCGACCTTCTCATCGGGGCGCCCGGCGCCGGTTCCTCCTGGTTCCCCCTGATCGGGTCCGCCTTTCTTTTCTCGGGTTTGGACGGAAGCCTGATTTACCAGTGGGATGGTCCCGACCCCGGCGACCAGATGGGCTGGTCCGTCTCGGGAGCGGGAGATGTGAACGGGGACGGTGTTCCCGACGTGATTGTCGGCGAGTTCGAGAACGACCCCAATGGCCTGGACAACGCCGGATCTGCGCATGTCTTTTCCGGGGCTGACGGGACCCTTCTCCACCGATTCGATGGTGCGGCCGCCCTCGACTATTTCGGCTATTCCGTCGCGGGGGCAGGTGATGCGAATGGCGACGGTTTCGCCGACCTTCTTGTCGGCGCCTACGAAGCGGACCCGGGAGGACTGACCGGGGCGGGATCGGCCTTCCTATATTCCGGATTGGATGGGTCCCTCCTCCGCCGATTCGACGGCATGGCAGTAGGCGACCACCTCGGAAAGGCGGTCTCGGGTGCCGCTGACGTCGATGGCGACGGCCTGGACGACCAGATTCTCGGCTCCCTCGATTCCGACCCCGGGGGCATGTCGAGCGCGGGGTCCGCCTTCGTGCATTCCGGGGCGGACGGCGCCATCCTCCATCGCTTTGACGGCGAGTCTCCCGCGGACTGGTTTGGACAGTCGGTGGGGGCCGCGGGAGACCTGGACGGGGACGGAATCCACGACCTCGTGGTGGGCGCCCATTCCGCCAACCCGGGCGGAATCACCCGGGCGGGATCGGCCTATCTCTTCTCCGGAGCGACCGGAACCCTCGTCGCACGTCTTGATGGCTTCTCCCCGGAGGAAAGGATGGGTGTATCGGTCTCCGGAGCCGGCGACGTGGACCTCGACGGGTTCGCCGACACGATTCTTGGCGTCTACCGATCCTCCCCAGGTGGAATCACCTATGCCGGCTCGGCCCTCGTGGTCGGTTTCAATCCCATTCTCCATTCCCACCCGGATTCCATTTCGGCAGCGGCGGGCGGCACGGTCCAGGTCACCATGGACTTCCCGGACTCCGAAGCTGGACTCCCCTACGTCGTTCTTCTTTCTTCGACAGGGACTGGACCAACCAGCCTTGGAGGCTTCCTGATTCCGCTCACTCCCGACCCCTTGTTTTGGCGTTCCTTCTGGGGGAACCACCCCCTGGATTTTTCCGGGGGCTTGGGTGTTCTTGGGCCATTCGGGAAGGCCGATGCTTCCTATTCAGCGCCCCCTGGACGGCTTTTTCACGCCTTGGGCCAGACCTTCTGGGGGGCGGCGGTCAGCTATGGGCCGGGTCTTCACGGGCGTATCAGTTCCGTGGCCGTCTCCTTTACCGTCGTCCCCTAGGCAGATTCCAAGCTCCCGGGCCTGGAAGGGAAAGGGACCCCATCGGGATTACCAGGAAAAGGATTCCCCGGCCTGCAGTATGGAAAGCTGAATTCTTTCGGCCGATTGCCGTGGACCGCTTCCCATTATTTTCGCCTTGCGCGCGTCGTAGATGTGAACCGGCCCCGCCCCTAGAACCTCGCCTTGCCTTCCACGAACTCGGAAAATGGTGCCTTCCGAGATTCCGACTCCCACGTGTCGGGGATTATCCATTACGGCAGTCAACAAGCGATGATTCCGGTTCCTTTGGGTGAAGTGCTGGTCGATGATGAGGCCGGGACACAACCCCAATCCCTCATGAGCTTCCATCGCTCCTCGAATGAAGGGGCCCGGAGAGGGTTCCCCTGAGATGACGATTTTTCCCATTGCCGCAGCTCCCGCGCTGGTTCCTCCCACAATGGCCCCCTGCTGGTGCCTGCTTTTGATGGCATGAACCAGATGGGCGTCGTCCAATTCCTTGATGAGCTTGAGTTGGCTTCCTCCGCTGAACCAGAGGATGTCTGCTTCAAGGATTTGACTCGCCACGGCATCGGGGTTGCTGAGGTCCGCTACTGAGACTCCTTGAGCTCCCGCCGCGGTCCAAGCATGCGTGACTTCCGAGCCCGCTTCCTCCCGGGAAGACGCTTGGGGGAAGACGAGGACAATGGGGGAATTGGTTCCGCAAGCAGCCAAGGATTGCCTAAACAAGGAATCGGGAAGTTTTCCTCCTCCGGCGAGAACCAAGGCGCCCGGGGTTCCAGCGCAGGAGAGCAGGAATAGAAGGCAGAGAAAACGAGGAACCTCACGCATTGGGGTTCACCCTAGCACCCGAGTCGGGACATAATTGCGGTCTTGATGGCTCCGACCTTCGGAAATGCGGGACGCAGGCATGACTTGGATGCCCTTCGGGCCTTTGCCATGTTGCTGGGTATTGCCTTGCATGCGTCGCTGTCTTTCGTGGAATTCCCCTGGCTGATTCAGGACAGCAGACAGCACGAAGGGTTCGGCCTTTTCTTTTTCGCGGTGCACGGCTTCCGGATGCCTCTCTTCTTCCTGCTGAGCGGTTTCTTTACCGCCATGCTTTGGAAGAAGCGGGGCCTCGCTGGTCTCTTGGTCCATCGGGTCAAGCGCGTCTTCCTCCCCTTGTTGCTGGGCCTGGCCACCATCATTCCCGCCCTCAATTGGGTTTCCGGTTTCGTGGCGACGTCGGCTGTCGAGGAAACGGTCCAGAAGATGACCGCCAAGGTGGCGGAGATTCCCGAAAGGAAAGAATTGAACTATTCCGCCCTCGCCGAGGGCGCGGATGCCGGGACCCTTAATCTTCTCCTTGAAGTGGCCGCCAAGGAGGGGAATGTCGAGGCTCTCGGTGAATTGCTTGAAAAGGGCGCGAACCTCCATTTCCAGGGTGAAGCAGTGGCGTCTCCTCTTCACTGGGCTGCGGGGCTTGGAAGGGTCGAGGCGGTGGAATTCCTAATTGAGAAGGGAGCAGATTTGGATGTCATGGACGGCAACAAGGCGACCCCCCTGCATTGGGCCGCCTTTTTTGGACAACCCGAAACTGTGGAGTTCCTGGTCGAGATGGGCGCGAATTTGGACGTAAAAACCAAGGACGGTTCCACGGCTCTCGATTCCGTCGCCGGTGATTGGAACAAGGAGATTGCAGGGCTTACGGTCTTCATCGCATCACTTCTGGATATCCACCTCGACCTCCAGGAAGTCGAAGCCTCACGGCCCGTCATCCGCGACCTCCTTCGGGAGGCGGGAGCGGGGGAGACCCCGAAAAAGGAGAATGGCCTTGGCGCGCTTCTCCTTTTCCTGATGATTTACCCGGTTTTTCATCACCTCTGGTTCCTCTGGTTTCTTTGTTGGCTGGTTGCTTTTTTTGCAGTTTTTGCTTGGGTGAGGAGTTGGTTTCCAAGCAGAGATACTCCACGGTGGATTCTTTTGCTTCTGGCAGCGGGCCTTGTTGTTCTTACCTTTGGCCCGCAGTCAGCAATGAGAGGGGGAGGTGGCGAACCAGGCTTTGGCCCAGACACATCGATAGGGCTTCTCCCTTTCCCGCATTTGCTCGCTTATTACGCGATATTTTTCTTTTTCGGAGCGCTTTATTTCAATATCAAAGATGTCCATGGACGACTGGGTAAATTTTGGTGGGTTAGTCTTCCTTTGGCTCTTTTTGTCTTATTCCCAGCTGCGCTTTATGTAATTTTTGACCCCGAAGCTGCTCTCTCTATGAATGAGAATGACAGGCGCGGCATGGTTCTCTTGCTAGAAGTTGCCTTTACATGGCTGATGATTTGTGGATGCATTGGCTTGTTCCAAAGCGTGTTATCAGCGGGAAACCGTTTCGTTCGCTATCTTTCCGATGCTTCCTATTGGCTTTATCTAACGCATCTGCCTCTCGTCATTTTGTTGCAGTGGTGGGTAAAAGACTGGGACCTTCCGGCCCTGGTGAAGTTCGGAATCGTCCTGACGGGAACCACGGGGAGCCTCCTCGCGGTCTACCATTTCGCGGTCCGCTACTCCTGGCTGGGCACCCTGTTGAACGGCCCACGGTCCCGAGAGTTGAAGGCCTGAGCTAAGGCCGTCGAGCTTTCTTGTTGCCGTTTCGCTTGCGGAAGGAAAACGGCCGGGCAGCCGCCGGCTTGCCCCGACGCTTGCGGAATCCTCGGTTTTTCCCGGAGGGCCCTCCGCCCGGTTTCCTGGCTTTGGGCGGGCGAGGATTGGATTTTTTTCCCTCCCGAGGAGGACGGCTGAAATTCACGGGTTGCGCCTTCTTTTCGCCGGATTCTGAAAGCAACTCCTTCAGTTGAATGCGGGGGATATCCAGGTTGAGCCTGCGCTCGATGGCCTTGATTCCGCGAAAGTCATCGCGCGTGACGAAGGTGCAGGCCTTGCCGCTTTTTTCCGAACGACCCGTCCGGCCAATGCGGTGGGTGTAAGCATCGGGCGTGTTCGGGATGTCGAAGTTGATGACATGGCTGACATTCGCCACGTCGATTCCACGGGCGGCGATGTCGGTGGCCACCAGGACATCAAAGCGCCCATCGCGGAAGCCTTGCATGGCAATCTGTCGCTGAGCCTGGCTCATGTTGCCCTGCAGGGCGATGGCCCGGTGGCCAGCGCGGCCCAGGTCCTGGGCCAATCGCCGGGCGCGATGCTTGGTCCGCAGAAAAACGATGGCCGACTTGAAATCTTCTCCGCCAAGAAGATGGCGCAGCAGCACACCCTTCTGCTGGTGATCGACGGGATAAAGGGCGTGCTCGACGGTTTCCACCGGCATCGAGTGGGCCAATTCAACCACATGAGGGTCGCGCAGGATGCGGTCGGTGAGGGACCTCATTTCCCTGGGCATGGTGGCCGAAAAGAGAAGGTTTTGGCGGTCAGCCGGCAGAAGCTTGAGGATGCGCTTGATGTCGGGAAGAAAGCCCATGTCGAGCATGTGGTCGGCCTCGTCCAGCACCAGGACCTCGACACCATCCAAGTGAGCATCTCGGCTGCCGGCCAGGTCGAGAAGGCGCCCGGGGCAGGCGACGACGATGTCGGGAAGTCTCCGGAGGGAGTTCACCTGGGGTTTCGCGCTCACCCCGCCATAGATGGTCATTGCGCGAATTTTTGTGTACTTGGCGAGGAGCTCGATTTCACGGTGGATTTGGACCACAAGCTCGCGTGTGGGAGCGAGGATCAACGCTCGAGGGTTGTTGCCTCCGCTCGCCGCCAGCCGCTCGATGATGGGAAGGGCGAAGGCGGCCGTTTTTCCGGTGCCGGTCTGGGCCAAGCCCAGAATGTCGCGGCCCTTCAAGGTCTGCGGAATGGCTTCGGACTGGATGGGCCGAGGTTTCTGAAATCCGGCCTCCGAAAGGGCGCGGAGGACGTTTTTTCCCAGACCGAAGGCCGCAAAAGCGTCCCTCGACCCGGAGGGTCGTGATTCATTCATGATGACTGGATTCGGTGGTTTTCGCACTCCGACGCTCATTGCGCGGGAGTTCCCAACCTATCCAGCAGGAACAAGTCAGACACGGGGGGGGCGGGGTTTCCCGTGAAGCCCAAGGAGGGCGGATTCGGGATTCTGCTGCACACCAGGTCGCTCAGTGCGACCGAACCAAGGATGATAACGGTTTCCATGGGGAAGCGAAACCCCGGCGGGGTCCGCCGGTGGCGGCGGGCTTCCGTCGTTACGGGGGAGATGCTTCGGATTCTCATTGCTTGGCTGAAAACGGACCTTCCCTATTCCCCCAAAGGGTCATCGTCAAGGTCATGGACAGGTAGGATGATTCAGGCAATCCCATGACTCGAATGCTTCGCCTCGCCCTGGCCGCGCTCTTTGCGCTCTCTTTTCTTGTTGCCGACCCCTTGCCCGCGCAGAATGCGCAAGATCTTGCCGGAGAGACGATTGATCAACTTCTCTCTCGAGTTAAGACCAGTAAGAATGTGACGCCCAAATCCGTTTTTGAAGAATTGGGAAAACGCAAAAGCGAGGAATCCCTAGCTGCTCTTGAAGATTCCCTCCCCTTTTTGAAGTCTGAAATTGGGTTTAGGAAAGCTTTCCTCGCATTCCGGCACTTTCGGGGAGTTGCCGAATTGGAGCAGGAAGCCATCAACTTGTTGTTCAAGAAATCCAAGAGTTCTGCCCCCAACACTAGTGTTCCTGCGGCTCACGGACTTGGATTGCTCGGGGAAACCACCCACCCACTCTTGGAAAAAATTGTTCGCTCTTCAAGAGATGCACGGACCCGGTCTGTGGCGATGGCTCCTCTCTTACCTGGGTTGGCCTTGCGGGCTGACAAGAAGGATTTTCGACTCTTTGTAGAAAATTTCACAAGTACCTGGAAAGTCCCCATTTCTCTTGGGCAGAAAACCGCGATTGATTTCGCTCGTACCGGTGGTCCGAATCTTTTCTCTCGTTGCCTTAAGGACGAAAATCTGACCAGTGAAATCCGGCGGATACTAATTGCCGGGTTAGTCCCCATTCCTGGTGAAGAGGCGGATGCTGTCCTGGCGGATGGTTTACTGGCCAAAGAGCCTCGCATTGTTCAAGAATGTCTCGTTTACTTGGGAACACGGGGAGCAACCGCGCACCGGAAGGCTGTTGAGCGATTCGTCCGGCACAAGAATGACTTCATCCGCCGGGAAGCCTTGGTGGCCCGGGCCCGTCTTTCTTTGATTTTGGGCCCTCAAGAGGTCCCAGACCTTCTCGACGACCTTCTTATCCAGGCCCGGAGCAGAGGATTGGTGGAGCGAAACGCTGCTGCCATTTCTCTGGGAGAACTGCGCTCCCCTGAGGCCATAGAGGCCCTTCATGATCTTCTTGGCGACCCTGAATATTCAGTTCGCATGGAATCCCTCCTATCCATTGGCTCTGCCCGAAAGGCTGCGTCCATTCCGGTTCTGATTGACCGCCTCGGAGTCACGCAAGGGACTGAAGCGGAAATGACTGTGGAGATGCTTCAGGCTTTGACTGGTCAGGATTTTGGTTCGACCCCTGAGTTCTGGAGAGCCTGGTGGGGGGACCACGAGGCTGATTTCGTTATGCCTTCTGTCGAACAAGTTGCTGCCGTCCAAAAAAAAAGGGAAAAAGATCGCTCAAAGCACTCCACCGGCAGCGATTTCTTTGGTTTGCGGGTCATTAGTGAACGAGTCGTTTTCGTAGCTGACTTGTCGGGTTCCATGAACTCCAAGAACTCCCAAGGAATTCGCAGGATTGCCGCTCTCCGAAATGAATTGGGGAATTTCGTCCGTGACTATCCCAAGGGTGGTCTGTTCAACATCGTCACCTTTGCCTCCCAAGTAAAGTCCTGGAAGCCCTCTATGGTGGTCATGAGCTCAAAAAACCGTAGAGAGGCCTTGGCCTATGTGGAGAATCTGAAAATCTCTGGTGGGGCGACCGCCATTTACGACGGCTTGGAGGCAGCCTTTAATGATCCGAGGGTTGATACGTTGATGGTCCTTTCCGACGGTATTCCTTCCGGAGGTTCCGTTAACAATATTGATGCAATCATCGACGATGTCAGTCGCTGGAACATCCTTCGGTATGTGGTCATCCACTCTGTTGCCTTAGGAGGAGAAAGCCGCCTTCTGCAGGCCCTATCCCGCGCTAGTCACGGTCGATATGTTCGGGTGAAGTGAATTTCGGGGATTAGGGCTGGCCGGTTTTTCAGAGGCTGGCGGCGCAGTAGCAGCTGGCGGGCGGGTTGACATCGGCCCGGGCCCACGCGGCGGCGGTTTTCGGGGCGAGGGTGTCCGCCTCGGCGACCTTTCCCTGCTTACGGAGCGCTTGCTCGATTCCGAGCAAGGACCAAGCGTTGGCGGGATGGTGTTCGAGGTCCACCCTGTAGACGGCTTCCGCTTCCACGGCCTTGCCATGGGCCAGGAGAAGGGATGGTGAGAATCGACGGGCGAACGAAGGAATCTGAATCATGGGGCGATGGTAATTCTCCCCGAATGCCGATGTGCTCAAGCTCCCGAAAACTTGCCCAGCCAATTTCGAAAAAAGGAACCTCCTTCCTTTTCCCGGGGGGTTGTCTTGAGGGTTTCGAGTGATTCCCTGACGGACCCGATTGTTGGAAGCGCGGTGCTTGAGCCCGCAAGCGCTTCCTTGCAAAGGGCGTCGAGGTGAATGGGGCATTCGGGGCGAACCAGGGAAGGAGGGACAAACTTTTCCCTGTCCGAAGGGCGGAAAGTGAGCGCCCGATAAAGGGCCTCGACGAGGCCAACGACATCTTCCGCGAAGGCGGAC
>DCAK01000105.1:0-2414 GCA_002311925.1 Planctomycetes bacterium UBA1135
GAGGACGCCGACGCTGCGCCTGAAAAGGCACCCGAGGAATCTCCCGCCGAAGATGCCGAAGCGGCACCCGAGGAAGTTCCCGCCGAGGAAGCCGATGCGGCGCCTGGAGAGGCTCCTGCTGAGGACGCCGACGAGAAGCCGGACGAGTCGGAAGGAAGCTGAACCTGGAAACAGGAATTTCCCGAAGGACCCACGCTCGCCAGCTGTGGTTGGGGGGCGCGCTCGTGCTGATGGGGTGTTCCGCCCCGATTGAAGAAGCACCCGGTGCCCCTCCCGACCCAGGTTCCCTTCTTCGCCTTGAAACTCCGTCCAGCATGGAATTCGCGATTCTTCGCACCCGCTGGTTGAAGGAACACCTCGAAGGAAACACGAGCATCCGGGCGGAAAGGAATCACTTCACAACCGGAACGGAGGCGAATCTCACGATGACCCTGCGTTTCCCTGGGCCTGGCAGCCTCACCCTTCTGGGTGGTTCGGATGGGATTCTCATGGAATTGGGATTCCTGTTCCGACGTTGGCCCCTTTTTGGGGGTTGGGAGGAAATGAAAATCAGGAGGGTGGTCAAGGTGGAAGCACCTTCTTCCCTGACGAATGGCGGGACTTGGGATGTTCCCATCCGTTTCCTCTTGGACTTGCCCTCCGATCCTTCATCGGTCTGGGAGGGCATGGTCCAAGTCCGGGCACGCCTGGGCGGAGCCAATTTCAACGGCCAAGAACTCCCCCTCCAGACGCTTGAATTCTCTGGGGGAGAGTTCCAGGTTCTTCCCTTGGGCTGGGAACCTCTGGCGGAGGATCCCCTTGGGAATCTTGAAATGGCACTTTCGGGGGACGGCGCCCAGGGTGACCGATGGGTTTTGTGTTCCTGCGCCCTTGTGGAGGAAGAGGACAAGGAGGAGGCGCTGGGCCTGTTGGTGGGCAGTTTGGACACGCTTCCTGACTCCCTGAGGGTTGCGGCTGCCATTTCAGCTCTTCGTTTTCTTTCCAAGGAAGATGCCGGGGCGGGTCCTCAGGCCTGGAAGGAGTGGTGGGAACACCGCACAATGAGCACCGGTGCCTCGCCCCGCTGACACATCCGACCCTTTGTCCGCTCTATTGCGGGCCGCTTCCGACGTGGTCACCCGCGAGGAGCTGGACAAGAGACTTCTCGCCTCCGAAAAGGACGGCAAGCCATTGCGGGTCAAATTCGGCATCGATCCCACTTTCACGGACATTCACGTGGGCCATGCGGTCCCCATCCGGATGCTGCGGAACTTTCAGGAAATGGGGCATCTTCCGGTTCTCATTCTGGGCGACGCGACCGCTCGACTGGGGGATCCCACCGGTAGAAACGAGCAGAGGCCGTCCTTGAGCAAGGAAGAGGTCGAAGTCAACGCTTCCACCTACCTGGAACAAATCGGGACCATCCTCGACCTGGAGGAAGGGAAATGTGAAATCAGGCGGAACAGCGAATGGTTCGGGGAAATGGATTTCTTCGATGGATTGCGGCTGGCTTCGAGAGCGACGGTGGCTCGCATGTTGGAACGGGATGATTTTCAGAAGAGGATGAAGGACCGCCTCCCCATCCATCTTCATGAATTGATGTATCCCGTCATGCAGGGTTGGGATTCGGTCCAAGTCGAGGCCGACATCGAAATCGGGGGCAATGACCAGCTCTTCAACCTTCACATGGGCCGGCTTCTTCAGGAAAGAGCAGGCCAGAAACCTCAGATTTGTTTGACCACTCATCTCCTTCTGGGCACCGACGGACAGAAGATGTCCAAGACCTGCGGCAATCACATCGCCCTGCGGTCTTCTCCTGAGGATGTCTTTGGAAAGGTGATGAGCCTTTCAGACGAAGCCATGGAGGCGTGGTTCCAGCTTTTGACGAGCCAAACCGAAGAGGAAACCTCTGCCATCCTTTCGGGCCATCCGCGGGATGCGAAGGATTTGCTGGCCCGGGAAGTGACGGGTTGGCTTCACGGCGAGGTTGAAGCGGATGCCGCCTCCCGGACATTTCGGAAGAGGTTCAAGGATGGGGACCTCCCCGAGGAAATTGCCGAGGCGCGATTGCCCGCGGGTCCCCAGACTTTGCCCGGAATCCTCAAGAGGGCTGGTTTGGCTTCCAGTACAAGTGAAGCCCGGCGTTGGATTGAGCAGGGCGGGGTCCGGCTTGACGGGGAGGTGTGCAAGGACGTGAGCTTGGAAGTGGACCTCTCCCTGCACCCCGAGGGATTGTTAATCCAGGTCGGCAAGCGCAAGGTTCTGCGGGCCTTTCTCAAGGCCTGAGGCAGGGTTCAGGGAAAGGTCCCAAGGGAGGTGTGCGAGGTGAATCGCCATCCTGAGCGGAGCCATCCGTATAGCCCATCGCGGCAAGCGTGGCGATTTCTTCTTCACTCTTTCGCGGAGCGTGGCGGGCTTGGAGTGTCGATTTCCCC
>DCAK01000105.1:2483-6181 GCA_002311925.1 Planctomycetes bacterium UBA1135
GTGTCGATTTCCCCACCTGGGAAGAATGCGCCGCCGAGTTCCGGAAATCCTGGCAAAAGAGATCGACTGCCAACGGGTAGCGGGGGTCCCCTGGCGGCAAGGGGCGAGATTCACCGGGGTCTTCATCGCGGTCAAAAACGAGAAAGGGGGCCCCGGTCTCCTTGAGTCGCTTGGGGCGCACTTGGAGGAGTTCGGGGCCGCTTGCCCTTCCGTCGATTCCGAATTCTCGAAGCACTGTGAACCTCTCATTTCTCCAGCCATCCCGAATGTTGGGTCCGGTGGAAGTGCCGGCGAAGAGGCGGCACAAGGCGCCCGAGCCCAATTGCTGGGGATTGGTCAACAGGGGGCGCAGGGAGACGCCCTCCGCGGATGCAAGGGAGGGAAGGCCGGCGAGGTCCAAGAGCGTGGGGGCCAGGTCGTAGATGCGGGCGTTGCCCTGGGCTCGATTGCCAGCGCCTGCCATGCCGGGGACTTTCACCACGAGGGGGATGGCCAGGAGCTCTTCATGGAGGGTGGAGCGGTGGCCGATTCCGCCATGCTCGAAGAATTCATCTCCATGGTCAGCGAGGACGATGACGATGGTTTCATTTTCCAGGCCCAGGGATGAAATTCGATCAAGAATCTGGCCCACATGCCGATCGACCCAGTGGATTTCAGCGTCGTACATGGCTTGGATGTGTCCCAGGTCGCGCGCGCTAATCCTCCTCTCATGAGGAGATTCGGGGTTGCGGACTGCCGGATTGAAATACCAATTTTCGGCGGGGAAGAATCCCTGGTAGTCAGGATCGAAAGCCTTCTGGAGGGTCGGGTCCGCCTTGCCTGGAAGGTGGTCGTAGTGGACATCGAAGTAGTGGAGGAAGAGGAAAAACCGTTCACCCGCATGCTCATCCAGAAAATCGGTCGCCATCCGATTGATGCGTGGAGAGGTGATGTCCCAGTGAGAGACCCGGTCCCTAATTTGGCGGAGGATGCTTTCACCGGGTTTCTCCTTGCCGGCCGCGACCTGGCGCACGCTCCAATCCTTGAGATGGGAAGCCAGCTCATTGGGACCCATCATCCCGGATTCGTAGGTCTCGAACCCCCTCGAGAATCCGTACTTGGGGTCGAGGTAGGGCCCGCTGAAAAACCCCCCAGTTGAATAGCCGGCCTCCTGGAATGCCCGAGCCAGGACCGGGTGGGCGGGGTCGATGCGAAAGTCGTCGATTTCGACCCCATGGCCCAGGTCGGAAAGGCCGGTCATGAGCGCGGCGTGAGAGGGGAGGGTCCACGAAGACGTGCTCCAGGCGTTGTCGAAAACAACGCCCTCCATGGCGAGTTGGTCGATGCGAGGGCTGACCGGAAAGTCGGGCGCATAGGCGGGCCGGTGCCCGTAAATTCCCAGGCGATCCTGGCGGAGGGAGTCGATGCTGATGAGGACGACATTGAAATCCCCGGCAGGGGGTTGGCCGCATCCTGCCAACAAAAAACCCAGGAGACTCAGGTTGAGCTTCAAGGCTGATTCTCCCTGGGGGCGATGACGAGGATCGGGACTCGGAGGGAGGGGAAATCCTCCATGCCCGTTTCCACGAGAATCCACCCCTCGACGTCCTCGGCCGGCGGGGGACCTTCCCAGTGAATCTGAATCCCATGTTTCCGATTGCCCCGGTATTCACCAAGATTCATCACCAGGGAATCCTGAGGGATTCCCTCCAGCGAAGGAGGGGAAAGCCGCAAGGGGATTTCAGGATTTCGATTGTGGACAATCAATTCAGCGGAGGAGCGACCACGGCCGGGAAGCAGAAGAATGCGCCTGGGGCTCCAACTCAGGTTGGGTTCCACGAGGCCCTGGACCCAGAATCGGATGGGAGGGGCCCCTTGCAGGTCCGAATGGAGGACGAATTCCTGGTGGAGCGGCCCGAGGGGAAGCTCGTCCGGCGCTTCGATTTGAATCATGTAAAGGTTGGCGCCTTCCCGCCTGACCTTGGTCTTGGTGAGCTTCCAGCCATGCATGCTGGGTGGAACCAGGACGTCGAAGTCCTCCGTGTCGTGGCCCACGATTGAAACGGACCCTCCCGCATTTTCCATGGCTCCGATGGACCCGAGCTGGAGGGACCAGGGCTCCAGCCAGAAGGGGGTCCAGATGTCCGCGCCCCATTCCAGGAGGAGGGCCCCCTCGTAGCCCTCGGTCCAGACGGGCACGGAACCGTGGCTCCTGGAAATGGGTTCTCGGTATCGTGAAGTATCGAGAATTAACCGAATGCGAGCCTCTTCGCCGGGCATCATTTCCACCCGGCATCCGCTCGGATCGATGCGCACCACTTCCCCGACAGGGGGCCGGGAATCAAAGATGATTTCGGGAACGCTTGCGCAACTGCAACCGGTTGGCCCGACCCGGCGGATGAAAATGGATTTGTCGGAGGTGTTGGTGAGGGTGTAAAAGGCTTCGCGGGATTCTCCGAACGGAATGGGGTCGAGATGGATGACTCTTTGAGTGGCTTCAAGTTGGGGATGAGAAAACAGCGAATGAGGCGAACCTCCCTGCTCCTGTTGGCAACCCCCCAGGACAAGGAAGAGGATGAGAGCGGTTTTCGGGCTCTCGCCGATTTCAGACCCACGCATCTCCGGCCTATCCTACGCGGGCCCCATGCCTCTGTTGGCCTCATGAACACCCCCTTTCCGTTCACTGCCCAATCCGACCCCCAGGTCCACGAAGCCCTTGTTCTTGAGTTGGGTCGCCAGGAATCCCAAATCGAGCTGATTGCCAGCGAGAACCACACCAGTCTTGCAGTCTTGGAAGCGCTGGGTTCGCCCTTGACCAACAAGTACGCCGAGGGATATCCAGGTCGCAGGTATTACGGCGGCTGTGAGTTCGTGGACCATGCTGAAGATTTGGCCCGGGATCGGCTGTGCCAGATTTTCGATGCGGACCATGCGAATGTGCAGCCCACCAGCGGTTCGCAAGCCAACCAGGCCGCTCTTCTGGCCCTTGCGGACCCTGGGGACCGCATCCTGGCGATGGACCTCAACCATGGGGGCCACCTCTCCCATGGGCACCCCAAGAACGCTTCCGGGGTCTTCTACGACTTCTCGCACTACGGTGTATCCCCGGAGGACGAGCAGGTGGATTACGGCGCCTTGAGGGCGCAGGCATCGGACCTGAAGCCGAAAGTCCTTCTCGCTGGCGCCAGCGCCTACCCGCGGCTTCTGGATTTCGAGATTCTGGGTGAAATCGCCAGGGAAAGCGGTTCGCTCTTCATGGTCGACATGGCCCATATCGCTGGCTTGGTTGCCACCGGGCAACACGCTTCTCCAATCCCGCATGCCGACGTCGTGACGATGACCACCCACAAGACCTTGAGGGGCCCCAGGGGAGGTGCCATTGTTTGCAGGGAAGACTGGGCCAAGAAAATCGACTCGGCCGTCTTTCCGGGGATCCAGGGAGGTCCCTTGATGCACGCTATCGCGGCCAAGGCTGTTGCCTTTGGAGAAGCCCTCTCCCCGTCTTTTCAGGACTACGGGAAGCAGGTGGTGGAAAATGCCGAGGCATTGGCCACGGGCCTGGGGAATCTGGGCCATCGACTGGTTTCAGGAGGAACCGACACCCATCTTCTCCTGGTCGACCTGCGGGGGCCGGAAGGCCCCGGCATCACTGGCCGGCAGGGGGAGGACGCCCTCCATCGGGCGGGTATCACCGTCAACAAGAACCTGATCCCCTTCGA
>DCAK01000105.1:6273-6440 GCA_002311925.1 Planctomycetes bacterium UBA1135
CAACAAGAACCTGATCCCCTTCGATCCGGAAAAGCCGATGGCGACATCGGGAATTCGGATGGGAAGCCCAGCGGCCACGACACGAGGGTTTGGATTGAAGGAAATGGAGCTTCTGGCGGGTTGGATCGACCAGGTCCTCCGCAACCCGGATGACGAAGCCCTTGCGG
>DCAK01000105.1:6592-7392 GCA_002311925.1 Planctomycetes bacterium UBA1135
CCAGGACCCGGTCTCTCTGGGCCGTTTTGAAGGCTTCCATTCTGGCTGCGGTGTTGGAATCGGCGACTCCGATGATGCGCAAGGCCAGGAGGGCGGCATTGACGGGGCCGCCGCGGCCCGCTCCCACCGCCGCCACGGGGACTCCGCCAGGCATTTGAACGGTCGCAAGAAGGGAGTCCATTCCATCCATGGGGGGATTGTCCAGAGGAACTCCGATGACGGGAAGAGTGGTGTGGGCGGCGACCACTCCCGCCAAGTGAGCTGCGCCCCCGGCCGCACAGATGATGACGCAAATCCCCTTGTCCCTCGCCTCTCTTGCGAAGGCGGAAGTTTCTTCCGGAGTTCGGTGAGCGGAGACAACCCGAACAATGGGGTCCTCCCCGTGTTCCCTGAGGGTCGAAGCGCATGGCTTGAGGCGTTCCCAGTCGGAATCGGATCCCATCAGGATGGCTACACGGGAGGTTCGGGTCATGATGCGTTTTCGTGAAGTGCGGTTCGGAGAAGGTCCTCTAAAGGGGCGTCGTCTCCGAGTTGGTTGTGGGCGGAACGAGTCGCGGCGCGGGCTTGACTCGGGGAGAAGCCAAGGCCATCGAGCACCTTGAGGAGATCTTCGGCCGTGGCAGGCCCGCCAGTCTTACCGCCGGAGGGAAGGGACAATGAATCCCGAAGATCCACCAAAAGTCTTTCAGCGGTCTTCTTGCCCACTCCCTTGACGGAACAAATCAAATCCGTGTCCTCTTCAATGATGGCTCGGGAGAGCCCGTCCGGCCCCAGGGCCGAGAGGAGAGAGAGAGCCGACA
>DCAK01000105.1:7435-18474 GCA_002311925.1 Planctomycetes bacterium UBA1135
CCCCGGGTGGGGGGGGGGGGGGAAAGCCATAAAGAGAAAAGGAGTGGTCCCCAACGGCGAGGTGGAGGAAAAGTTTGAGTTCATCCCCGAGGTCGCCTGCCTGGGAAGCCTTGAGAGGGACTGCGACCGACCATCCGACACCCCCCGTCCTGAGGACGAGATGACCGGCTTCCTTGGCCTCGATGGTTCCTTCGAGGAAATCGAACAATCTAATCCTTGGCTGCAGCCTCCTCCATTTCCTCTCCGCGGCCGGTGCGCAGGCGAAGGTCGAGTTCCTCAAGCTTCTCGCGCAATTCGTCCAGGGAGGTGATTCCGAAGTTCGGAAGAGCAAGGAGGTCTTCTTCGCTGTATCGAAGAACATCCATGACCCGATGCAGGTTGAGCCTTTCGACAAGAGCCCGGTGACAGCGGACGGAAAGGTTGAGAGCTGAAACCTGAAGGTCCAAAGCTTCCACCTGTTCTTCGGTCAGCTTGCCGAGCCACGAGGGTTCGAAATTTTCACCATGGAATGGTTCAGCGTCGAATTCATCCGGGACGATGAAGGACCCATCGTCCCGACGAAGTCCGAGTCGCAGGCCCTTGGTTTGAAGGACCTGCTTGATTTCATTCAGGGAAGTCTCGCCGAAATTCTTGAATTCGAGCAGTTCCGGTTCGGAATGCGAAACGAGGTCCCCGAGGGAGCGGATGTCCATGTTGGTGAGGCAATTACGCGCCCGCACCGACAACTCGAAGTCCGAGATGGGAGTGCGCAGGACCTGGATGAGCTGGTCCTCCCGGCGCTCCAAATCCTCGTCGTAGAACATGTCCAGGGATTCGTGGGCGTCCCGGAAATACAAACGAGCGCGGGGATGGTTGGGGTCGCGGCGGAGAATGGCCCCGTAGCAACCACACGCCTTGTCGAACTCGTTGCGGTCCTCGTAAAGGATGCCGAGGTTGACGAGGGCGGGGACGGGGATGGGCCTGGTTTCGAGCAAGGTCTCGTAATGCTGGATGGCCGCTTCATCGTCACCGTGCAGGTCGGCACGGAAAGCCAGCCTGAATCGAGCCCACGCATGATTGGGGTTCTTCTCCAGAATTTTCTCGTAGGCCTCGCAGGCGTCGGCGTATTTGCCGCCAACCTCGGAAAGGATGGCACTGAAATAGGCCTTGTCCTCGGCGGAAAGAGGAGAGGATTTGATGCCTTCCTTGAGTTTGTCCCAATGGCCGGCATCAGCGAGGGCCGCAAGGGCGGTGGCGGCCAGGGTTGAATCCGAATTGGCGGGAAGGCTGGAAGCCAGCGCCGCTGATTCCTCTACCTGGCCCAACTCCCTGAGGGAGTCGATGCGGATGAACAGGGAGAGCCCGTCCTTGCCAGGAGAAGCCTCCAAGGCTTTCGCGTAATGGCCGGCCACCCAGGACCCGGCAGCCGCGCCGAGGGTGTTGCCGCCTTCTCGGGCGCCGCGGACGGCGGCTTCGAAACGGGAAGCGGAATCGGAATCCGCCATCAAATCCTTACGAGCGGCGAGAAGCGCGTCCGGAGAGGAGGGGAGGGCGGCGAAAAATGCCGCTGGGTCAGCGGCGCTCAAGGTAGTTTCCACGGGGTTGATTGGCAATTTTTGGGGGAGGGCCGAAAAATCAGGGAGTCATTCTAGTCGGCCGGCTCGAACACCGTCAAACTGCTCCCATGGACAGGTTTCGAATTCAGGGCGGGACCCCCCTTTCAGGGGAAGTCGAGGTGGCTGGAAGCAAGAATGCAGCCCTTCCCATCCTGGCTTCGACCCTCCTGCTGGAGGGTGAAGCAACTCTTTCGAGGGTGCCGCGGCTCAGGGATGTGGAGACCATGTGTGGATTGTTGGAATCCCTGGATTGCGCAATTGTTTCAGGCAGCGGACTTGTCCAGGTCCGGGCGCACGCAACCGGGTCGACCCAGGCCCCTTATGGGATTGTCCGCAAAATGCGGGCTTCGATTTGCGTGCTGGGTCCGCTCCTTGCCCGCAGGGGTACGGCGGAAGCGGCTCTTCCCGGAGGGTGCGTCCTGGGAGCCCGTCCCATCGACATTCACCTCCGAGGCTTGGAGTCGCTTGGAGCCACCCTCTCGTTGGATTCCGGGGTCGTTCGAGCGAAGGCCTCACGGGGTGGATTGCAGGGCGGAGTCGCCAACCTGCAAGGGCCTCGAGGATCAACGGTTTTGGGGACCGCTAATATCCTGATGGCGGCCACCCTGGCTCGTGGAGACTCCACCCTGAAGGGATGCGCCAGGGAACCTGAAATCAAGGCACTGGCCGAATTTTTGAACGCTTGCGGGGCTCGCATCGAAGGTCATGGGAGCTCCGAAATCAACATTCAAGGAGTGGACCGACTCCATGGTGTTCCCTGGACCATCCCTCCCGATCGCATCGAGGCGGGGACGCTTCTTCTGGCCGGGGCCGCCACCGGGGGAAAAGTGAGGGTGACCCGGATGGCTCCCGCCGAGCTCAAGGCTTTGTTCGAGGTGATGGAAATCGCGGGGGCACCGGTTCAAACCGGACCCGACTGGGCGGAAGTGGATGCCGAAACGGGAAGAAAGCGCGCGACCAGCGTGACCACAGGGCCGTGGCCGGATTTCCCCACCGACCTTCAGGCCCAGTGGACCGCCTTCGCCGCCGTCTGTGAAGGGCGGTCGGAAATCAAGGATTCGGTCTACCCTGAGCGCTTCTTGCACGTGGCTGAATTACGTCGGATGGGGGCGGACGCGGGATGGGAATCAGGAAAAGCGTGGGTTGAGGGCCCTTCCACTCTTCAGGGCGCACCAGTCATTGCCAGCGACCTTCGGGCCAGCGCCGCCCTCGTCATCGGAGGGTTGGCTGCAACCGGGGAAACTCTTGTCAAGCGGATCTACCACTTGGACCGGGGATACGAATCCTTGGAGACGAAATTGGCTGCTCTGGGTGGAAGGGTGGTGCGAGAACCCGACCCGGAATCTCCCTGACCCTCTCCACAAGCGGGGAAGAAGTTGCCCAGGATGACGCCCGGAGGCAGTAGAATGTCCGGCCTTCTTGGGGAAGTGGACCTCAAAATTGAGCCCGTAACTCCAACGCCTCCTTGGTGGTGGCGAAGGGCTTCTGAAACTTGAATTCCCCAATCAACCCGTACATACCCGCCTGATGGCAGTTGTCCTGAGACTCAAGAGGACCGGAAGACGCAACCGGCCCTCCTACCGCATTTGCGTGATGGACCGGCGTACCCGCCGGGACGGTCGCACCATTGAAGAATTGGGTCATTTCGATCCCCTTCGACCCGGCGAAGAACGCCATTACGTATTGAACGAGGATCGCGCCCGTTATTGGATTTCGGTCGGCGCTCAGCCCTCGGGAACCGTCGCATCCCTCCTCAAGGAAAGAGGGATTGAGGTCAAGTCCGGAAGCCGTTCATCCCGTCGCCGCAAGCGAGCTCTCAAGAGCACCGACTGAGCCGCGGTTGGCCATGCCCAAGGCATCCCAGGCACTGACTTCTGGATTGCTGCTCAAGCAGCTCCGGAGCGATGTTTACAAGGTGAGTCCCAAGAAGCGGGACATGAACGCCTTGGAGAGGTTGATGGCCCTTGTCGTTCAGGGCCCGGACGGGAGTTATGCGGCGGCGGAAAAGGCCGTATCGGCTTTGAAGGCTCATTTTACTCATTGGAACGAGGTGCGGGTCTCGCGCGCATTCGAGGTTGCGGATGCTCTCTCCTCCCGTCGGATAGGGAACGCCCCCGAGAGGGGTCTGGCTGCTCAGGAATATCTCCGACGCGTCTTCGGCCTTCAGAACCACCTCGAATTGGATTGGCTTTACGATGCATCATCGGAACGCCGTGACGTGCTCCTGGATGCCATCGAAATGGCGCCGCCCCATGCCGGGCCGGTCCTCGACCTGGATGCGATGGAGGAAGGGGACAAGGTTCCTGTTTCCACGGACCTGAAACGTTTCCTTTCCCGTGTGGGAGCTCTTGCTCCTTCCCCCGGAGGAAAACAAGTCCGAACTTTCATGGGAAATGCTTTCAAGGAAAAGAGCCTGTTCCCGAGTTATGTGGCTTTCCAGGTTCAGGCTGCCCAGATTTGCGAGTCGAAACACCCGCACTGTCGGCATTGCCCTGTCCTGAATTCGTGTCCCTACGGAAAGCGGAATCTCGGCAATCCCACCTACGGAATCGCTCTGGAGGAAATGGGAATGGCCGGCAAGACGAAGACGGCGCGGAATTGAGCCGGCCCCCGCTGGTGCTTGCCAGCGCATCTCCTCGGAGGAGGGACATTCTCCGGTCCATGGGGCTTTCCTTTGAGGTTGTTTCTCCAGGGGGGGACGGCCCTGAAATCGAAGGCGATCCAGCCGAAAGAGTCCTTGCCCATGCGAGGTGGAAAGCGGAGAAGGTGCGAAGCGTCATGGGCGACCACGTCGTTCTTGCCGCGGACACCTTGGTCTTCCTGGACGGACGCGCCTTGGGGAAACCCATCGATTCTGCAAGCGCTCGAGGGATGCTGGAGAGCCTCTTTGACCGCGCCCATGAGGTCTGGACGGGAATCTTCCTGGTGGGCCCGCATGGGAAGAATGCGGAAGCAGCTTGTTGCGCGTCCGTGAATTTCCCACGGCCGGAGGAGGAGGACCTAATCCTGTATTTGGAGGGCCGGGAATGGGCGGACAAGGCGGGGGGATATGGCATCCAGGGATGGGCCGGTCGATGGGCCACCGTCGTCGAGGGTGAAATGGAAACCGTGATCGGTCTTCCCTCGAAGGTCGTCCGGGAACTCATGACCAAGCTGGCCCTTGCTCCGTGAGTTGGACCGGGTAGAATCTCCCGTTCGCCCGGGCGGCAGACCCCCTAATTTGGCCATGCAAGCAGGAATCCACCCCGAATACGTCGAATGCACCGTGCATTGCGGCTGTGGCAATGAATTCGTCACCCGCGCAACCGTTGAAAAGATAAACGTGGAGATTTGCGCCGCTTGCCATCCCTTCTTCACCGGGAAGCAGAAGTTCGTTGATGCCGCTGGACGCATTGACCGCTTCAAGGAACGCTACTCTAAAGGCAAGGCTTAGCTCCCGCGGTTTCCCGGAGCTCTGGACAGGGAAGCCCGTTTCGCTCGATGAATCTGGTCGAAATCCTTCGCGAGCGCATCCAAAAAATGGAGCGCAGAAGAACGGAAATCGAAAACGCGATTTCCAAGCAGGATGCCGCAAAATCTCCTGGTTACGCCTCTCTTCTGCGAGAACTCGGGGCCGTGGGAAAAATTCTCGATCCTTGGCAGGAATACGCGTCCACCGCCGAGCAATTGAGTGAGGCGCGGGAATTGGCCGAGAGCAAGGACGGGGAAATCGCAGAATTGGCCCTGGAGGAGGTCCCCGATTTGGAGGCGCGGCTCCTCGAGTTGGAAAATGGAATTCTGGACAGGGTCCTGGATGACGACCCGGACGCCGACAAGCCGGCAATCGTGGAAATCCGGGCCGGGACGGGAGGGGGGGAGGCTGCCCTTTTCGTGAGCGACCTCTTCCGTATCTATTCCAAGTTCGCCGATAACCAGGGATGGAAGGTCGAGTTGCTGGAGACCACCGACTCGGATTCGGGAGGATTCAAGGAGATATTCTTCAAGGTCAAGGGGGAGGATGCCTTCCGCTTGATGCGCTATGAAATCGGAGGCCATCGTGTTCAAAGAGTTCCGGCGACCGAGAGCCAGGGGCGCATTCACACCTCGGCCGCAACGGTGGCCGTGATGCCCGAAGTGGAAGAAACCGACTTCGTGCTCAAGCCGGAAGACCTTGAAATCACGGCCATGAGGAGCAGCGGACCGGGCGGTCAGAGCGTGAACAAGACTTCTTCGGCCATTCGGGTGGTTCACATCCCCACGGGTGAGACCGTGAAGTGCCAGGTCGAGAAATCCCAGCTGCGCAACAAGGAAAGAGCCCTCGGACTGCTCAGGGCTCGCTTGTACGAGAAGGAGAGGATGGAGCGCCTGGCCAAGGAGGCCGAAATGCGTAAGAGCCAGGTGGGGAGCGGAGACCGAAGCCAAAGGATCCGCACCTACAATTGGCCCCAGAATCGAGTCACCGACCATCGCATTGGGAGTAACTTCAGCCTGGAACAAGTGCTTGAGGGGAAACTATCCTCTGTGTTCGAAGCGCTTCAACGCGCCGACCGTGAAGCCAAGCTGGCTTCTCTTTAACTTAGACCTTTAATCCAACTCACCATGGAAGAAACCGCACCTGCAACTCCACCCGCTGATTCCCAAGGAGGGAAGGGCGATTTCCTGCTTAATTTTGGATTAGTTGTTGCTGCAGCAGGTTTTCTTCTACCTGGCAGTCACGGAATGCTTGGTCCCGTTTTCTTGTGGCTGCTCCTGGGGATGATTCTCGATTCTGGCTGGCTTGCTGCTGGGAAGGGCCGGGCCCTGGCGTCGATGGGCTTGTTTTGGCCTGCTGCCATGGCAGCCGTTGGATTGACCGCTGACACTTTCGCTTTTGGCTCCTGGTGCATTGTCGCTGGTGCCGGATTGGCTGGCTGGGGGACATTCCTGAACACTGGTTTCAAGCTGATTGGCAGCGTGAAAAAGACATCTTCGGTGGATGGCGACCAGCAGTTCAGGAATTCATTTGCCGCCTACCTTATGGTGACTATTGGGCTGTTTGCCACTTGGACGGCGGATGGGGCATCTGGGACGGAAAACTGGTTGGGTGGCGTCACATTAGTTCTGACTCTTTTGGCGTTGATAGCTTCTTGGTCGGGTATGTGGAAGCTGCCTTCGATGAAGGAAGTGACAGGCAAGCTTGGGCTGATTCTGTTCCTTGCTCCTCTTGAAGGAGCCCTTTACGGATTTCTTGGTCTAGTTGCAGCCCTTATGGGCAATTCTGGTTCTGAAAATTTCACAGCTTCGTTTTGGCCTTCAGGGGTGAGTGCGATTCCCGGCCCGGCAATGGTCCTTTTGGGTTCCCTTATAGCCCTTATGGTCCTTTTCGGAGGAGCTAAGACTGCGGTCAAAATGGAAAAAGAACGCAAGGCAGAAGAGCGAGCCGCTCGGAAGGCTAGCCGTCAATCTTCGGGCACTGAATCCTGATATCAGCACTCTTGCGGACGCTTTAGAGAGGGTTGCCTCAATCCTGGCTCAGGCTGGGGTGGAGGAGCCGAAAGAAGAAGCTAGGGGCCTCTATTGCGGTCTCACCGGCTGCTCTCAGGCAGATGTCGTCCGAGGCGATATGGGTGTTCCGAGTTCCTCAGAGTGGGCCAAATTGCTTTCCTGGGCCGAACGGAGGGCGCAAGGAGAGCCTTTGGCTTATCTTGAAGGGAAGGTCGGGTTCTACGGATTGGAATTCAAGGTGGACTCCCGGGTACTGATTCCAAGGCCCGACAGTGAATGCCTGGTTGAAGCAGGATTGGCATTTCTGCAGGGGAAGGATTCGCCGGCTGTCCTGGACCTAGGGACAGGTTCGGGTTGCTTGTTGCTGGCCATCCTGGCCAACCATGAAACCGCCCGTGGAATCGGAATCGACAAGGACCCCGAAACCCTTCAGGTGGCTGAAGACAATGCGAACCGTCTAGGCCTTCATGGTCGAGCTTCCTTTAAGGCGGGGGATTGGTTCGATGGCTTGGCTGCAAGGACTTTCGACCTGATACTCAGCAATCCACCCTACGTCGTTCCCGGAGAAGAGATGGGGCCAGGAGTGAAGGAGCATGAGCCTGCGGCGGCCTTGTTCACCCCTCCCGACAGCGCCCTCGATTCCTATCAAAAAATCCTGGAAGGAGCCGGCGCTTTCATGGGTCCCGAAAGTTTGCTCATCCTGGAAGTCGGAGCGGGCCGCGTGGAAGAGGTGTCAAGATGCGCCGAAGAGTTGGGGTTTCCCACGGCAGGAATCCACTTCGACTTGTCGGGGATTGCGAGAGCCTTGTCAGTCAGGCTTTGAAGCCACGAACTCGCCGATCCAGCGCGCGGCCTCCTCTTCCAGGTCCTGGAAAAAAAGCGCGACCTCGAAATGCCCAACGGATGGGGCCAAGGGTTCGCAGCGAACCACCGCCCCTTGGCCGAAAACCTGACGGGAATCTCCTCCCGGGTCGGGGATTTCGAGGGTGAATTGAACCAGGGTCATCAGGGGGATGGAAGATTCCGAAAAAAAGGCGACCCCGGATTTGGACAGGTCCCTGACCCGGAAACCGTTCCCTTCCTCGGGGCCGATGCGAAGCGGGATATCGGGGGCCGGGGTCCGGGGATGGGTGCGACGTTCAGAAGCGTGGGTGGGCAATTTCCTGGAAGGGATGAGGAACCAAGGGGTGGGTCAGTCTAGAATGGCCGTTCGGACCCCAAACTGTCCAATCCCCAGAAATCAACAACATCATGGCATCCTTCAACAAGGTCATCATCATGGGCAATCTCACTCGAGACCCCGAACTTCGCCAGACCCAATCAGGCAATCAGGTGGCCAAGGTCGGCATTGCTGTCAATGAAAGAAGCCCGGACGGAGATGGGGGTTGGAAGGATGAAGCCCATTTCTTCGATGTGACTTTTTTCGGCAAGCAGGCCGAGAGTTTCAGCAAGTGGTTCCAGAAGGGGCGTTCCGTCCTCATCGAGGGCCGCCTCAACTACGGTAGTTGGGAGGACAAGGAGACCGGCCAGAAGCGTTCCAAGGTCGACATCGTGGGTCTTCGCTGGCACTTCACGGGCACCAAGGGCGAGGAAGGGTCCCCCAGGGAGACCGCCAAGGCCGCGGCCCCTGATTTTCCCTCTGCTGGTGAATTCCAGGCAGGGACCGCCGACAGCGACGTTCCCTTTTAGGTTTTGAGCCGAAGGGTCCGCTTGTTCGCGGGTCTCCGGGAATCGGCCGGAGGCGAATCCCTGGAATTGAAGGGGTCCGGGTCCACGGCCCGGGCGCTGAAGAATGCACTCGAGAAGGAGTTTCCCTTTCTCAGGGGCACCGGATTCGCATTGTGGGCGGACAAGGAAATGGTCCATGGGGACATGGAAATTCCAGAAGGGGCCGAGTTGGCCCTCCTGCCCCCGGTGTCGGGGGGCTGACCATGTCCAAACGATTTTCTTTCGAATTGGTGGAGGGAGCCGTCGACCCTGAAAAGGTGCGTCTCTCGGTTGCCGGAGAAGACGCGGGAAGCGTGGTGTTGTTCGTGGGAAGCGTTCGCGGCCATGTGGGCGATGAGAAGGTCCTGAGGCTGGAATATGAAGCTTGGGCCGAAAGGGTCGGAGAAGTGTTGGAGGCATTGGCCGAGGAATCTTTTGACGACCCGGATGTCCTCAGGGTGTGCGTCCAACATTCAGTCGGCTCCTTGGAACCGGGAGAGCCCACTGTCGCTGTCGCCGTGGCTTCAGGCCACAGGGCCGCCGGTTTCAAGGCGGCTGAAGAGTTCATGAAGGGTTTGAAGGAGCGCGCCCCGCTCTGGAAGAAGGAGGTCCGCACGGGAGGGGCCGCCTGGGTAGGGGGGTGCACCCATGCTTGAAATCCATACTGTTCAAGTGACTCCGTTCGTGCAGAACTGCACCTTGCTGGTCTGCTCGAAAACCGGGAGGGCCGCGATTTGTGATTGCGGAGAGGCGGCGCCAGTTTTGGCCAAGGTGGCGGAGATGGGTTTTGAGGTGGAGAAGATTCTCGCCACCCACGGTCACTTGGACCACATTTCGGGCACCGCCGAGGTCAAGAAGGCCTTGGGCGTTCCCTTCTTTTTCCCCCCGGGGGATGAGTTCTTGCGCGTCTCCCTACCCCAGCAAGCCGACCTCTACGGGTGGGGGAGGGTGGAATCTCCCGAACCGGATGGAGACCTCCACGAGGGGATGGCGTTGAAGGTGGGGGAAACCCCCCTCGAAGTTCTCCATTGCCCTGGCCATACTCCGGGTCATGTCGTCTTCCACGATGCTGAAAGCGAAGCCGTCATCGTGGGGGACGTTCTTTTTCAGGGCTCCGTGGGAAGGACGGATTTTCCCCGGGGGTCCTGGGAAGACCTCCAACAATCCATCCGCACCAAGCTTTACACCCTTCCTGGACAAACCCTCTGCCACTGCGGACACGGTCCTACGACTTCGATATCCAGGGAAGCTGATTCCAATCCCTTTGTCCGGGCCTGAGCGGAGTTATCCTTCGACGGTGGAACGAGAAATTCTGGAAGTGGATGTCCTGGTCGTCGGGGCAGGGCCCGCAGGACTCGCTTTCGCGACCCAACTGGCGCGGGAATGCCGGGAAGGTGGTTTGGAGAAGGCCATCCTTGTGGTCGACAAGGCCTCCGAGATTGGGGGGCACCAACTCAGTGGAGCCGTTCTCGACCCTCGGTCCATACTTGAATTGCACCCGGGCGCCCTGGAGGAAGGCTTCCCTTTGGCGAAGAAAGTGACAGGGGACTCCTTTTGGTGGTTGAACAAGAAGGGGCGACGCAAGTTCTCCGGATTCTTTTGCCCGCCACCCTTCCGCAACCGGGGCAAGTGGATGGTTTCCGCCAGCGACATGGTGAAATGGATGGCCTCCAAGGCGGAGGAAGAAGGCGTGGAAATCCATCCCGGAGTGTCCGGGGCTGAGGTCCTCGTGAACGAGGGAAGGGTTTTGGGAGTGAGGACGGTGGACCAGGGACGGAGCCGATTAGGAGAAGAAAAAGGGACTTTCCAACCTGGATTCGACATCCGGGCTGAAGTCACGGTCCTGGCGGAAGGGACTCGAGGGTCCTTGACGAAATCCCTGCTTTCGGAATTGGACCTGGACAAGGATTCCAACCCTCAGATTTGGAGCGTGGGGGTCAAGGAACTCTGGGAAGTGGAGCACTCCATGGAGGGCGAAGTGGTGCACACGGCAGGGTGGCCGCTCACCGGAAATGAATTCGGGGGAGGTTGGATCTACGGGCTTCCCGACAATCGATTGTCCGTGGGTTTCGTGGTGGGAATGGATCACGGAAATGCGGGTTTTGATTACCACGCCGCTCTTCAGGAATGGAAGACCCACCCATCGATTTCCTTCCTGCTCGAGGGAGGGAAGCTTCTCAAGTACGGCGCCAAGACCATTCCAGAAGGTGGCTGGTTCTCACTTCCCGAAGTAGCCGGGAACGGTTTTCTCATTCTCGGGGATGCGGCAGGATT
>DCAK01000105.1:18532-26173 GCA_002311925.1 Planctomycetes bacterium UBA1135
TCCAAAGGCTCAAGGGCCTCCACCTCGCCGTGAAAAGCGGTCTTGTGGCAGCTCGCGCGGCAGCCAAGGCCCTTGCCGAAAACTCCGGGCAGGGGAATTCCGCGTTGACATCCTTTCTTCCCGACTTTCGCCAAACATGGGCGGGGCAGGAACTCTGGAAGGTGCGTAATTTCCGGCAGGCGTTCCAGAAAGGATTCCGTGCCGGAGTCTTTCGTTCCGGATTGGACCACCTGCTGGGTGGGCGCCTTCCCGGGAGACTCCCCATGGAGGCTGACCATGCCCGCTACAAGGCGGGAGCGTCTCCAGCGAAACACATTTCTTTCGATGGGAAATTGACTTTCGACAGGCTCACGGACCTCTACCATTCGGGCACTTCCCATGAAGAGGACCAACCCTGCCACCTCGTGGTGCTCGACCCTGAAATTTGCACCACTCGTTGCACGGAAGAATTCGGCAATCCGTGCCAACATTTCTGCCCCGCGGAAGTCTACGATTGGCGTGGCGATGAAGGCCTTCACATCAATGCGTCCAACTGCGTCCACTGCAAGACCTGTGACATCGCCGACCCCTACCAGATCATCAACTGGGTCGTCCCCGAAGAGGGAGGTCCCGCCTACATGGGCATGTAAGCCCGAGGAGAACCTGACAATTGAAAACTGAACTCATCACCCGCCCTGAAGCCACATCCGACAACCTGATTGCGGTCCTCGTCCCCAAGGGGGAAGTCCCGTCCCTGGGGGAAGACGCGCCCGCTCAGGAAATCTGGGAGGCGGACTTCAAGGACGATGCCGATACCCGGATTCTTTTGCGCGGCTCCCACGGGGCCCGATGGTTCCTGATTCGGCTTCCCGAATCCGACGACCTGGGTCCGGAGGACGTGCGGGAGGCCGCAGGGCATGCCCGCCTCGCCGCCGAAAGTCGGGAGCGGTGTACATTGGTTTTGGACATGGCCCTGCTGGGCAAGGATGTGGCGACTGCCAAGGCTGCCGCTGAAGGCGCCGCCATGGCGGGATATGACCCCGGAATCCTGAAGGAAAACCGCAAGGAGGCCCAGGTGGATTCCATTCAATTCGCAGGCGTTCGAAAAAGCGCCGCCGTCCAGCGCGCGGTTGAACAAGGTGTCATTGGCGCGGCGGCAAACCTGTATGCCCGTGACCTCCAAAACCTCCCTCCGAACCTTCTGACCCCCGAAAACTTCGCCGCCAAGGCTCGGGAAGTCTGCAAGGGCCACGACAACATTCAGATCAAGGTCCTGAGTCCGGAGGCTATGAAGAAGATGGGAATGGGTTCCCTCCTGGGGGTGGCCCAGGGAAGCGTTCATCCCCCCCGTATCGTGCACATGACGTTCACCCCCGAAGGCAAGACCCGACGCAAGGTCGCCATCGTCGGGAAAGGGTTGACCTTCGACAGCGGGGGAATTTCACTGAAGCCGCCGTCGAAAATGGATGAAATGAAATTCGACATGTCAGGAGCGGCTGCCGTTCTCGGAGTTTTTCACGCCCTCAGCCACGGAGCCACTTGCAAGGACGAGGTTCATGGAATCATGGGATTGGTGGAAAACATGCCGGGGAACGACGCCCAACGCCCCGGCGACATCGTCACCGCCTCCAACGGCAAGACCATCGAGGTCCTGAACACCGACGCGGAAGGCCGTCTCGTCCTGGCGGATGTCCTCCACTACACGGCGACTGAAATCGCGCCGAAGGCCATGTACGACATGGCTACTCTCACCGGGGCGGTGGTTCATGCATTGGGCCATCTGGCCAGCGCCGTTCTCGGGAACAGCGAACGGGAACTCGAGAAAGTCCAGGCCGCAGGCGAAAGAGTCGGCGAAAGATGTTGGCCCTTGCCGCTCTGGGAGGAACACAAGGAATTGGCCAAAGGCAAATACGCCGACCTCAAGAACATCTACGCGGGAGGCCAGGGAGCCGGCACCACTGCCGGGGCGGCCTTTCTGTCCTTCTTCGTGGGCGATGTTCCCTGGGTCCACCTCGACATCGCTGGAACCGCGTGGAATGGTCCCAAAAAATCCTACATGACCACCGGTGGCCGAGGAGTGGGCACCCGCATCATGCTCGACTTGGTGTCCTAGCCCTTTCTCTCGTCGGGCGGAATCCAATCCCGCCGCGCCGGTCCTTGATAGATCTGGCGCGGCCGGACGATTTTGAAAGGTTCAGCCATCATTTCCTCCCAGTGCGCGAGCCAGCCCGACATGCGGCCGACCGCGAAGAAGACGGGAAACATTCCCGGGTCGAAGCCAAGGGCCGCGTAGATGAGGCCTGAGTAAAAATCGACATTGGGAAAGAGTTTCCTGGAAATAAAGTAGTCGTCTTCAAGGGCGACGGTTTCCAGGGCTTTTGCAATTGCGAGCTTGGGGTCGTCTCCGACAATCTCGAAGACCTGGGCGGCAAGGTCTCGAATGACTTTGGCCCGGGGGTCGTAATTGTGATAGACGCGATGGCCAAAGCCCATGAGGCGCCGTTCTCCAGTCTTGCATGAATCCAGGAATGCGGGGACATCGTCCAAGGAGGGGATTTCATCCAGCATCTGCAGGACGGCCTGGCTGGCTCCGCCATGGAGGGGCCCGTGGAGGGCTGCGATTCCCGCGGCCGCGGCGGAATAGGGATTGACGAGGCTGCTTGCCACTGCGCGAACTGCGTTTGCGCTGCAATTCTGTTCATGGTCAGCGTGCAGGACCAGGAGGGCGTCCAGGGCTCTTTCCATGGCCGGGTGGATGTCGGCCTTCCCTTCCGGATTGGACAGGAGCATGCGCAGGAATCCGCCGGCATAGGAATCCCCCTCCGCCGGCAGAACAGGAGGAAGCCCGGCAGAGTGGCGATTGGCCAAGGCCGCAAGCACGGGGGTCAATGCAAGAAGTCGAAGAACCTGGGCCCTCCGATTTCCGGGATCACGGACCTTTTCCACATCGGGGAATTCGGAGGCAAGGCCCGCGACCGCCGCCGTGAGCATGGTCATGGGATGGGCGTCCTCGGGGAAGGAAGCAATCAGGGCGACCGAAGAATCCGGAAGGCGCACCTCGGCCTGGATTTCGCTTTCGAGAAGGTCGCGCTGGGATGGAGTGGGAAGGTCCCCTTCGAGGAGGAGGTGGATGACGTCCAGGAAGTCGGCATTTTCTGCCAATTGCTCGATGGGATAGCCGCGATAGTTGAGAATCCCCGCTTCTCCATCAATGTACGTGATGGAACTCCGGCAGGTCACGGTATTAGTCAAGGCCGGATCGAAGGACAACATCCCGAAATCCTCTTCCTGGAGTCGAATGTCCCTCAAACCCATGGCAGGAACGGTGTCGTCCGTGATGGGCAGTTCGAACCTTCTTCCCGTGCGGGAGTCCTCGATGAGCAGGACATCCCGTTGGGAGGAGGGAGACTTTTCGGGGTCGGTCATCTTGAAGGTTGTAGGGGAGGCGGGATTCGAACCCGCACTGGAGGGATTTTAAGTCCCTTGCCTCTGCCATTGGGCTACTCCCCCGATGCGGCCCGACAGGTTACCAACCCGTATCATCTTCACATGTCCATGCACCCGAAGCTTCCCTGGGCTGGAGGGTCCCTCCTTCTTTTCTTGGCGGCTGGCTTGTCCGCCTGGAGATCTCATGGGCTCCTTGAAATCCTTTCCGCTGAATCTCTTGCGAGATTCGATTCCGCTCTTGAGCAGCAAATCATGGGTGCCGCGGGGATTCTTTGCTGTGGTATTTTGGGGACCGTGGTGAAGTCCAATTGGATTGCCAGGGGGGCATGGTTCTTCGGTTTGGGGGTCGCCCTATTCTGCGGCGACGTCTACCTGCGGGCCTTCCATGGTCAGGCCGCACTCCACACGGCTCCGCTGGGGGGCCTGTTTCTCATCATGGGATGGGGGGCGGTGGCCTGGGCCGCCTTGGCGGGCAAATGGAGCCGACACCCAGATTCGAACTGGGGATGAGGGATTTGCAATCCCTTGCCTTACCACTTGGCTATGTCGGCTCGACGGGAGTCTAGTCCAGGAGTCATAACGAGTCCAGATGCCAATCCTCACCCTTTCCCTCTGCTTCTTCGGGCCGCTTCTTTGGGCCTGGGGTGCGGGCTTGGGGCGGCTGATGGTCTTCGGGCTGGCGGTCGCCGGCCTCATCATGGGAGAGGAAGTGTTTCCCATGGCCCGAACCGTCATGGCAACCCTGTTCTGGGGGGGAGGGGTGGTCCTCCTCATCGAGAGGGGTTTTTCCAGGAGCGCCCTCGGGTCGGCCTGGGTCGGCCTCCTTCTGCTCCCTCTCTGGGTTCCTGAACTATTCCTCCCGCCATCGGCATGGATTTGGTTGCTTTGGCCCGGCGCTCCAAGCGCAGGAGGCTGGGACCCGGCGGGAGAAGGGATTCTTTACCAACTCTGGGGGTCGATCGTTCCGGGTCTGGGGGCCCAGCCTTGGCTGTCCCCGTTGCCCGCCGCCACCTTCTGGTTTCTCCTCCTCCTCGCCAGGAGAAGGAAGGCCCCTGCTAACCTGTTGGCCGAAACCAAGGAATGAAAAAGCGCCTCTTCTGCACCATCCCCCCCGAACTCATCAAGGAGCCCTTGCTCTTCACCATGGGGAAGGAATTCGGAGTGGTTCCCAATATCCGGGGGGCGAGCGTCACGGACACCGTGGCCATTCTGTCGCTGGAACTGGAAGGGGATGACGAACAGGTGGAAGCGGCTGAGGCCTATCTCCGAGACCATGGAGTACAGGTCGAGGTTTTGCAGCCCGACAGCCCGGCTTAGTCGTCGAAATCTTCCGTGTGAGGGGAAGCGTCTTTCAGAGGCCCCGCTGCCCCTGCCTTCTCGGCGGCCTTCTTTTTCCTCTCCTTCTCATTGCTCGCGAAGCCTTCCCATTGGGCATCATCAACGGAGAATTTGCGAACCCAAAAGAAATGCCATTGGGCGGCCACCTTTTTGTCGAACAAGGCGGCTTCCATGAATTCCGGGCTTCCCGGGTCGAGAAGCTCGGTGGATTTCCAACCCAGGTTGGTTCCTTTTCCCATCTTGGCGAGGAGGTCGTTGAGGCTGAGTTGGTTGCGCACCGCACCCTTCGTATTCCATTCTCCTCGAAGCATGCTGTTCACGATTCCGGGGAATGCCCCTCGGCCAGTTTGGACCAAGCGGTCTCCAGCCCGAGTGGAACGGACCCCCTCGTCTGCTGCGAAAAGGGCCACATCGGCCTGGATGTCGGCCCATTCTTCGTCCGTGCTGCCTTCCCATTTGGGGAGGAGGGGGACGGATGCGAGGTTCAAAACGGACGAATCGGTGATCCCCTTGTAGGAAATGACTTCGCCTGGCCCCGGCGGAGTGAAATCGGCAGAGGGCCGGGGAATTGAAGGTGCCGATGGGATGGGGGGAGTGTCCTCTCCAGGGAGGGCCTCCTCCTCGATTTCAGGAGGTGGAGACGGGGCTTTCACTTCAAACGGGGGGGGCTCCACTTCGGGAACAGACTCTTCCACCACGGAGGGTGGTGACGTTTCCCCATCCGAGGCTTTAATTCCATTCTCTCCCGAATCTCTGAATCCGAACCACCAAACTGCTCCGCCGAGAATGACGACTCCGGCCACGGCGGCAATCAAACCACCTTTTGACTTCGGAGCTTCCTCACCCTCTTCTTTCCCCTTTCTTTTGCCCCTTTTTGAGGCCCTTCGCTCGGACCTGCGGCTGGAAGATTTTTCGCGAGTTGAACCCCGCCTCCGCCTTTCCCTCGAGGGTGGGGTAGTGCTTGTTTCCTCTTGGGGAGCCTCCTCGGCCGAAGGGGTTTCTTTGGAAGCGGCCCTGGCCTTGAGTTCCTCAAGGATGCGGGCGCCTCTTTCTGTACGGGGGTTGTTCTTGTCCTCGGTCATGGTTTTTCCCTGATTCGAAGGGCTGGCATTCTATAGACCCACGGCGCTTGCCGGGTACCCCAGCCATGAAGGCACCCTTCAAACTCGAAAGTCCCTTTTCCCCGGCCGGGGATCAGCCCAAGGCGATAGCCTCCCTGGGGGAGGCTTTCCAGCGCGAAGATGCGCGGAGGGTCCTGTTAGGGGTGACGGGGTCGGGGAAAACCCTGACCCTTGCTCATGTCATCCAAGGGCTTCAAGTCCCCACCTTGGTGATGGCTCCGAACAAGACCCTGGCCAGCCAGCTTTACCAGGAATTGTCGGCCTTGTTTCCCACCAACGCGGTGGAGTATTTCGTCTCCTATTACGACTATTTTCAACCGGAGGCCTACATTGCATCCAGCGACACCTACATTGAGAAGGACGCCCGAATCAATGAGCGCATCGACCGCATGAGGAACAAGGCCACGGCCTCCCTGTTGGCCCGGCGGGATGTCATCGTGGTCGCCAGCATTTCATGCATCTATGGGTTGGGCGACCCCGGGGCATACCGTGACCTGTCCGTGGTCCTCCGGAGAGGGGCGGCGACCACTCGAGCAAACTTGATGGCTGATTTGGTGAGGGCCCGGTACCTGCGGACCGATGCCAGGTTCCGACCCGGCACCTTCAGGGTGCGCGGGCCCGCGGTGGAGGTTTGGCCGGTCCATGAACAGGACCGGGTTTATCGAGCCGAAATGGATGCCACTTCCTTGGCCAATCTAATGGTCCTGGACCCCCTCACGGGGGAGCTTCTTGGCGAAGCAGAGGAACTGGGGGTCTTTCCAGCGGGGCATTTCGTCCAACCCGAGGAAAAGGTGGAGGCCGCGATGGGGAAAATCAGGGAGGAGCTTGCCCATAGAGAAGCGGACCTTCGAAAGGATGGAAAGAATCTGGAAGCGGAAAGGCTCTCCCGAAGGGTCTTGTCTGACCTGGAGGACCTTGAAGAGCTGGGCTTCTGCCCGGGAATCGAGAATTATTCAAGGCACATGGAGGGCCGCGAGTCCGGGCATCCCCCCTCCACCTTGCTTCACTATTTTCCTCGTGACTTTCTCTGCGTTCTGGATGAAAGCCATGTAACCCTTCCGCAGGTGAACGGAATGGCCCGAGGGGACCGCTCTCGAAAGGAAACTCTCGTCGAGCACGGTTTCCGTCTCCCCTCCGCGGTGGACAATCGTCCCTTGCGTCGGGAGGAATTCGAAGACCTTCTTGGGAGGGTCCTCTACTTGTCGGCAACACCGGGAGCCGAGGAAAGGGAACTTTCGGGAGGAGATTGCGTGGAGCAAGTCGTGAGGCCAACGGGCCTTCTGGAGCCTGCTTGTGAAATCCATCCTGTTGCCGGCCAGGTCGAAGCTTCCTTGGTGGCCTGCAAGGAAAGGGTGGCGGCGGGAGAGAGGGTTCTCATCACCGTGCTCACCAAGCGAAGCGCTGAGGACCTCACGGAATTCCTTCAGGAGAACAAGGTGAAGGCTCGTTATCTGCACGCGGACGTGGACACCTTGGAAAGGTCGGAGCTGCTGAGAGACCTGAGGCTCGGCGTCTTCGACGTTCTGGTCGGAATCAATCTCCTGAGGGAGGGCCTGGACCTGCCCGAAGTTTCCCTCGTGTTGATTCTCGACGCTGACCAGGAGGGCTTCTTACGGTCTGAAACGGCTCTGGTTCAGACCTGCGGCAGGGCGGCAAGGCATGTGGAGGGTCGGGTCTTTCTTTTTGCGGACCGGGAAACCCGTTCCATCCGCGTGGCGATGGATGAAGCTTCACGGCGGAGGGCGATTCAGGAGAC
>DCAK01000121.1 GCA_002311925.1 Planctomycetes bacterium UBA1135
AGAGCATCGGTTTCCTAAACCGAAGGCCGCACGTTCGAATCGTGCCGGGGACGCCATCCCATGGGTCTAATTCTTTAACAAGGCTTCGGCAGCTGCAACGCCAATCAAGGAATAGGTTTTGGCCGAACCCAAGTAGTGATAGCCGGCGTTGGACTTGCCTCGTTTTTCCAATGCATAGTCCTCCGCGGTGAATAATTCCTTCTCGAATTCAGTGAGAAACTTTTGGATATCCTCAGGCGTCATGCTGCCATCGGCATTTTCGTGATTCGAGTTTTTGGTTTTAAGAAGATATTGCATCTGGCGGATATCCACCCGTTTCCGGTCCAGCTTGGCCAAGGCTTCATCCCAGTAAGGGGCCGTTGGCACCACCAGGACATTTCCCCTGAATTCCGGAATGTCGGCAATCGCAGCTTGACTGAAGCGGAACGCCTGATTGCCTGCATCGGCATCCGCACCACTCACGCCCATTACGCACATGACAAAGGGCAGGCTAGGGGCGGCCAAATCCTTGCGCACATCACGCACAAAGTTTGCGAACCACTTGGTGTAATTCGCGAAACGCGGGGTCGGGTGATTTGAGGGAACCAATGGATACACATTGCGGCCCACCATGTCATTGAACCCCTGGAACCAAACGAATCCCGCCAGTTCAAAGCCTCGCTTGGGATTGTAATCGGGATAAACACGCTGGATATCTTGGAGTACGAAGCGCACATGATTCACCATCTGGTGGTAGCGGGCACCGGTCTTCGAGACTAATTTTTCCTTCTGCTCCTTGGTTTCGAATCTCTGGTGCTTGATGTCATCTTCAGTTGGTGCGTAAGGGCCGGAGCTTGGAGATCGAAAATCTGTGTGCAGGGATTGCCCGCCCCAAGCAGTTTTTATGATTAAAACCGGTTGATCCAAGCCTTTCTGCATGGTGATTCCAAAGGCGAGTTCCGGACCAATCCTTTCTCCTGGCTTTGAATAATTTCGTTGCACTTGGCTGCCGTAACCAGCAGTCAACTGGCCATGGACTTCCCGATTCTCCCCGTCAATCCTGCCTGAAACTCCAGTCAGGAAGGAAATCCATGCGCCTGGAATCAAGCGATGGCTGCCATCAGGATTTTTCATCTCTGCCAGCATGGGCGCCGTCGCTGGGTCCTCACCCATGTAATCCAGCACCCGCACATGCGCGTGGCCCTCCATGTTTGATTGCCCTGCCAGGATGTAGACCTTCAGCGGTTCCTGGGAGAAAATCGCTGGAATCAAGCCAAGCAACAGGGGACTGAGAATCACGGCCTCATTCTAGGAGTCCCGAAATCGGAGGATTCCAGATTTGTGGGCCCGCGCTTTTTGCGTCAACTGGGAGCGGCCGACAACCAGGAAAAGGTGGAAATCCGGGAAGGAACGCGGCTCTTTCTTCCCGGGATAAGGGTCTCCCGGTTAAATTAGGAGCTGTGTTGAACTTGCGGCATCCCCTCGCTCGCTGGGGCGTTTTTTTCCTCCTGGCCTCCTCCTGCTTGGCTTTCTTGGGAGGCGCGCAGGAACCAGTAAAACCCGGTTTCGACGAAGAGGTTCGTCCGCTTCTAAGGAAATACTGCTTTGGTTGCCATGGCCCGGAGAAAGCGAAGGCCGAGGTGCGCATCGACATGCTCACCGGGGAGTTTCGCAATAAGGAATTGGAGACCTGGGACCTGGTGGTGGAGATGCTCGAATACGAGGACATGCCCCCGAAAAAGGCCCTTCTCCACCCGTCGCAGGAGGAACGCGCTCACTTGGTGACCTGGCTTTCGAAGGCGCTCGACGAGGCGAAGGTGAATCAGCGGGACATGAACGGCTCAGTGAGGCGCCTTACCCGTGACCAATACCGGCGAACCCTGAGGGAACTCCTGGGCCTCCGGGAAGACCTCGGAAAAATTCTGCCCTTGGACGCGGTATCCAAGGATGGCTTCCGAAACAGTGCCCTGGACATGCAGCTTTCTCCCCTGCAGATGGAGTACTACTTCCAGATTGCCGAAGAGGCGCTTGACCTCTGCATCGTGGATGAGGACCAGCCTCCGACGGTTCAGAATTTCCGCATCGACCTGGGCAAGAACTGCAACCCCGACCCCTACAAGGGGAAGCTCATCCTCGGTGCGGGCAGCAACCTGATGAGCACCGCTCATTTCCAGTTGACTGAGTTGGACGCCCCGAAGTCCTTCCCCGTCGTCCCTTTCCGGATGCGCCGCAAGTACGACTTCATTGAGGGCTGGGAGGGAAACGCGACTGTCCGAGGGATGCGGAGCTATGACGACCTGGCCCACTCCGTTTTCTGCTGTTTTCGAGGGGCCGGCGGGTATTCCAAGAGCCAGTCGCCTTATGAAATTATGGAAGATGGCGTGCTCTTGCGGCCTTCAAAACCCCTCCTCGGGGAATTCGGGGTCACGACGACCATGGGGCCGACCCCGAACTTCAAGGTTTCGCTGCGGGAGCTTCCTCGGACGGGGGATTTTCGGGTCCGGGTCGTCGCTTCTCGTTACCCCGACCACCTCACTCTGAATCCTAATACTCGGGTTCTCCCGACGGTTCTTCAAAAGGTGGAGGTCGGATACTCCCTCAAGCCTGGACAGGAAGAGGTCTCCATTCTGGAATCCGGGATTTACCGACTAGACGCCTACTACAAGCCGGCAATCAAGGCGGAGAAGATCTACGCCCACCTAGGCGAACAGATGTTCATGCTGCCCACGGTGGGGGGAGCCGGAGCGCCTCCGAAGGTCATTCGCGTGGAGGGCTTAGAAAGTAGATGGATTGACGAGTTGGAGGTCAAGTTGCCAGGCCAGAATCGGACTCTCAATCTTCAGGAAATCGAGGTGATGTATGACGGTGGGAATCGTGCTGGGGAAGCCACTGTCAGTGGATCTCCCAACTATCAGAACAACACCCAGTTCCCGTGGACGAACTTGGTTGATGGGAATCCAGAAACCATGGGGCACTCCGTGGACAAGACACCAGACCCTTGGGTCAAGCTCTCCTTTGACCCGGCCATCCAAGTGGACGACATCATTATCAGGAATCGCCCGAATTTCGAAAGCCGTTTTGACGGGGCGGTCCTGACCTTGGATTACCTGGGGGAGGAGGTCCACAAGAAAGTGTTTTCCTACTCCCGGGAGCCCCAGGCTCGAGGCCTCGCTGTCCTTCGTCTCGAAAAGGGCCCTCTCCGCCTAGAGATTCCCAACGGGAATGAAGCAGAACTCGAGCAATGGAGACTCCATCGTTTGAATGAGAGAAATCAGGAGGCCCGGGACTTCCTGGATTTTGAAAGTCGCAATCCCTACCTGGGGGTCCATTTGGGGTTTCGCCGCGACTGCGGTTCCTCCTTAGGACCTGTTGGCCCTCCCCAGCCCGTGACGTCCCCCGAAGCGGCAACCTTTTCCTTCACGGGCGCTCTCAACGACTTTCCGCGTCCGGCTATGCTGGCCCCGAACCAGAATTATCTCACAGGGGTGCGTGAAATAGGCATTCGGTCCCAGTGGGTGGATGGCGCCGACATGCCCCGCCTGCGTATCCATTCAGTGGAGTTCGAGGGGCCCTTCTATGAGATGTGGCCTCCGAGAACCCACCGCGGAATCTTCATTGACTCCCCTCACCAAGCGGATCTTCCCCGGTATGCCCGCGAGATTTTCGAAGATTTCATGCCAAGGGCTTGGCGTCGTGCAGTTCGAAAAGAGGAGGTCGACTGGGCCCATCGAATCTGGGAGAAGGCCCTCGCCGACGGCGGTAGCTTTGAGGAAAGTGTGAAGCAGGGCCTGCTCGCCGTCCTGACCTCCCCCCAGTTCCTTCTCTTGATTGAAACCAGCGAAGGGCCCGAACGGGAGGATCTTGGCCCCCACGAGCTCGCCTCCAAGCTGTCTTTCTTCTTTTGGGGCGCCCCCCCGGACGCTCGGCTCCTGGCAGTGGCGGCAGAAGGGAGCCATCGGGAGGACTTCGATGGCCTGCTCGACCTGTGCCTGAACGACCCTCGATTCGAGGACACTATCGAGGAGTTCACCTTCCAATGGCTGCAACTCGACAAGTTCGACTCGGTTGAAATCGACAGGCTCCTTTTTCCAAGACTTGATGTCCACACCCGGGCCCAAGTGAAAAGGGAACCCATTGAATTGATGAAGCACCTGGTGCGGGAAAATCTTGGACTTCGCCACATCCTCCGCTCAGATTTCGTGGTCGTGAACGATGCACTCGCGGAGTACTACGGCTTGGCGCAGAAGCCAGGCAGCGGCCTCGATTTTGTTCCCATCCGTCATGACGACCCCAACCGAGGTGGTTTCCTTTCTCAGGCAGCCATTCTCACCGGTTTGTCTGACGGGAGGGAATCGAATCCCGTGACGAGAGGAGCCTGGTTGGCCCGGAAAATTATCGCCGAACCGCCAGCTGACCCTCCACCCAATATCCCTGCTCTTGAAGAATCCATCGGGGCTCGAAGGCTCAATCTGCGCGAACAACTCGAGCTTCACCGCTCAAAGGAAGGCTGCCTGGGTTGCCATGAGAAAATCGATCCTTGGGGGATACCGTTCGAAACGATGGACGCCGGAGGACTGCCCAAGGCCGCGCAAGATGTGGACGCGAGTTCAGTTCTCCCCGACGGGACAACGGTTCGAGATCTCAATGCCCTCAAGGACTATCTCGCGGATGAACGACTTGACCAGGTTGCTTTCAGCTTCCTCAAGCACCTGGGTACCTACGCCATCGGCCGCGCACTCACATACGGGGAAATCGCCGATTTGAAGCAGGAGATGAGCGGTCTGGCTGATTCCGGTTATCCTTTGAGGGACATGTTTCGTTTCGTCGCCACCCGCGACTTCTTCCTGAAAAAGTAGAGGATTCCGGCCATCAGCATGTTTCAAAGCCCGTCCCGCAGGTCCTTCCTCAAAGGAACGCTGGGAGCCTCCCTTTTCCTGCCTCCGCTGGAATTCCTGGGTAACTGGCCAGCCAAAGGGCCTCTCCCTCCGCGCCGATTCTGCGCCCTCTATACGGCCAACGGGATGAGTTTGCCGAACGAGAAGAACGAGATTGCGGAGTGGACTTGGTATCCCGATCAAATTGGGCCTGATTTTAAATTCAATAGGTCCACCGTTCCTTTCAGCCCCTTCCGGGAAAAGCTCACCTTCCTCGGTGGCCTCCAGCACCCGAGCGGGCCCAAGGCCGACCCCCATCTCTGCTCGGACATGTGGCTCACGGGCGCGCCCCTCCATCGCCCGGTACCCGGTTCCTTCAACACGGTTTCGCTCGACCAGGTGGTCGCGGCCCACACCAAGAAACATTGTCGGCGTCCATCCCTTGTTCTTTCCGTGGATGCCGGAGTCGGCTACACATCCCGAACCGGCACCATTGCCTACGACCGTGCGGGGCGACCCATCCCCGCTGAGAACAATCCCCGCCAGATTTTCGACCAACTTTTCCAGGCCAATCGGTTTTCCATGGCTGACCAACGAGAACGCTTGAAAAAGAGAATCAAGCTGGTGGATGCGGTTCACGAGAATTCGACCGACCTTTCCAAGAAGCTCGGCAAGTCCGATCGGGAAAAGATGGACCAGTACTTGACCAGCCTCAACGAAGTCGAGGAGCGCCTTATCGCCTCGGAACGCTGGATCGATATCCCTCTCAAAAAGCAGGATTATTCAAGCCTCCGGTTTGAAATGGACAAGGCGGAAGACCCGGGTGCCTGGTACAGGACGATGTTCGACCTTATTGCCTTGGCATTCGATGCCGACATCACCCGCTCGGTGGCCTTCATGCTCAATCGGGAGGACGGGATGGGCATCAGCGACACCTTCCCCCAGAAACTGGGCCTCAGTCAAAGGCATCATCAGCTTTCCCATGCGACCGACCGCCAGGGACAGCTTGATTTCGCCAAGTACGATTTGTTCCTGAGCGAACAGTTGGCCTATTTCCTGGGGCGTCTTGCGGGCTACTCCGAAGGCTCCAGCAATGTTCTCGACAACACCATTGTCCTCTACGGAACGGGGGCGAGTACTACCCACAACTCCCGCAACCTTCCCCATCTCATCGCAGGCGGGGCCAACATGGGGCTTCGCCATGGCAGCTCTTGGCGCAGGGACGGCGAACGCCTGAGCAACCTCTACCTCGGCATCCTCAACAGTCTGGACATCCCGGTGGAGTCCTTCTCCGACAGCACTGGTCGCCTCGAGGACGCCCTTTTCACATATCCCCTGGCTTGACCATGGGCCGTTTGCTTCCTGTCGGTCAGGCCTTTCTTTGCCTGGGACTTGCGGGTGCCACCGCTGGCACGGCGGCCCTCCTTTCGGTGGAGGAGGTGAGTTTCGGCCGGGATATACGCCCTCTTCTTTCGAACCACTGTTTCCAGTGCCACGGGCCCGACCCCGGGGCCCGGCAGGAGAACCTCAGGCTGGACCTGAGGGAGGAAGCCACCGCCGACCGTGGTGGTTACGCGGCCATCGTTCCCGGGGATGCGGAGGCCAGCGAAATGTGGAGGCGCATCAACGCCGACCATGTCGAGGACCGCATGCCGCCGGTGGACGGGCCCAAGCCCCAACTCACCGAGGCGGAAAAGGAACTTGTCCGACGCTGGATTGAGGATGGGGCCGTCTACGAGGGCCACTGGGCCTTCAAACCGCCCGGACGCCCTCCTGTTCCTGAAGTGGCCGACTCCTCCTGGCCCCGGAACAGCATTGATTCCTTCATTCTTAGCCGCCTTGAAAGGGAGGGGCTGCCTCCAAACCCCGAAGAGTCTGAACCCGCAAAGCTGCTGCGTCGAGTATTTCTGGATTTGACCGGTTTACCACCCACCCCGGAGGAATACGCAGCCTTCCTTGCGGACATTGAACCGGGGGTCTACGAACGCTGGGTGGACCGAATCTTGACGGAAGAGCCTTATGTCACCCGTTATGCCGAGCGTATGACACTCCCTTGGCTTGACGCCGCCCGCTACGCCGACACGAACGGAATCCATATGGATGCCGGGAGACAGATGTGGGCCTGGCGCGACTGGGTGTTGCGGGCGTTTCGAGACAACATGCCCTTTGATCAGTTCATCATTGAGCAGTTGGCCGGAGACCTTCTGCCAGACGCGACATTGGATCAGCAGGTTGCGAGTGGCTTCCATCGCAACCATGTCATCACCGATGAAGGCGGAGCCATCGACGCGGAGTATCTCGTTGAATACTCCGTGGACCGGGTGGACACGACCGGTTCGGTTTTCATGGGCTTGACCGTGGGTTGTGCGCGTTGCCACGACCACAAGTTCGACCCCGTTACCCAGGAGGATTACTACTCCCTCTTCGCCTACTTCAACTCGAATGACGAGGTGGGGCTCTACCCTCAGGTCCAGGATGTTCAGCGGGCGTTCCGCCCCTTCATCCAGGTTCCAAGCTCCGGGCAAACCATGCGGCTGGATGCCCTGAAAGCCGAACTGCATGTCGTGGAAGCCTCGCTGAAGGAACCCTCAGCCGAAGACGCGGCGGCTTATGCGGAATTCCTGGCCACCACTTCCGAGAATTACGGGGTGGTCTGGGCCGCTACCGAGACTTTGGCAGCCGAAGCATCGGCCGGTTCCACGATGACTATCAAGGAGGACGGCTCAGTTCTTGTCTCCGGGGTGAACCCCGACAAGGAGGACCACGTCCTGACTTTTCGAACTGAGGGGACAAATCTCCGCACACTCCTCTTCGAGGCTTTGCCTGACCCTTCCCTTCCCAATGGGGGGGTGGGTAGAGCAGGGAATTCCAATGCGGTCATGACTGGGTTCAGGGCCGAAGCCGTATCTGTCGACGACCCCGCCCTGTCCAGGGAATTGGACCTCGTCTGGGCTTGGGCCGACCACGAGCAGCCCGGTTCGGGGTTCGACTACGAGATTGTCAATCTCCTCAAACCTTTTCGGAACGACACGACGGGCTGGGCGGTGAATGCCCACGTGGTTCCCGGAGGTAGGACCGGCCTCTTCCTGGTGGATGAACCCTTCGGATGGCCAGGTGGCACGGAACTGCGTATCACTCTGGGCTACCAATCCACATACGCCAAGCATGCCCTTGGCAGAGTTCGGGTGACGCCGGGGACGATATCCGATGCTGGGCTCGATGCCCTGCCGGTTGCGGATTCTGCCTGGTATGGAACCTGGCCCTACGACCCTGAGAGCAAGTATTCAGGCTACGACCAGATTTTTGGGCCGGAAGCTGATTCGACCATCGATTTCGACAAGAAGTACCCGCCCTCCGACTATTCCTGGGTCGTGGTGAATGGTCTTGCCGACGGCAAGGTCAACGGCAACCTCCCCGCGGGGGAGAAGGTCTCCTTCGCGGGCAAAAGGTTTTTCGTTCCTTCCGATCGAACGGTGGAATTCTCTCTTGGAAGCGATGATGGCGTCCAAGTCTTTCTTGATGGAAAGCAGGTGTTCGAGAACCGCATTGACCGCGGAGCCCTTCCCGACCAGGATCGACTTACCCTCGACCTCACGGCCGGCGAACACACTTTGGTCTTGAAAATCGTGAACACGGGAGGGGTAGGCGGCTACTACTGGGAGGCTCGTCCGGAGGAATCTGTTCTAGTGGGGTCGACGGTTTTTGGCCTGGTGAAGGATGCTGTCCGGGAACGGGGTGCGAACGACCTTGCCACTCGGGTTTCCGATGAATGGAGAGGCCGATACTCCCCGGTATTTCGCGAGAAGAAGGAGCGGGCCGCCAGCATTTCCAAGGAAATGGGCGATTTAGGGAAATCCATCCCCTTGACCATGGTCATGAGAGAACGGGCTGAGCGACGTCAAACCTATGTCCTGATGCGGGGTCAGTACGACCAACCCGACATGAATCATCCGGTAGAGCGGGGGATTCCTCCCTCTCTCGGTGCTCTTCCCGAGGGCGCACCCGACGATCGCCGTGGGCTGGCCTTCTGGATGACCTCTCCTGGCAATCCTCTGGTCTCCCGCGTGTTCGTCAACCGATTCTGGGAGTTGGTTTTTGGCACGGGAATCGTTGCTACCAGCGAGGACTTCGGGATGCAGGGCGAGTGGCCTTCCCATCCCGAGCTTTTGGATTGGCTCGCTGTGGAATTCCGCGAAAGCGGTTGGGACGTCAAGGCCATGATGCGGCTGTTGGTGACCTCGAGCACCTATCGTCAGTCCTCCAATCTCAGGCCCGAAGCGGTTCGCGAGGACCCTGGAACTCGGCTGCTCTCCTCTTACCCCCGTCGCCGCTTGGGAGCCGAGGAGATTCGTGACCAAGCCCTCCACCTGTCGGGGCTTCTGGTCGAACAAATGGGGGGACCTTCGGTGAAGCCCTATCAGCCCGCCGGTCTCTGGGAGGAGATTGCCATGCCCCAGTCGAACACTCGGGTTTTTGTGCGCGGGGACGGCGACGACCTTTGGAGGCGCAGCATGTACACCTATTGGAAACGGGCCTGTCCTCCCCCTTCGCTCCTTACCCTGGACGCTCCCACTCGGGAGTTCTGCACCATTCGGAGAAGTACCACCAATACGCCTCTTCAGGCCCTCGTTCTCTGGAACGACCCCCAGTTCGTGGAAGCGGCCCGAGTCCTGGCCCAGCGAACCTTCATGGCTGCCGGTGAGGACATCCAGGCAGGAATCAATGGGATGTTCCTGCGTTGCACGGGTCGAGCACCGAGCGCCCCTGAAGCAGAGCGCCTCCAGAAAGCCTTTCACTCTTTCCTCGAACGTTATACATCAGCGCCCGAGGAAGCCACCAAGCTCCTCGAGGTGGGCGAAGCGGAAGTTCCGGGCAGCATGGATGCCCCGAAACTTGCGGCTTGGACGCTCCTTGCCAATGCCCTGTTGTCTCTTGATGAAGTCATTACACGCACCTGAATCCATGAACGATTCCGCCCCGCTCGACCCTCTCGCTGAACATCGCCTGATGCTCACCAGGCGGAGGTTCTTCGGCTTGACCGCGAGCAGCCTGGGAGCAGGATTCGGCGCCCTCGCCCTGGATTCCCTCGGAGCCAGGGAATCATCGAGGGTTGGAACCTTGGGACCTCATTTCAGGCCCAAAGCCAAGAGGGTCATCTACCTCCACATGGAGGGTGCGCCCAGCCAGCTTGACTTGTATGACTACAAGCCTGGCCTCCGCGACCGCTTCGACCAGGATTTTCCCGAATCCATCCACCAGGGACAGCGCCTGACGACCATGACCTCGGGCCAGTCTCGCTTTCCCATCGCACCGTCGGTGTTCGAGTTCTCCCAGCACGGTCGAAGCGGCGCATGGTTCTCGGAGCTCTTGCCCCATACGGCGTCGATGGCCGACGACATCGCCGTCATTCGGTCGATGCACACCGATGCCATCAATCACGAGCCGGCGATCACCTTCATCCAGACCGGTCAGCAGGTCGAGGGCCGGCCCTGTATCGGTGCGTGGTTCGCCTACGGTCTCGGCAGCATGAACGAGAACCTGCCCNNCATGACGAGCGGCCAAGCCCGCTTCCCGGTGGCCCCGTCGATATTCAAGTTTTCGCGCTACGAGAACAATCAGGACGGGGTTTGGCTCTCCGAACTCTTGCCCCACACTGCCACGATTGCCAAAGAGATGTGCTTAGTGCGTTCGATGCACACTGACGCCATCAATCACGAACCAGCCATCACTTTCTTTCAAACGGGCACCCAGCAGCCGGGGCGGCCCTGCTTTGGCTCGTGGATGTCGTATGGACTTGGGAGCGCCAACGCCAATCTTCCCACTTTCGTGGTCATGATTACCCAGGGC
>DCAK01000050.1:0-166 GCA_002311925.1 Planctomycetes bacterium UBA1135
GCTGGATGTCGTTGCTGGCGCCGGATGTGATGTCGTCGCAGAACAGGGCCTCGGCCACCCGGCCTCCGTAGAGGACGGTCAATTCGTCGAGCAGCTGCCTCTTCGACATGTGAATCCGATCCTTTTCGGGAAGCATCATGGTGGCCCCGAGGGCCATGCCCCGCGG
>DCAK01000050.1:266-17673 GCA_002311925.1 Planctomycetes bacterium UBA1135
TGGCCTGCCTCGTGGTAGGCGGTGATTTTCTTGTCCTCGGCGTCCATGACGCGGGACTTCTTCTGGCGGCCGAAGCGGACCTTGTCCCGGGCTTCTTCAAGGTCGGGTTGGCGCACGAAGGAGTGGTCCTTCATGGCGGCGAGAATGGCGGCTTCGTTCACGAGGGCTTCCAATTCGGCCCCGGAAAACCCAGGAGTTCCCCGGGCGACGCTGTCTAGGTCGACGGCTTCGGCAAGTTTCACACCCCGGGTGTGGACAGCGAGAATCTTTTCCCGACCGAGCACATCGGGGAGGTCGATGATGATTTCCCGGTCGAAACGGCCGGGCCGAAGCAGGGCCGGGTCGAGGACATCCGGACGGTTGGTCGCGGCGATGACGATGATGTTGGTATCGGTATCGAAACCGTCCATCTCGACGAGGATGGCATTGAGGGTCTGCTCTCTTTCGTCGTTCCCGCCTCCCACGCCCGAACCCCTCTTGCGGCCCACGGCGTCGATTTCATCCAGAAAGATGATGCAGGGGGCAGATTCCTTGGCCTGCTTGAAGAGGTCGCGCACGCGGCTGGCCCCGACCCCGACGAACATTTCGACGAAATCCGAACCGCTGATGCTGATGAAAGGGACATTGGCCTCGCCGGCGATGGCCTTGGCGAGGAGGGTTTTCCCGGTGCCGGGCGGGCCCACCAGCATCACACCCCGTGGGATGCGCCCGCCCAGGCGGAGAAATTTCTCGGGGAACTTGAGGAATTGGATGATTTCGGAGACTTCGGCTTCGGCTTCCTCGATGCCTGCGACATCGTCGAAAGTGACACCGGTTCGATTTTCCTTGTTGTAGACCACGGCCCTGGAACGGCCGAAGGAAAGCAATCCCTGGCCCTGGCCCTTCATCTGGCGCATGAAGAGAAACCAGAAGAGAAGGATGAGGAGAAGGATGGGGCCGAAACTCCCGAGAAGAAACATGAGGGTCGAATTGCCGTCGTCCGTCTTCAGCCCTGCGACCGAATCGAAGACGAGATCGTTCTGGACGGTGGCTCCAGCTCCGGTGACCAGTTTGCGAATCCTGGCGAGGTCGAGATTGCCGGGCCCGCCCGCCTGGATTTCGGTGTAGTGGGAACCTTGGGAATCTTCGTAAAGGACGAAGAGTCTCTGGTCGGTCTGCAAGCTGGTTGGATCCTCGGGGTTGAGAAGCCGGCGGAATTTCAGGGGCCAGGCCTGCACGGGGACCGCGTCCCCGTCTTCGACCATCTTGGCGAAACGGATGAGGGAGAGAGGGCTCTCCACGTCGCGGGAACGCGCCAGGGCGACCCGCACCTCCGGCCATATTTGGTTGATTTCAGGGACCTGAAGAGAAAAGGGAACGCCTGCCGCGCCATCCACGCTCTTGAGAATTCCCGAAAGCTGGCGAGGGGGGTTGATCGAGAGCTCGGCGATTTCACCGGTATGAAGGAGATACCAGAATTCATCTTCCCCCATCTCACGGTCCTGGCCTTGGCTCCCGGCGTAGACCAGGGTCAAGAGGAAAAGGAGGGTGAGAATGAGGAAGGGCTTGGTGCCGGGCTTGCGCGCCGGCTGGCCGGATTCGTTCTCGGGTTCCTGGTGGAGGTCCATGTTCTGTTTAGTCGGTTTCAGCCAATCGGGAACTCACTTCCGTGACGATGGCCTGCGAAGCTTGGCGCGCGATTCTGCGAAGGGAATCTTCACTATTCTCGCCCACATCGGGGCGGAACTCAAAATTTCTTCGAAAACGGCCCTCCCCAAGCTGGGTGCCGGACCGATCGACCAGCTGCCAATCAATGGTGAGAGCGGCCGAGCCAACCGACACATTTCCCTGCCGGTCGGCGACGAGTGCTCTTCGGGAGGCGTTGATGACCTGGGTAGTGAGAACGAGATCCGCATCGTCCTTGGATTCGAGGCGGACATCCAGTTGGCGCTGAGCCTCTTCTCGCAGGGAGAGTGTCAGGGAGCTTTCAATGCCCCGCCACCGGGTGGGGTTTTCCGCTACCGGAATGGAAAGTGAGCGGCCGCCGCCGATACCCGGGTCCACGAGGTGATAACCGCAGGCGCCGAGCAGGATGAAGAGAAGGGCCGCCCTCATGGTTGGATTTCAAGGTCGAGGGGCACGGGGTCGGGGGGGAGGTCGGCCAGGCGGAGATTCGCGGTTTCGGCCGCGCTCGTTCCTTGGCGTCCCGCGGCTTCCTTGAAGTGGAGGCGGGCTCCACGAATGTTGCCGATGGAGAGGTAGTAGTCGCCAACCAGGACTTCATGCTGGCCGGCCAGCTCTTCAAGATGGGAAACGGCTTCGATGGCTTCCTCGCGGTGAAGCCCTGAGGGGGCCTGAGCCAGATAGGTCTCCAACTGGTTCATTGCCTGGGCAATCAGCTTGGGATCGGACCAGGGGCCCTTGACCCTTTCCAATCCGCACAGACCGATTCGGAAACGGGCAAGGTCGGCCCATTCGGAATTTGGATAGAAGCGAAGGAGAGTCTTGTAATCGGCGTCCGCTTCCCCGAAACGGTTGGATTCGAAAGCCGCCCCGGCCACTCGGGCAAGGCATTCAGGGGCGTAAGGGCTGTCCGGCGCCCACGCGGCCAAGTGCTGCAGAGTGACCACGCCTCGGTGGGAATCAGAAAACACCCCGAGAATGCGGACTTCACCATCCATGTAGGCGCAACCCATTTCGAAAAGGCGAGCTGCGGCCTGGAGGGAATCCTGGGCGGTGGCCCCGGCAAGTAGAAAGTTTTCGTAATTGCGGATGGCAAGGTCGAAGTCGCCGTTTTTATAGGCGAGGTCGCCTGCCAATTGGCTGTATTCAGCTTGGGCAAAACGGTCGAAGTCCTCTTCCTCCAGTCCTTGAAGTGTCCGCCAAGCGGAACCATTTTCCCCCGCAGCCATGAGGGCACGGACCTCGGCAAGGTCGGAGGAGGCGAGGGGATCCTTTTCCGGTGTCTGGCAGGCGGCCAGGCCGCAGAGCAGGAGTACGAAATAAACGCGTGCGCTCATGGGTGGAATCGTTTTTGAACCAGGGGCCATGCCCTTGGAATCCGCTCAAGATGGTAACCGAGAAAGTCCCCCAGCATGGAAAGGACCGCGACCTGGTCGGCAAGGTCCGCCGAGTCCCTTGGATTACGCAGGATGGCAAGTTCCGCTTGGCCGGCTTTCTTCGCTCTTTCTTCTGGTCGCGAGGCCCCGGAGTGGAGAAGGCCTCCGGCGGCGGGGGAAAACCACCTTGCCTCTTCCGCATCCTCCTTTTCGAGGATGGGGCTCAGGCCCAGAAGCGCCAGACCTTCCAGGATTCCCCCCAGGAGGACGGTCAAGGGGTCGGCATCGCCGGCGAGTTCGCGCAGAATTCCCTCGAACCAGGCGAAGACCTCCTCGGATGGGGCGCCCGGAGGAGCCGCGAGTTCGGCGATTTCCGCCAGGAGGCCGGCCGCCGCCAATTTTTCAGTGCTGGAAGCCAGGCCGGGAAGTCGGTCGATGAGCCCCGCCTTGTAAAGGGTGAGCATTTCCGCTCCTGGGGGCCCCCCGAACTGAAGGTCCACCAGGGCCCAGGTGTCGAGAACTCCCAACGACCCGCTCTTGGGTTTGTGGACTCCCTTGGCCAGGAGCGACACCGTTCCCTGGGCGGGAGTCAAGACCCGCAGGGCGAGGGAACTCTCCGAGAACGGCCATTTTCTCAAGACGACCGCGGAGGAGGAAAAGCGGCTCACGCGGCTTCGGTTTCCTTGTCGCCGGGTAGGGGGCGAATTCGAACCTTGTGGACCCGCCTCTCGTCAGATTCCAGAACCTCGAAAACCATCCCTTCGAATTCCAGGGTTTCACCCTGGGCGGGAATGTGTTCGAGGCGCTCGCAAATCAAGCCGGCGACGGTGTCGTAATCTTCGTCTTCCGGAAGGGAAATCTGGAGGAGGTCGTTGAGGCGATCGACCTCGAAGCGACCGCCCACCACAAAACTTCCGTCCTCCAGCTTCTCGAAAATTTCGGCTGGTTCACCGATGTCATGTTCATCCTGGATTTCGCCGACGATTTCTTCAAGGAGGTCCTCGATGGTGACCACCCCGGCGGTGCCTCCGTATTCGTCCACCACCACCGCCATGTGGACGCGGCGCCGGCGCATCTCTTCGAGAATTGCGGGGACTCGAAGCGTCTCCGGAACCACGAAAGCCTCGCGGAGCCGGTCACCCACGAGGGTGTTTTCCAGGGCGGCCTGGTCGGGCCCCAATGCGAGGGCGTCCTTGACATAGAAGATGCCCTGGACATGGTCGAGGTCCTCGCTGAAGGCGGGAATGCGTGAAAATCCGGTTTCGCGCGACAGGGCGAGGGCCTCCGCCAACGACGCTTTCACCGGAAGCGCGGTGAGCTCGGTGCGGGGTGTCATCACTTCGGCGGCGTCGGTATCGGGAAGTTCCATGACCCTTTCAATCATGCGCCGTTCACCCTCGTCGAGTTCCTCCTCCCGCTCGGCTTCCCGCGCCACATCGAGAAGTTCCCCCGCGAGTCCGCTGCCGTTCTTTTCCTTGCCGCCTTCGGCGCTAATTCCCCTAAGAACGCTGCCCAGGAGAAGGGTGAGAGGGCGAAGAAGGAAGGCGAGAAGTTGAAGGGGAGGGAGGAAAAAGGAGAGGGTCCGGATGCCGCGTCCCCGCTCGACGAGGGCGGGAACCCCTTCCAGGAGGAGGCCGGCAACCAGGGCAGCGCCCACCCAGATGGGGCCCTTGCCGGTTCCATGCATGGAGGCGGTGGAGGTCAGGAGCAGGACGACGGCCCCCGCGACTGAAAAAAGTCGGCCCAGTCCGGCGGCCGCCGTCATGCCGTCCGTGCCGGCGGCATTTTCGATGCGGCTTTGAATGGCTCCGGAGAGGTGGCGGGTGAGGTTGGCTCGTAGCGGTGAAGCCAGGAGCGTGCGCAAGCCTCCCAGGGCCGCTCCAAGCAGGAGCAGAAATCCGGGGAGGAGGAAGGCGCTCCCGGAGAAAGGAGGAGGGGTGTCCTGAACCTGGAGGTCGAGGAGCGCCTTGAGATGCGAGAAAAAAGTTTCGGTCAATCGTCGGAGATGAAGGGTCTGGATGGACCCGAACTCCATGGGCATTCTACACTGGAATGGAAGGCCACCGTTTCACTGATGGTGCTTGTTTTGGTTGGCCTCGCGATTTCGCATGTCTTCCCCGCATTCTCTTCGTGAGGCAGAGACCTTGGTGGTGAACCTCCATCGAAGATATGCGGGCGTTGCGGCCACCATGCGGGCACTCGTTCCCATTCAACAAGGCATGAGGAACACCGCTTTCCTCGACCGAGGCTCGATGGGTCTTGATGGAACCTTGACGTTTGGGGAAGTCCTACGGGAGGGTTGGACCTCGCCGCCGGGGCGCTCCAGGCGGATTTGGCATGCGCGACGCCCGACTGGCCAAATCCTGGGCCTGTTTTTCAAATACATTCTCCGGCAACCTTGGGAGCTGGTGTACACGGTGGATTCCCCGAGGCGACATGGGTTTTTTTGGAGGGCAGTTGTCAATCGTTCATCGGCTATCATCACGGGTTCGGAACGCTCGGCGTCCTATTTGGATTGGCATACGCGGGTTGTTCCTCATGGCGTGGATGTCGCCAAGTTTTCGCCTCCTTCGGATAAGAGGATTGCCTGGAAAGAGGGTGGCTTGCCGGGGAAGTATGGGATTGGAAACTTCGGACGGATTCGTCCGGACAAAGGTACGGATATTTTTGTTGCCGCGATGTGCGAGGTCTTGCCGCGATTTCCAGATTTCACGGCGGTCATTACCGGTCTATGCAAACCCAGCCACCACGATTTCCGTGACGACTTGATGCGACAAGTGGAAGACGCGGGATTGAAGGACCGGATTGTCTTTTTGGGAGACCTCGAATTCGAGGACATCAAGCGCTGGTATCAAAGGGTTTCCCTTTGCGTGGCCGTCCCGCGTTCCGAAGGTTTCGGTCTGACCCCGTTGGAAGCCATGGCCTCCGGCGCCGCGGCCCTCACCTCGAGCGAGGGTTACTTCCCGAAAATTCTGGTTCCCGGAATGAATGGGGACATCGTCCCTACGGGAGATGCTCAGGCTCTTCATTGCGCGCTTGAGGGTCTTCTTGATGACCCTGAAGCGTTGCTTCGCATGGGCGAGCAGGCAAGGCGTTATGTAGTTGAAAACCATTCCATCACCCGAGAGGCCGAAGGAATTCACGCGGTCTACGATGCCGTCCTCGACGAGGTTTCCCCGAGCTGAGGCCATGGAGCAGGGGCGCCCCATACTTCGAACATGACCCTTGCGCCCTGCGACCTTTTGGTTCACGGAGCCGGCGTCCTCTTTTCGGGGGAGCAGGTCCTGGAGGGGGACGGGGTGGCGCTTGGCGACGGCAAGGTCTTGGAGACCGGTCCCAGTTCGGGTCTGCGCGAGCGCTGGGCCCCGGCTTCGGAATTGGACGCTGAGGGGGGAGTGGTGGCCCCGGGATTCGTGGACGCCCATGTCCACCCCGCTTTTGCCGAAGGCCGGGCCGGGGAATTCGCCCTACGTTCCCGAGGGGCCGACTACCAGGAAATCGCGGCCGCCGGGGGCGGGATTCTTTCCAGCGTCCGGGCCGTCCGGGGGCTGAGCGAGGAGGAGCTCGCGCTCAAGGTGGCCGGCCACTTTCGGAGGATGCGCCGCCACGGCACCACCTCATGCGAGGCCAAGTCGGGTTACGGGCTGACCGTGGAGGAGGAGTTGAAATCCCTCCGGGCCATCGCGGCCGCCGCGGAAAGCACGGGGATGGAGGTCTTCCCCACCTTCCTGGGGGCTCACGCCGTTCCCGAGGAACACAGGGACGATCCCGACCGCTGGGTGGACGCGCTTTGCGACGAGGGCCTGCCGGCGGCCGCCGAATCGGGCCTCGCCCGGGCCGCGGATGTCTTCATCGAAGGCATCGCCTTCGACCTCGACCGCTCCCGCAGGTACCTGGAAAAGGCCAAGGAGCTGGGCCTGGCACTTCGGGTGCACGCCGACCAGTTCGAAATCCTGGGCGGGGTGGAACTTGCGGTCGAGCTTGGCGCCGAATCGGTGGACCACCTCGAGATGCTCGGGGACGGGGGTTTGGAGGCCCTGGCCCTGGGCACGACCTTCGCCGGGTTGCTTCCCGCCGTCGCCCATTTTCTCGGCCAGGAGACGGACGCCCCGGCCCGCCGATTGCTTGCCGCAGGGGTCCGTTGCTTCATCGCCACGGATTTCAACCCCGGTTCCTGTCCCTGCCCGAGCCTCCCCGAAGTTGCCCACTTCGCGCGTCGACGCCTGGGTCTCACCGCCGAAGAGACCCTGACCGCCATCACCTCCACTGCCGCCGACAGTTTGGGGGCCGGCGACCGCAAGGGCCGCCTTGTGCCGGGCCACGATGCCGACTTGGTCATCCTCGACCTCCCTGACCTGGATCACTTCGGTTATTTTCTTGGCGAGAATCCCGTGTGTGCCGTGGTGGCGGCTGGCGGGGTAGTCGAGGAGTAACGAAGGGAGCGTTGGTAAGGGAACTCTCCTCCAATTCGTCGCCGGGGCTACGATGGGATGGAATAGCCCTGTCCGTCGGCCTTCCCCCTAATGGTTCGATGTTCTGTCCTAGTGCCATGCAGATCACCAAAACCCTTGCAGCCATATTCCTAGTCTCTGCTTGCGCCAACTCGGCGTTGGCATTCCAAACTGCGGCTTCAGCGCAGAAAAAGACCCCCAAGCCGTGGCCGCAAGAGAAATTCGCAAGATGGGGAACCGAAGCGTTGGCTCAAATCAAACTCGACCATCGAGTTGCCGACACCTACTTCTATTACGAAGACCAGAACCGTGACGCCTTTTCGTTTACCTGGGGAATCGGCATGCAGATGCGGGCCCTGGCACAGGCAGCGAAGCTGGATCCTTATCGTTACCAAGCTCGCTTGGAGAATTTGGCCGAGGCTACAGTCGGTGCCTATTGGGACGCCAACACAAACGGCATCGGTGGCTTCTCCGTCGCCATGGGGCCTCCTTTCTACGAATTAAATCGCTATTCCGATGAAAACGCATGGCTCTCTTATTCGTATATCCAAGCTTATGAGGTCACGGGTGACCCCTTCCATCTTCAGTACGCCAAAGACAGTTTGGCCTTTGCCCTAAGCCTTGAGCATCCGACGTTGGGAGGGCTGTGGTGGAAAGAACTATTCCTGTTTTGGAATCCGCAAATTGCTACCTGTTCCACTGCCGCAGCCGCATTGGCCGCGCTGCAAATCCACAAAGTCACCAACGATCCCTTTTACTTATCGGAAGGCGTCCGGCTACTCGATTGGTTGACCACCAACATGCAAGACAGCGACGGATTGTTTTGGAGAGCAATGTTTCCGGACGGCAGCGTTCATGGACCTAAATGGTCCTGCGATTCTGCCATCCCAGCGCACGCATTTGCCCTTCTGTATCAACTTACTGGCCGACCTGAGCACCTGAACGAGGCCAAGCGCATTGCCACGGCCATGGAGAACCGCTGGGTGGACCCTGCTACTGGGACCATTCAGGACCCGTCCTACTTTGGCTTCACCGCGATCGAGGCCTGGGTATGTCTGTACGAGCAGACCCAAAACCCTCGTTGGCTTCACCTAATTCAGGCAACCCTGGAGTTCGTCCACAACTCCACACGTGACCAATTCGGGCGCTACCCGGAATACTGGGATCAAACTCCATCAACGCCTTACATCACTTGGCAGTTCCACTGGAGCACTGCCCAACCCTGCGCTTTTTGGACCGCTGCGCAAATTGGCGGTATACCAACGACTCCGCAAGATGCCATTCCAAGCTCGAGCATTGCTGCATCGGCTTCCAGTCACTGGCCCGGTTGCACTCCGATCAAAAGTGCGAATGGCTCAGGGTTGACCGATGTTGTCCACAACAACAGCATCACCGCTTCTTCGATGTGGACAACCCTTCCCGGAGGTGGCGGCGCTTCCAATCCTCACCCGGGCACCGAGCCAGGGGCGGCGTGGATCAAGTACCAGTTTGATCAGATCTATGACCTTGGCACCCTTTGGGTGTGGAACCAAAATCAGCTTTCGAGCAGTGACCGAGGCCTGCGAAACGTCACCATTGAGTACTCCGCTGACGGCTCACGTTGGACCAAGCTCGGTGAATTTGAGTTCGCCCCGGCCGCTGGCACTGCCCGTTATGGTCACGATATTGAGGTCGACTTTGGTGGAATTCCAGCGAAGTATGTGGTGATCACTGCCCATTCCACGGGCGGCAATTGGGGCGGCGATTCCTTTGGACTGAGCGAAGTTCGATTCGGTGTTATTGAATAGGTGAATTGGGTCCGCCCTGTAAGACGTGCCAAGGAGTAAAAATCAAGCTCCAGCGAAACCGTTGAGTACTTACTCGTCCTCATCCTCTGAGGACTCCGAGAAAGATTCCCAGTCAAAAACTGAAGAAAGCAATGGAGGTCATCGGAACTAGCCTTGTGTGTGGGAGTTTTCGGCCAAGCGTTCGTCGACAACGGCGAGAATTTTCTTTTCGAGGGTTTCGGCGCAGGTGGTGAGTTCGGAGGCCTTGGCCAGGAAGGAGTCGCGGAGGGGGGCGTCTTCGAGGTCGGGGGCGTTGATGCGTACGTTGAGGCCGGCGCCGAGGACGGCCGCGCGAGCGCAGAGGGCGGCGACGCCGGCATCGCTTGCTGATGCCTTGAGTCCTGATTCCGCCATGGCAAGGGCGGTGCTCATGGCTTCGAGGGCGACCTCCATGACCTGGAGCGGAACCTCGATTGCGTTCCGGACTGCGGCCTGGACGGCCTTGTCTTTCGCGGCCTTTTCGTCGTCGTCACCGGCGGGCAGCCGCCAGGAGGCCATGATTGAGTCGAAGGCGGCGGTGTCTTCATCCACCAGGGAAAGCAGGCGGTCGTGGCAGGCTTTGCCTTGTTCGGCGTGCTTGCTGAACTCCTCCCAGCGGTCATCCCAGCCCTGCTTGTGGGAGGAAAGGTTGGCGACCATGGTGGCCAGCGCCGCTCCCAGGGCCCCGGCTGCGGCTGCGGCCGACCCTCCCCCAGGCGCGGGAGATTCCGACGCGGTTTCCCAGACGAAATCCTGGAGCGTCTTTTCGACCAGCTTGGGCTTGGGGGAAGCGCCCCTTCCTTCGGCTGCGGAAGCGGCGGGGCCGGACCCCCGCTTGCGGGCTTCGAGCGCGCTTTCCACCAACTTTTCCTCCTCACGAAAGGGCCCCAGCTCGTCCAGGCCCATGCTGCGGACCGCGATGTGAATCAGTTCACGGTCGCTGACCCCCGTCGAACGTTGCTGGCGACGGAGGTAGTGGCGGCCGGCGTCGAGCATTACCGACCGGGGGACCAGGCCCACCAATTCGGACCCCGTTGCCCGAATGCCACGGTCCCGTGCCTTGGCCTCGACTTCGTCGAAAGCCTGGTGCAGGGAAACCTGCGACAGGTCAGTCAGGTTGAGTGAAACCTGGCAGATTCCGTATTCCTTGATGAACCAGCCGATTCCCTTGACGGTGGCGAGCGACCCCGGCATCCAAACGGGGTTGCCGTCGGCGTCCTGGACCACCGGGCCCGTCAGGGGATGACCCTCCCGTTGGATGCGACCCTTTTCCCGCACATCGAAGGCCACGGCGTTGGCGCGGCGGGTGGAGGTGGTGTTGAGGTTGACATTGAAGGCGGCCAGGAAATTGCGGGCGCTGACAGCGGTGGCCCCCGTCCGGGGTTGGAATTCCGTCGGCCCGAAATCGGGGGCGTGGGCCGGGTCCTTCATCCGCTCGGCCAGGCCCTCGTATTCCCCGGCCCGGACCTGGGCGAGGTTGCGTCGCTCGGGCCGGGTGGCCGCTTCTTCGTAGAGATACACGCTGAGGCCCGCCTCCTCGCCCAGCCTTCGGCCCAGCTCGCGCGCCAGTTCCACGGTTTCTTCCATGGTGATTCCCGACACCGGAACCAGAGGGCAGACATCCATGGCTCCGAAGCGCGGGTGTTGGCCGGAATGGCGGGTCATGTCTATGAGGCTTGCGGCTTCCTTCCCCGCCCGGACCGCCGCTTCCACCACGGCCTCGGGTTCACCGGCCAGCGTGACCACGGTGCGGTGGGTGGCCGCACCGGGGTCGACATCCAGCAGCTCCACCCCGGCCACGCCCGCGGCTGCGGCGGCGATACGGTCGATGACCGAACGGTCGCGGCCCTCGCTGAAGTTGGGGACGCACTCGAGAACGCGTTTCATGGGCGGGATTCTAGGGGCGGTTAGAATGTAGGGCCGCCGGGTGCGTCCCGGTCCCTTCAATGTCCGGTCCGGAACCCGTCGTAGTCGCATCCGCCGTCCGTACGCCCATCGGGCGTTTCATGGGCGGATTGGCCCCTTTGCCCGCCACCGAGCTGGGCGGGGTGGCCGCCAAGGGGGCGCTGGAAAAGGCCGGAATCGAGCCTGGAGCTGTGGATTCCGGGTTCTTCGGGATGGCTCGCCAGGCCGGCGCCCGTCCCAATCCCGCCCGGCAGGTGATGTGGGCCGCCGGAGTCCCCCAGGAAAAGCCCGCAATGACCATTAACCAGGCCTGCGCTTCCGGACTTCAGTCGGTCCTGTTGGCCGCCGACGCCATTCGATCGGGCCGTTCCTCCGTGGCGCTGGCCGGCGGCATGGAAAGCATGTCGAATGTCCCCTACATGCTGGGTCGGATGCGCGGAGGATTCCGCCTCGGCGACGGCAAGGTGGAGGACCTCATGCACCGGGACGGGTTTTCCTGTCCCCTTTCGGAAATGCTGATGGGGGACACGGCCGAGCTCCTGGCCACCGAGGACGGGATTTCCCGCGAGGACCAGGACGCCTTCGCCCTGCGCAGCCAGCAAAAGGCCGGCGCAGCCTGGGAGGAGGGCCGCTTCGCCGATGAAGTGGTTCCCGTCGAAGTTCCTTCCCGCAAGGGCCCGACGGTGGTCGAAAAGGACGAGCATCCCAGGCCCGACACATCGCTGGAAAAGCTGGGCGCCCTCGCCCCCGTCTTCGACCCCGAAAACGGTACCGTTTCGGCGGGCAATTCCTCGGGCATCACGGACGGAGCCGCCGCCCTGGTCTTGATGTCGGTCGCCGAGGCCGAAAAGCGGGGCATCGCCCCCCTGGCGTTGCTGGACGACGGCCAGGTCGAGGGCACCGACCCCGCCCGCATGGGGCTGGGTCCGGTTCCCGCGGTGGAAGCCCTGCTTGAACGCCGTGGTTGGACCCTGTCCGATTTCGGCCTCTTCGAACTCAACGAAGCCTTCGCCGCCCAGGTGCTGGCCTGCCTCAAGCGGCTTTCCGTCCCCGAGGATATTCTGAACGTCAACGGCGGCGCCATCTCCCTAGGTCACCCCATCGGGTGCTCCGGGGCGCGCATCGCCGTCACCCTTCTCCACGAAATGAACCGCCGCGGAACCCCTCGCGGCCTCGCCACTCTCTGCGTAAGTGGCGGTCTCGGTATCGCCGCCGCTTTCTCTCGCCCATGAAAAGAATCCTTCCCTTCCTTCTGCTCGCCGCCTGCACCGGCCAGGCTTCCGAAACCCAGGACGGTCCCGCCGTGGCGGCCGCCGCCCCGCCCATGATCAAGGAAGGGCATGTGGGCCAGGATGTGGTCCTAATTCCCGCCGACCAGGCCAAGGGCGCCCCGGAGTACAAGCCCGCCCGCGAACCTGCATTCGGTTTCGGGCCCGATGGCGACATTGCGGATGCCTCCCTTGGTGGATTCTTCGTCGAGATGGAGTGCTCGGTGGACGGGAATTCGGTGGGGACGATGGTCTTCACCTTCTGGCCTGAAAAGGCCCCGGGCACCGTCCGCAATTTCCTCCGCTACTGCGACGAAGGCTTCTACGACGGACTCAAGTTTCACCGCGTTCTGCGGGATTTCATGGTGCAGGGGGGCGACCCCCAGGGAACGGGCGCCGGCGACGGCCCCCACGGACAAATTGTGGGCGAATTTTCCGACGACCCCGTCTTCAGCCACGAATACGGGGTCCTCTCCATGGCCCGCGGCAACGATTCCGATTCGGCATCCTGCCAATTCTTCGTCTGTTCCAACACGGGTGAGCAAGGCTGGAACCTGGACGGCAGTTACGCATCCTTCGGCAAGCTCCACGGCGGGGTCGCCACCTTGGAAGCCCTTGCCGACATCCCCGTCGTCCTGGGTGGCCGTGAAAAATCCCGACCCACCCTTGACGCCCTCATCGTCACGGCCGTGGTCCGCAAGGGCCAACCCGGCGAAGGAGAATCCATCGTCCGCCCGATGCCCGAACTCGATTTGGGTGGCGAGGCGGAAAAAATCGTCGTTCAGCATGTGCTGATTTCCTTCACAGGCACCCCGACCCAGGCCAAGCGCAGCAAGGAAGAAGCTGAAGCGCTGGCCAAGGAAATCCTTGAACGGGCCCGCAAGGGCGAGGATTTCACCGCGCTGGTGAACGAATTCTCCGACGACCCGCCCAAGGAAGGCCTCGAGCCTCCCGGCATCTACCGATTGCTCAACAAGGGTGTCCGCGACCTCGACGGCGAGCGGTCCCGTTCGAAATTGGGCAAGGCGTTCATGGCCTTCAAGGCCGAGCTGGACGCCAAGATGAAGGCGCGCACCCTCGACCAGGCATCCTACGGGTCGCAGATGCAGGCCAAGCAGAAGGATCTCATGGCCCGCATGGGGCCCAGGTCCTTCCCTCGCGACCAGATGGTTCCTGGTTTCGGCGACGTCTCCTTCACATTGAAGGTGGGCGAGGTCGGGATTGCCAACTACGACCTTTCCGCCAGCCCCTTCGGCTGGCACGTCATCAAGAGGCTGGAGTAGCCTCGTCATCCCCCAAGCAGCTTCCCATGGAAAATACTCTCGACATTCAGAAACTCGACGACGCCGCCCTCGCCGACGCCAGGGTCGACCTCGAGGTAGCCATCGACGGCCAGGAGGCCGGCACCCTTTCTCTGGAATTCTGGCCCCAGGCCGCGCCCGGCACGGTTCGGAATTTTCTTCAGTACGCATCCGACGGTTTTTATGACGGACTGACCTTTCACCGGGTGGTGACAGGATTCATGGTCCAGGGCGGCTGCCCCCAGGGCACCGGTACCGGTTCCGGCCCCTCCGGCATGATTCGCGGCGAATTCTCGAACGACTCGGCCCACAGCCACCAGCGCGGAACCATCTCGATGGCCCGCAGCAACGACCCCGATTCGGCTTCCTGCCAGTTCTTCATCTGCCACGACGTCGCCACCTTTCTCGACGGCCAGTACGCCGCCTTCGGCAAGCTGATCGCCGGCGACGACACTCTCGACAAGCTGGCTTCGGTGCCCGTCGGCCCCGGCGGCGGAGGCGAAGTTTCGGCTCCCAAGGTGCGCTGTGAAATCAAGCGGGCTACGGTCCGCCTCGAAAAGCAGGCATGAGCACGGCCGAGGAACTGGACGATGTGATGGAGGAGGTCGAGTACACCTGGCCCGACCTCGAGGTGGACGTGGACGAGGACGGCATCGCCCGCCTCGCTGTTTCGCGTCCGGACGCCCTCAACGCCCTCAACGCAGAGGTCGTGGGCCAGATTCGGGAAGCCATCGAGGAACTCGCCATGGATGACGCTGTTTCAGCCATCGTCCTGACCGGCAGCGGCGACAAGGCCTTCGTGGCCGGCGCCGACATTGCCGAAATGGCGGATTACGACCCGCTCGACGCTCGCGCCTTCAGTCACTTCGGCCAGGACATGCTTTCGGCCATCGAGGCCTGCCCCAAGGTGGTCATCGCAATGATTCAGGGTTACGCCCTGGGCGGCGGGCTTGAACTGGCGCTCGCCTGCCACCTGCGGGTGGCCTCCACCACGGCCAAGCTCGGCCTCCCCGAGGTCGGCCTCGGCCTCATCCCCGGCTTCGGCGGAACCCAGCGCCTTTCCCGCATCGCCGGGCCGGCCGTCGCCCGCGAATGGATTCTCACCGGCGAGCAATTCTCGGCCGAGGAAGCCTGGCGGGTGGGGGTGGTCAACCGGGTGGTCGAACCCGACGCCCTCTGGAGCGAAACCCGCGGTCTCGCCATCAAGGTGGCCTCGCGGGGGCCGGTGGCCGTCCAGGCTGCCCTGGAAACCATCCGCCGCGGTCTCGAAGTGGGCCAGTCCGAGGGCGAGAGCCTCGAGGCCGACGCATTCGGCATGATGTTCTCGACCCGCGACATGAAGGAGGGCGTCCAGGCCTTCCTCGAAAAGCGCAAGCCCGAATTCGAAGGTCGCTAGAACCATGAAGCTCCAAAAGGACCTGGTCATTGTCGGCGGCGCCCGCACCGCCATGACCGAGTACTCCGGCACCCCCGGGTACGGCCTGTTCGCCGACACCGGCGCCAACCAGCTCGGAGCCCACGCAATCACCGCCGCCCTTGAGCGCGCCGGCGCCGCCCCCGACCAGGTGGACCACGTGGTCATGGGCAATGCCCTACAAACCGAAAAGGGAGCCATCTACGGGGCCCGCCACGCGGCGCTGCACGCCGGCATACCTCACACCGTGCCCGCCCTGACCGTCAACCGCCTTTGCGGTTCGGGCATGCAGTCCATCATTTCGTCGGCCCAGATGCTGGAACTCGGCGAGGCCGAGGTCTGCGTCGCCGGCGGCATGGAAAACATGTCGCAGGCCCCCCACATCCTGCGGGGGGGTCGTGGTGGTTTCCGGCTTGGCGCGGCTCCACAACTCGAGGATTACCTCTTCGAGTCCCTGATGGACCCCTGGTGCGGGCTGTTCATGGCCCAGACCGCTGAGAAGCTGGCCACCCAGCACGAAATCAGCCGCGAGGAGCAGGACGCATTCGCCCTGCGCAGCCACCAGCTGGGGGCCGCGGCGGTGGAAAGCGGAATCTTCGCCGATGAAATCGTCCCGGTCACGGTCAAGCGTCGGCGCGAGGAGGTCGTCGTGGACACCGACGACCACATCAAGCCTGAAACCACCGCCGAATCCCTGGCCGGCTTGCGGGCCGCCTTTGGCAAGGAGGGCACCGTCACCGCTGGCAACGCCTCGGGTATCGTCGACGGGGCAGCCGCCGTGGTGCTGACCACCGCCGAGCGGGCCGCGGCGGAAGGGTGGACCCCCCGGGCCCGCATCAAGAGTTGGGGCATCGCCGGAGTCGAGCCCGACATCATGGGAATCGGCCCCGTGCCCGCCATCGGACAGGCGCTCGAACGGGCCGGAATCGGCCAGGACGATGTCGATTTCTACGAAATCAACGAGGCCTTTTCCGCCCAGTACTTGGCCGTCGAAAAGGTTCTTGGCCTCGACCGTGACAAGTGCAATGTCAACGGCGGCGCCGTCGCCATCGGCCACCCGCTGGGCGCAACCGGCACTCGCCTGGTCCTGACCCTGGTCCACCAGCTCGAACGGGCCGGAAAATCTCTGGGAATGGCCAGCGCCTGCATCGGCGGGGGCCAGGGCATCGCCGTCCTGATCGAGCGCGTCGGATAGCCATGGCCGACGCCGCCTGGCCGCCACGGGAAATCGCTCTCGCCGAGGGCGAGAGGGTCCTGTTCCTCACCAAGGACCTCACTCTCATCCGTCGCCAGCTGGATGGCGACCTCGACCTCCGCATGGCCGACTTGTCCGAGGAGGAGCTCCTCGACGACATCAACACCGATGTGATGACCCCGGCCTGGGCCTGCTTCAATCACCGACCCGAGGACATCGCCGTCCACGCCTACGCCGGGTTGATGCACGAGGGCGAGCGAGTCTTCGGTCCGCGCGCGTTGATGGAGGGCGGCTTCGCGGCCATCGCCAGCGGCCGCCGCAAGGGCACCGGTTCGAGCCGAGAAACTGCCGCCCAGTGCGAGCGTTGGTCGGGCGTGCGGCTGGTCTTCGCCGCCTCCTTCGCGCCCATCCACGAGCGCAACAACATCAACCTCGGCCAGCTGATGGGAGGGCTCGACATGATTCGCCGCCTTCAGGACGGCGACCGGATTCCGCTTGATGAATTCATCGGCCATTACGATCCGGTGACCCGGCTCATTCTCGAGTCTGGCGGGTTGTTCCCCTTCGCCCGTCGGTTGGAAGCCGGTGAAATCAAGCCCCCCGACAACGCCACCGGCTCCCGTCCGATGAACCTGGCGGAAAAGATGCTGGCGGCCCGCCTGGTCAATCCCGGGCCCGAGGGGGCCTTCGTGGCCCCCGGCGACGCGGTCCTGGCCCGGGTGGACGGCGGCTACAGTCACGAGTTCACGACCGCCCAGGTCCATACCTTCCTGGAGGAGGCCGACGGCCCCGATTATTCGGTTCAAAACCCCGAAAAGCTGGCCGTCTTCGAGGACCACCTCCTCTACGCCGACGGGGTCGAGCGGATGAAACCCCACGCCGCCCTCATCCAGAAACTCCGTGACCTTCAGCGTGAATTTCAGCGCCGCACCGGGGTGCGCGACTACTCCGCCCGAGACGGGGTCAGCCCCGGAATCTGCCACCAGGTGGCTCGCGAGGATTTCATCGACCCGGGCGATTTCATCCAGGC
>DCAK01000028.1:0-1533 GCA_002311925.1 Planctomycetes bacterium UBA1135
TCGGGGATGGAATCGGCGAACCGCTCCATCAAGTCCTCCCGGCCGTGCATCGGGGTGTGGGGTGCTGTGTAGGACAGGTAGAGAAAGAGGGGCCGACTCCCTTCATGTTCACTAATCATCCGGACGGCTTCTTTGGTGAAGAGGTCGGTGATGTAGGCGAAGCGGGATTCCGGGACGATTTCCCGGTCCCGCTCGATGCGGACCAGGGCGCTCGGAGCCTTCTTAATCTGTGGGAAATAGGATCGGGCCCCTCTGAGGAGACCCGTGAAGTGGTCAAAACCTACATCCAGAGGGTGTTGACCTTCTGCTGACCCCAAGTGCCATTTCCCCACCCCAGCAGTTGCGTAACCGGCGGCTCGCAGCCTTGAGGCCAAGGTTGCAGATCCGATGGCTAAGCCGGTTGCCTCCTCGTTGTAGATGAGGTTGCTTTCGAACCCTTGGCGTTGTTGGTGGGCGCCTGTAATGAGTCCGGCGCGAGAGGGCGCGCAAACTGCGGCCGAAACATGTCCGTCTGTGAACACCACCCCGGCGGCCGCAAGAGCGTCCAGGGCCGGGGTCAGGAAATCCGCGCACCCGGTAAAGCCGAGATCCGCATATCCGAGGTCGTCTGCCAGGATGACGACGACATGAGGTGCAGTGGGGGGTCTGCTTGTGCAGGACCCGACGCCGCTCATGCAACCCAAGGCCGCGGCCGCGGCGCATGTCCAGCCAGGAAATCCTCTTCTTCTCAATTCCGGGAAAGCAATCTCAACCGATGACCATTGCCAAAGGGTTGGTGAGGGCCCCGAGGGTCAAGTCTCCCGCGTGGAACCAAACCGGATAGCCGGCGACATTTGGGGGGACTTGGCTCGACAAGGTCGCGTGGCCGGTGGCATCCACGGTGAGCGNNGAGAAAGTGCTGTAGGGAGGGGTTAGAAACACCTGCCCGAACAGGGTCGTGATGGGCCCGCCCCCGCGCAGGGAATAAGCCAAAATCGCGGTGCCGCTGGGGGTGCAATTCGACAGGGTCACGTCGACCACCTGACCGGCCACAAGATTGACGATTTCCAGACTCGGTTGGGAGGCCGGGAGATGGAAGCCCATGTCGACCACACCGGTGTCGTCTAGATGGTCGGTGCGGGTGGTCCCTGAAGGGGTGTTGGCCGGATCGCCGGCATCCACGCATGGGCTGTCGGCGGATTGACCGGCGGCAGTCTGGGAAAGATAAACTTCGCCCCAGGTCCCGCTGACGAAGAGAGGGTCCTCATCGATGCATCCGGTTCCAAACCAACTGTAGGTGGAGGCGCTGGCGATGCAGGAATATTCAAAGTCAAGGGTGGTTGTGGCCCCATACCTCATGTTGTTGGGCCCATTGTCGTAAATGATGCAATTCGTTCCGGTGAGACTCGACGGTCCACTGGAAGTGATGATGCCCCCTCCGTTTCTTCCGGCTTGGTTATCTCGGATGGTGACATTGACGAAGGTCGGAAAGGAAGCCCAGCAATTCATACCGGCACCGTCGTAGTAAGTGGTGGAATTTCCTTGGATAAGGAC
>DCAK01000028.1:1609-2768 GCA_002311925.1 Planctomycetes bacterium UBA1135
ACCACCATCATCATAATTGCCATTAGTAATGGTGAAACCATCCAAGATGGAGGCGGAGGTTTCACCTCCATCGAAGATAAAGACTGCGTCGGATCCGCCCGCGTCCACGATGGTGGCCGTAGGGCCGTCTTCGCTCACCACGGTCACCGCCTTGCCCGAGAACATAATGCTGCTCTCATTCCATGTTCCGGCGCGGACGACAATGGAGTCTCCGGCCTGAGCAGCCCAAAGCGCGTTCTGAATGGTGGGGTAATCATCCGGAACATAGATTGTGCTCTGGAAGAGGAGGGGGAGAAGGAGAGGAATGGGAAAACACATGTCCCTTCAACCTTAACCAATAGAAAAGAAAACGGCGGCAGGTTTCCTGGAATAGGATTCAATAGGAAGTTGGAAAACCATCCCTTCACCCATGAAAACCCTTCACCATCCCTCATTCCCGGGGTCAGCCCTGTGGGCAGGCCTTCTCATAGCTCTTTTCGCATCTTCCTGCGAAGAAGACTCTCTGGCTGGAGGTTTCAGCTCAGGTGGAGATTCGGTGACCCATTTCGAAGTGGAAGACCTTTTTGGGAGCTGGGAGCTGCAAATCGATTGGGAAAACCCTCTTCTCCCGGTTGAAGATTCTTCCTTTCCACGATTCATGGACGGCTCTCCACTCGATGATGTCCTCCTCGAAAGCTGGAACCAGGCGGGCAGCGAGGATTTCATGAACCAGGTTCTATCCCATGACGTGGACCTCCGGCCCGACGGCGATTTCACGATGTGGGTCCACTACCAGGTTCTCGGAACCAGCTTGTTCGGGTCTCTCCTTTTCTCGGGAAGGATGACCGATGACAAAGGCTTCATCGACGGCCTTGGCAACGACCACGGCGCCCAAGGCGACCCCGAAGGAATCGCCGGGATCTGGGACGAAGACTTCAGTTTTTCGCTGACCAGTCTCTAGTCGGTTTTCGGAGGCCTGTATCCTTCGGGAAATGGGCACCCTCGAAAAACGACAAAGCACCAGGCCATCCAAGGTCTTGGAGGCCTTCGAGAACCCCAAGGTCGGGGCTCTCTACATGGTGGAATGTTCGACCCGTGAATTCACCTGCCTGTGTCCCTTGACTGGACAACCTGATTTCGCCCGCATTTCCCTGCGTTATGTGCCCGGGCCGCGATGCGT
>DCAK01000124.1:0-236 GCA_002311925.1 Planctomycetes bacterium UBA1135
GGGCCGAGGATGTCCACGATTTCGCCTGGACGGTGGACCCGGAATTCCTGGTGTTCCACCGGGTCTTCCGGGCCGAGGAGGAACCCTGGACCCGGCCGGCGGAGGAAGCCCGGGTGGCCGCCGCCCTGGGCCGGACCGTCGAGGAGACCCGGCCCTCGCAGGAAGTCGAGATGGTCCTGCTACTCCAACCCGAGCACGAGGAGTACGGCGAGGAATACTTCGATGCGCTGGGAAAC
>DCAK01000124.1:357-6385 GCA_002311925.1 Planctomycetes bacterium UBA1135
TCACCTGCGTGGATCCGGCCAACGACGCCCGCCGTACCGGTGGGATGGAATACCCGCGGCTATTCACAGGCGGGGTCCGCAAGGGCAACCACCCCCGCACCCTTTCCCCCGAGGGCATCACGGTGCACGAGTTCGGCCACCAGTTCTGGTACGGCCTGGTCGGAAACGACGAGTTTCACCACGCCTGGATGGACGAGGGTTTTACTACCTACAGCACCGCCCGGGTCATGGAGGCTTCGTGGGAGCCGTCGCTCAGCACCACCCGGGTTCTGGGCACCCAGTACGCGGGTCGTGCCCTCTTGTCGGTGCCGGGATTCGGGAAGGAAGATTTTCGCGGCCTCCTGACGGGCCGACGGTGGGAAAGCCCGGACCTGGGTTTTCTGGGACCTCTTTCCTTCGAAGTTCGTCGGCTCACTTCGGTGGAAAGGTGGCTTGCCGAACTTCCTCCGGCCTCGCACCTGCCCGAAGTCACCCGGGGTTCGGTCGAGGGATTGCGGGGAGCTCTTTCCTCTGACTGGGGCCAGGCCCTGGCGGTGCCCACCTGGAGGTTGTTCGAAAATCAGCTTCGCCGGGCCAACGCCTACTCCAGGCCGGCCATGGTGCTCGAAACCCTTGCCCGGCTCATGGGCGAGGAGCGCTGGACCCGCCTGATGCGGACCTGGCACGAGCGGTGGCGTTTCCGCCACCCCCGGCCTGCCGATTTCCACGCCCACCTTCTGGAACACGGCGCCGGCGCCACTCTCGGGGATGTGGAAATCGACTGGGACGGGTTTTGGAACCAGGCCTTCCATCGCAACGAGACCCTCGACTTCGCCGCCCACCGGCTCCTGAATCAACCCGCCGGGGAGGGGACCTGGAGAGTGCGGGCCGAGGTCCGGCGGCGCGGGTCCTTCACCGTGCCGGTGGAAATCGAGCTCGAATGGGACGACGGAACCTTGCAGCGGCAAAGCTGGGACGGTCGTGACACGGTCTGGGTTTTTGAAGAGTCCGTCAGCCCCCGAAAGGCGGTACGCCTGACCGTCGACCCCGACCGGCGCCTCCTCTTCGACCGAAGTCGCCTCGACGACACCATCCTGGCCGAGCCTCGGGCCGACCGGGCCTCCAATCTCGGCGTCCGGGCCCTCATCTGGGCCCAGAATCTTCTCCACTTCATGGGAGGGATGGGATGAAGCCGCTTCCCCGAACCCCCTCCGACCTCCCCGGTCCTGAACCCACCAGGCTCCGCGGACCGGTCTCGCACCTGACGGGGGGGGTGCGCATCGCTTTCTCGCGGCCACGCATCCTGGTGTTCCTGCTCCTAGTGGGGATGGCCTGCGCCCTGCCGGCGGCGCTGGCCGTGCACGCCTCGGCCTCCGAACACCTGGTCCACGCGGTGGATCCCCTCGGCGACCCCATGGACCTGGTCTCGGGCGGCCCCGGTTGGCTTCTCGACGAGTGGAGGCGGGCCGACCCCAGCCTCATCCGCTCGGTGGGGGCCGTCCTGGCCCCGCTCATGTTCCTTGCCATGCTGCTCGGCCTGGTGGTGACCGCCGGCTGGATGGATGTGGCCCTGCACGCCCGCCACGCCCACGGGCTCTCCGCCTTCCTGCGAGGCGGAGGCCGCTTCTTCTTTCCCTTCCTTCGGACATGGTTCCTGGGCTTGGGAGCCGCCGCCGCCGTGACTTGGATCGTGTGGTCGGTACCCGGCGACTGGGTGGTGGCCCGCCTGATTCCCGAGGGCGACTCCGACCTTGCCCATTCCGAAACCGTGGCCCGTTGGGTCGAAAACGGCCGCGAAATCCTCTATGTCCTGGCCCTTCTCAAGCTAGAAATCGTCCTCGACCTGGCCCGGGCCTCGCTGGTGGATGGCGGCCGCTCCTCGGCGGTGTTGGCCTTCATCCGTGGCGCGACCTTCATGGCACGCGGTTCCTTGAGGGTCTTCCGCTTCATCTTCGCCGGCTTCGCCCTGGAAATCGTCTGGGTGGCCGGGCTCCTTGCGGCGGTTGACCAGCTCGGGGCCGACCTCCTGTGGGTCGCCTTCCTCCTTCCTCTGGGCCGCATCGCTTTGCGTGGCGCCCGCCACGCCGGCCTCGCCACTCTCTACGCCCAGACCTGCCGGGTCCGGGCCGAGGCCCGCAAGCCCGTCCAACCCGCCGGCCCCTTCGACGACGGCACCGCCTGGCGGACCTCCTCCGAAGGCTCCTGATTCCTCCTATCCTGCAATCTCCATGCTGAAAGGTTCCGCGGTCATCGGACAGTCGGGCGGCCCGACCGTCGTCATCAATCAGTCCTTGGTCGGGTACATCGAGGAGGCCGTCGAGGCGGAGGCCATTGACCGGGTCCTGGGAGCCCGGCACGGGGTTCAGGGGATGATGGAGGGCGACCTCGTGGACCTCGGAGGTGAACCCGCAGATGTGCTGGAAGCCGTGGCCGCCACCCCGGCCGCCGCCCTTGGCTCGGTACGCCACAAGGTCGCCGGCGACGATGTCGCTCGAATGGTCGAGACCTTCCGCGCTCACGAAATCCGCTACTTCTTCTACGTGGGGGGAAACGACACTGCCGAGACCGCCCACATCGTCGAGCAGCAGGCGGGTGTACAGAACTGGGAGATGCGTTGCTTTCACATCCCCAAGACCATCGACAACGATCTGCGGGTCACCGACCACTGCCCCGGCTACGGCTCCGCCGCCCGTTTCGTGGCCCATGCCTTCCAGGGGGACGACCGCGACAACCGCTCGCTGCGGGGAATCAAGCTCAACGTCTGCATGGGTCGTCACGCCGGCTGGCTGACCGCCGCCTCCACCCTGGGCCGACGCGACGACGAGGATGGTCCCCATCTCGTCTACCTTCCTGAAAAGGTATTCGACCCCGAGGCCTTCCTGGCCGATGTGGCCGAGGTCCACGACAGGCTGGGCCGCTGCGTGGTGGCGGTTTCCGAGGGTATCCACGACGCCGACGGCCGCCCTTTCCTTCAGGTCTACGCGGAACGGTCGGGTTCGGCTTTGGCGGGGGAAGAGGATTCCCACGGCAACATCCAGTTGTCGGGGACCGGCGCCCTGGGCGACACCCTCGCCGGCCTGGTGAAGGAGGGCCTGGGTCCCGAACTCAGGGTGCGGGCCGACACCTACGGATACCTCCAGCGGTCCTTCCCCGCCGATGTTTCGTCGGTGGACGCCGCCGAAGCCCGCGAGGTGGGGCGCGCCGCCGTCCGAGCCGCAATTGGGGACGAGCACGCCAGCGGGTCCATCGCCCTGCGGCGTCTTGAGGGCGAGGAATACGCGTCGGAAACCTTCGTCACCCCGCTCGACACGGTGGCCAAGCACACCAAGGACATGCCCGAGGAATTCCTCGCCGGCGACCAGGGGGTGACCCCCGCCTTCCGCGACTACGCCATGCCCCTCACTGGCGGCATCCGCCCCATGGCCGACCTGGATATGGCTCCGGTCTGAGCAGAACGGCTAATCCTGCGTGAGGGTGGCCACGGCATTCGATGCCGCGAAGCCGGAGTTCCCAGCCGAATCCTGGATAAGGGCTTGGAAAATCAAGGACGTTCCCCTTCCCGGGCCCCGAATGTTGAGAGGCCAGGTCAAGTTCGCGGAGAGGTTGCCCATGGAGTCGGTTCGCAAACCCGGGATGGCGGAAAATGCCATAGCAGGGACCAGCCACATCCCACCGAGGTCCCGACAAGCGGCGCCGAATCCGGCCAATAGGTGAACCGGGGAATCCGGCAATGCGCCCGAAAGCGAAAAAACCATGGTTCCTCCAGGCATGGCGGCACCCATGGCCGACAAAAGAGGCTCCCCGGTGCTTCCCGGAGACCCAGCCCCGAGATTGACCCAGGTCCATGGGGGGTCGGTGGCCACCCTCACGGCCAGGTAGACCTGCGAGGAGTCCAAGGATGCACCCACCACTCCGGAACCGGAATGCGGGGATGAATCCTGAAATAGAAGGCCGCCAGTAATGGAAAACGAGCCGTGATCCACCGGCCCCTGGATGGGGGAAGGCCGGAAGGCCGAGACCCTCGCAATCAGCCGATAGGTGCGGCCGGGCTGAAGGATGAAGTTCGAAGGAAAATGGCCGCGGTGGTTTCGGGGGTGGACCGGCAGGGCCATCCTGCCGGGGTCGGCCACCTCGGGCCGGGCCGGGTCGGTCACGTCCCAGAGGACGAGATTGGCGTCGGCGCCGGCGTCTCCGTATTCGACCGCCTGTCCGGGGACCCCATCCAGGATGATCTCCTTCACCAGCAGGGGGTGGGTGGAAGGCGAGGTGATGATTTCGATGCCCGCGAATTGGTCAGAAGACGGAGAAATGACCGGGTCGTCCAGCCCGACGGATTGGGTAGGAGCCACGAGGCCGCCAGTGCTTGTGACCAGGGTCGGGTCAGGCGGCGGGTTGGGCACGAGTGGGCAACCGTTGATGACGACCGTGCCTGCGCGGGAGACGGAAACTTCGCGGGATCCTTCCAAGGATGCCAGATTGATGTTGGCGAGGGCAGGGTTCACGAACCTATCGACCCTCCAGTAGCCTTGTTCGGGCAGGCTCGGAAAATCGACGGCAAGGGAGAAGTCGACGTCGATTTCTGCGATTCCCGGTTCGGGATCCGCGGGAAGAGCGAACCCCAGGACATATTCATCCTGGTTGATGTATCCGGCCGCGCTGGAGGTGAATCGTTTCCTTCGGAAACCGTCGTCGGTCGTCACTGAGTGGACGCCTTCCAACTGGACCTCGACGGAGGCCCCAAATTCCGTTTCCAACCCCCGAGGAACCGAGAGGCTCTCCCTGTAAGGCCGAATCCGCAGGTGGCGTCGTTCTTGTGGCGGGGTGGATGCCCCATAGGTGTCATTTTGAAACAGGTAGCTGGGGAAATGTCCGTTCGCGACAGCAAGGTCGGGGTCTCCATCCTTGTCCCAATCCGCCCATGCGGGGGCGGCTCCACGCAAATCATCCCACGGAATACTCGTCTCGGCGAGCAGAAACCCGGGTCGACCGGACTCGATGAGGATGTTCCTCCGGAATGTGTCCAGGGCCAGAAAATCAATATCTCCGTCCATGTCCCAGTCGGCGGCGGACAGTCCGTAGCTGGCTCCCGTCTGATAGTCCTGGATGAGGTCGAGAGGGGCGGCCACGAAGGTCCCATCCCCCTGGCTTTCCCACAGTCGGACTCCCCGGCCGCTGGTGTAGGAGACCAGCAGGTCGTAGTCCCCGTCCAGGTCGTGGTCGAGAAAGAGAGCTCCCTCGTCGGTGATGGCCCGCAGGCGGATTCCCGAGGAGGAAGCCTTAAGGAATTCGAAGAGGGGTTGGTCGAAGGTTGAGAGATTTCTGTAAAGGTGGCCGTTTGAATAGAGTTCCAGATCGCCGTCCCCGTCGGTATCAAGAAACTGGCAGCCCTCGGGCCGGTCCGCCCCGTCGGGAATCTTGAGCCCAGCTTGCCCGGATTCCTCGGTGAAACGAAATTGTCCGCCCGGCCCGGTGGGTCCTCGGTTGTGGAGGAACTGGTTGTCGATGCTCCCGTGATCCGGATAAGTGGGGAGGAATAAATCGAGGTCGAGGTCGCCGTCGACGTCCGCCCAGCAGATGGTTTCGCTCATGGCGCCGCAGGGCTGGTAATCGAGCAGAGCGGGGTTGGTGGCGATGTCCTCGAAGAAGGGGCCGCCGCCAAGATTGCGCAGGATGTGGAGGCAATCGTCTCCTCCCCCGACGCGGGGTTCAGTGGCGATGTCGGGAAGGCCGTCGGCGTTGTAGTCCCCGAAGGAGGAGCCGTATCGGACCGCGGCCCAGGGGAGAATCGAGTCAAGGTCGGCGGCAAGTTCCCACCCGGTGCCTTCGAGGTTTCTCCAGAGGTGTCCCGATGAGAAGGCGAAGAGGTCGACCCAGCCATCCGCGTCGTAATCCCCGAAAGAAATTCCCGTGGAGGGACCGAGGTCGATGCCAAGCGGCCAGGTGCTGTCGGTGTAACGCGAAAGAGGAACAGGGTCGAACCGTGGAGAGGCGGATTGCCCGGGAGTTTGAGCAACGAGACAGGGGCTGGCCAAGACGAAACCGGCCAGCA
>DCAK01000124.1:6487-6793 GCA_002311925.1 Planctomycetes bacterium UBA1135
GATTCCTCGGAAGGATGGAGATAGGGAGTGAGCCATGAGGGGGAAGGGAAAACCCGCTTGAATCCACTTTAACAGCCATTTTTTCCGCCCCCGGGCAATGCCTAGACTCTCTACGGGCTTCCGCCCCGTCCTGATGCGCCTAGTTCGAGCCGCCCTGTCCAATCCCCACGCCGTGGTGGTGGGGGTGCTGGCCCTCATGGTGCTGGGGTTCACGGCGGCGCGGCGGATTCCGGCCGACCTCCTGCCCATCTTCAAGACCCCGGCGGTGCAGATTGTGACCCTCTACCCGGGGATGCCGCCGGAGGT
>DCAK01000124.1:6882-7060 GCA_002311925.1 Planctomycetes bacterium UBA1135
CTACCCGGGGATGCCGCCGGAGGTGGTCGAAAAGGACATGACCTCGCGGCTGGAACGCTGGACCGGCCAGGCGGTGGGCATCGCAGGCCAGGAGGCCATCAGCATGCTCGGGGTCTCGGTGGTGAAGGACTTCTTCCGCGAGGGCATCGACCCCGACACCGCCATGTCGCAGGTGACC
>DCAK01000048.1:0-134 GCA_002311925.1 Planctomycetes bacterium UBA1135
GATGATGGTGTTGTTGAAGGTGGAGCGGATGTGGGCGACGCCCTTGGCCCCGACCCTGCGGCCCTTCTTTTGAGTTCTTGATTCTGTGCTCATGGGCGTTTACTTCATCGCCTTGACCGACTTCTTGCCGGCCA
>DCAK01000048.1:450-632 GCA_002311925.1 Planctomycetes bacterium UBA1135
TCGTCGGTCAACTCCTTGGCTCTCTTGGAAGCATCCAGGTCGAGAGCGGCGCAGATGTCCCTGGCGCGGGTGCTCCCCACACCGAAGATGTAGGTGAGAGCGATGATGGTCCGCTTCTCATTGGGGATGTCGACTCCGGCGATTCTGGGCATGAATTCTTAACCTTGGCGTTGTTTGTGACG
>DCAK01000048.1:687-2197 GCA_002311925.1 Planctomycetes bacterium UBA1135
GTTGTTTGTGACGAGGATCACGGGTGCAAATCACCCGCACCCGACCACGCCGACGAATGATTCGGCACTGATCGCACATCCTGCGGACGGAAGAGCGGACTTTCATGGGTTCAGCGACCGCGACGACGCGGCGGCCTGTCGCCTCGGTAGACGATGCGGCAGCGAGTCAGGTCGTAAGGGGACATTTCGACGGTTACGGTGTCTCCCGGGGTGATGCGAATCCAAAACTTGCGCATGCGTCCCGAGATGTGAGCGAGGATGAGGTGGCCGTTTTCAAGTTCCACTTTGAACATGGCGTTCGGGAGGGCCTCCCGAACGATGGCTTTTAAAGTGATGGGCTCTTCTTTCGCCATTTCTTCCTCAATGAGCGGAGTTGGAGGGGTGGAGGAGGGAGGCAACCGCCTGGGTCACGTCCTTTTCCACTTCCTCGATGGAACGATCCGCGTCCACTTCGACAAGTACCCCCTGTTCCTGATACCAGGAAACCAAGGGTCGAGTGGTCTCGCGGAAGACCGAGAGCCGGTGACGGAGGATTTCCGCCGAATCATCCTCCCTTCCCCGAGCCAAAAGACGAGCTTCCAGAACGGAATCGGGAGCCCGGAAGTATAACGCTCCCGCAATTGCCCCGCCAGGAGCCGCCTCGGCGAGGCTTTCCGCCTGAGCGAGGGTTCTCGGGAAGCCGTCCAGCAGGAGAACATCCTTCGGCTCCATGGCCCGAATGCGCTTGGCGACCATGTTGACCATGACCTCGTCGGGGACGAGATCCCCCCGGTCCATGTAGCTGCGGGCCTCCTCCCCCAACGGGGTCCCCTGCTCGACCTCGCTGCGGAGGATTTCTCCCGTGGAAAGATGGTGCCATCCTTGGGCTTCGGCGGCTCGGGCGGCTTGCGTTCCCTTGCCGACTCCGGGTGGACCCAAAAGGACGAGAATCAACCTAGGACCTCCTTGCCCAGCCGGAACCTCCCGCCTTCATGAATCCGTCGTAATTGCGCATAAGGAGGTGGGAGTTCAAGCGATCCACGAGGTCGAGAGCGACCCCGACCACGATGAGAATGGAGGTCCCCCCCAGGAAATAGGTGACCATCATCGAAACGTGGAGATTAGCGGTCAGGAGGGTGGGAAGAACGGCGATGACCGCGAGGAATGCGGAACCGGCGAGAGTGACGCGGTTCAGAACGAAGGAGAGGTAGGCGCTGGTCGCGCTTCCGGGACGGATTCCAGGAATGAAGGAGCCGTATTCTTTGAGGTTGTTCGCAATCTCTTCGGGTTGAAACATCAGGTTCACCCAGAAGAAGGAGAAGAAGAAAATCAGGGTCACATACAGCGTGATGTAGACGAAGCCGGCCCGGTTGAAGAGGTCGCCGAACCAGGTCAAACCCGGGATGGTCCCGATCACTTGCGGAACCATGAAAAGAGCTCCGGCGAAAATGATGGGCATGACGCCGGCCTGATTGACCTTCAAGGGGAGATAGTGCTTGGCGCCGCCCATGACCTTGCGGCCGCGGGTCAT
>DCAK01000048.1:2381-4846 GCA_002311925.1 Planctomycetes bacterium UBA1135
ATCTGTTCGCCAAGCCACATGATGAACATCGTTCCTGCGGTGAGCGCGACGATGACCATGGGACCGTAGAAGGGGCCGTGCCCCCCGGTGAGCATCCCGTATGCGGGATTCATCAACACTCCCGAATAGATAAAGAAAGCCTGAAGAAGACAGATGGGCACGGTGGCCATCCGCGTGTACTGATTGATTTTCTTCTGCCCCGCCGCGCCTTCCTTGGACAGGGCCTCCAATGCGGGAACGACCTTCACCATCAGGGAGAAAATGATGGATGCCGAAATATAGGGCATCACACCCAGAGAGAAGAGGGCGGCATTGCCAATTCCAGCGCCAGTGAAGGCGTTCATGATGCCGAAGATGGCCCCCCATGAACCGCCCGCGATCTTTTCGGACGCCGCCTGAATCCCCGCCAAGTCCACGCCCGGCAAGGGAATCTGGAAACCCATCCGGTAGATGAACAACAACAAGAAGGTGATGCCCACCCTCTTGCGCAGTTCCGGAACCCGGAAGATCGCCAGAATCTGTTCCATCCGCGCCTAGCTCCCCAGCACCTCCACGGTGCCTCCGGCGGCCTCGATTTTCTCCTTGGCAGTGGCGGAGAATCGGTGCGCCTGCACGGTCAGCTTGCGTTCGATTTCACCTTGCCCGAGAACCTTGAGCATGGCGCCGGTCTTGCGACCGAGGCCCTTGGCAAGGACGATTTCAAGATTGACCGTGGCGCCATCTTCGAACCCGTTCAGGCCGCAGACATTGACGAGAGTGAAATGCTTCTTGAAACGAGCATTGGTGAATCCCCGCTTGGGAATCCGCCGATAGAGGGGCATTTGGCCTCCTTCGAAACCGGGTCTGGGGTTGTCGCCGGAGCGGGACCGCTGCCCCTTGTGGCCGCGTCCCGCTGTCTTCCCCGTGCCGGAACCGATGCCCCGTCCAACCCGCTTGCGCACCTTGTATTTCTTGCCCTTGGCGGTCACGTCATGAATCTGCATCAGACTTCCTTCCCGCGGAGTTCAGCGATCTCCGCCTTCGTTCGGAGTTGAGCCAATCCTTGAAGGGTGGCTTTGACGAGGTTGATGGGATTGTGGGATCCAAAGGACTTGGTCAGAACATCCTTGACCCCGGCGAGTTCCAGGACGGCCCGGACCGTACCGCCGGCGATGATTCCCGTTCCAGGGGAGGCCGGAATCATCCGAATCTTGGAGGAGCAGAACACGCCCTCGACCTCGTGGGGAATAGAGGTGCCCACGCGGGGAACCCGGATGAGGTGCTTGCGGCCATCCTGGTAGGCCTTCTGCATGGCGCTGGGAATTTCCTTGGCCTTGCCGAATCCGTAGCCCACCACTCCGTCCTGGTTGCCCACGACGGTGAGAGCGGAGAACGCGAACCGGCGTCCGCCCTTCACCACCTTGGCTGAGCGATTGACCTTGACGCGCTCTTCCTTGAGTTCACCGAGGCGTTCGGCCTCGGTGCGGTCGAGGTAGCGGGGATGCTTCTTGCTGTTTCCCATTTTCTAGAAGTTCAAGCCGCCCTCCCGCGCAGCCTCGGCCAGGGCCTTGACCCTGCCGTGATAGAGGTACCAACCCCGATCGAAAAGGACCGCCTCGACCCCGGCGGCCTTGGCGCGCTCGGCAAGGACGGTTCCCACCTTGACTGCCTGGTCGGCCTTGGAGCCGGACCCGTCGAAATCCTTTTCGAGGGTGCTGGCGGCGGCCAGGGTCACGCCCTTGAGATCGTCGATGACCTGGGCGGAAATATGGCGGCTGCTGCGGTGGACCGACAGCCTCGGTCGCACCTGGCGAATCCGAAGACGACGACGCACACCCATGGATTTGCGGGCTCGCCGCTTCCATTTCTTCTTTTGCTTGAGATGGTCCATGTGAATCAGGCCAGGGTCTTCCCGGCTTTCCGGCGAACATATTCGCCCTTGTATCGAATGCCCTTGCCCTTGTAGGGCTCGGGGGGCCGGACCATGCGAATATTCGCAGCGAATTGTCCGACTTTCTGCTTGTCGATTCCCTCGACGAGAAGCTCCGTGTTGGTGGGAGCGGAAACCGTGACCCCTTCCGGAGGGTCACATTGGACCGGATGGCAGAAACCAACCTGGAGTTCCACGCCCGATCCCTGGGGCTTCGCGTTCCAACCTGTTCCAATGATTTCGAGTTCCTTGCGGAATCCCTCGGTCACGCCAACGACCATGTTGGCGAGGTGCGCCCGGACCAGGCCGTGGAAGGCCCCCGCCCTCTTGGCAGAACCGGAGCCCGTCTGGTTAACCTGCACCACCCCGTCCTCGATTTCTACGGACACCTCGGTGAAGAGGGGAAAGGTGAGGGTCCCCTTGGGACCGGTGACAGCAAGGCTGCCATCCTTCACTTCGACGGTTACGCCGGAAGGAATGGCAACGGGGGTTTTTCCAATGCGTGACATGATCAGTAGACGGTGCAGAGGACCTCGCCGCCGATTCCCTCCTTGAC
>DCAK01000048.1:4898-14794 GCA_002311925.1 Planctomycetes bacterium UBA1135
GATTCCCTCCTTGACGGCTTGGGCGCCCGAAATGACGCCCTGGGGGGTGGTCAGAATGGCGATTCCCAATCCGTTCCTGACCTCGGGGATTGCGCTCGCGGCCGCATACACCCGGCATCCGGGCTTGGAAATTCTCTTGAGAGAGGAAATGATGCTTTGGCCGTCCTCGTCGTACTTGAGAGAAAGCCTGAGCTGGGCGTAGCCCGCATCATCCTCGACGGGGTCGATTCCCGCGACGAAGCCTTCGTCCGCCAAGACCTTGGCGATTCCGCTCTTGATCTTGGAGGAGGGGATGTCCACGAACTTGCGCCGCACATGGGCGGCGTTTCGGATGCGGGTCAGCATNNGAGGTTGAGTCGGAGCACGTTCTGAGGTTCCTGCTCGAGGGTCTCGAAGTCCCAGATGTACCCCTCGCGCTGCAGCACCTCGGCGATACCCAGCTTGACCCGCGAGGCGGGGATTTCGACATGGGGTCGCTCGATCCGCAGGGCGTTGCGGATGCGGGTGAGCATGTCGGCAATCGGGTCGGTCATCGTCATGGTGAATTCCTACCAGGAAGATTTGCGGACACCGGGAAGCTCACCCCTGTGAGCGAGACGGCGGAAAACAAGACGGGAAACTCCGAACTTGCGGTAGTAACTGCGGGGGCGACCCGTGACCTGGCATCGGTTGTGAAGGCGGGCCGGGCTGGAATCCCGAGGCAGGGCGGCCAGCTCCTTGTAAGCGGCGTACTTGTCCTCGATTGAGGCCGCTGGGTCCTTGATGACCGCGACCAGGGGTCGGCGCTTCTCGGCGTATTGAGCGACGAGAGCTTTCCGACGAATCTGGCGGTTTTTTGCGCTGGTTTTTGCCATGGTCAGTTTTGGTCCTCGGTCGTCCGGAAGGGCATCCCGAAGCCGGAAAGGAGAGCGTGCCCTTCCTCGTCCGTCTTCGCGGAGGTCACGATGGTGATGTCCATCCCCTGGACGTTCTCCACATTGTTCAGATCGATTTCAGGGAAGATGGCCTGCTCGTCCAGGCCCAAGGTGAAATTCCCCCATCCGTCCAGCTTGGGGGAAAGGCCGCGGAAGTCGCGGATGCGAGGAAGGACGACCGAGATGAGGCGGTCGAGAAATTCGTACATGCGGGCGCCGCGCAAGGTGGTGGTGCATCCGATGGGCATGCCCTCCCGAAGCCGGAAACCTGCGACGGAGGTCCGAGCCTTGTTGATGCGGGGCTTCTGGCCCGTGATTGCCCCCAGGTCGCGGGCGGCGGTTTCCACCCTGGCGCCGCTTTCCACGGCGCTACCCACCCCCATGTTCACCACCACTTTGGTGAGGCGAGGGACCTGGAGGGCATTGCAGTAACCGAATCGCTCCGTGAGTTGGGGAGCAATTTCCTGCTGAAAGCGTTCCTTGAGCCTGGACATGGGATTAATCGAACTTGGTTCCACAAGGGACTCCGACACGGATGGATTTTCCTTCGGCCCGCTCGATGCGGGTCCGGACTCCCCGTCCGGCCTTCTCGCTCCAGAGAGCGATACTGGAAAGGTGGAGTGGCATTTCCCGCTCGACGGTGCCGCCCTGGGGATTGGCCTGGGTTTTACGCAGGATCTTGACGCGAAGACTCACGCCTTCCACCAGCACCCGACCGCTTTCCTTGAGAATGCGAAGAACCTTGCCGCGTTCTCCACGGTGGTTCCCGGAAAGGATCACGACATCGTCTCCTGTTTTGACATGCATCAGACGACCTCCTTGGCGAGGGAAACGATCTTCATGTACTTGCGCTCGCGAAGTTCACGAGCCACGGCCCCGAAGATGCGGGTTCCGCGGGGATTCCCGTCGTCATCCAGGAGCACCATGGCGTTGCTGTCGAAACGGACATAGCTGCCGTCCCTGCGGCGAGTGGACTGGCGGGTGCGCACGATGACGCCCTTGACCACTTCACCCTGTTTGACATCGGAGCCGGGAAGGGCCTTCTTCACCGAGCCCACGATGAGGTCGCCGATGCCGGCGAAACGGCGCTTGCTGCCGCCCAGCACCTTGATGCACATGACCTCCTTTGCGCCGCTGTTGTCGGCGACATCGAGTCGAGTCTGCATCTGAATCATGATTTCAACCCCTGGGGGCCTCCTCGATGATGCGGACCAGTCTCCAGCGCTTGGTCTTGCTCAAGGGTCGCGTTCCCATGATTTCGACCCTGTCCCCCACCTTGGCCTGATTTTCCTGGTCGTGAACCGCGTACTTCTTGCGGATCTTGATGATTTTCTTGTAGAGGGGGTGGGCCGAATTTCGCTCCACCTGGACCACGATGGTCCGTTCCATGGCATCGGACACCACAATCCCCTGCAGGGACTTGCGGGCTCCCCTGATTTCCTTCGGAGTGGTCGTTTCTTCGCTCATTTTCCTAACGGGACTCCTGGCCCCGAATTCCCTGCTTGCGTTCGCACAAAATCGTCTTCATGCGACCGATGTCCCTCCTCAGCCGCCGAATCTTGGCGGGGTCGGTGTTTCCCTCGGTGAGAGACCTGAATTTCATCTGGAACATCTCCTTTTCCGTCTCTTCCATGTCGAAGAGGATTTCACTGTCGTCCTTGCCCCGAATTTCGTTGATCTTCATTTGCGTGTTCTCCTAGATGTGCTTGCGGGCAATCATGCGCACTCTCATGGGCATCTTGTGGGCTACGCGATTGAGAGCCACACGGGCCCTCGATTCGTCGACGCCTCCCAATTCGTAGAGGACGGTTCCGGGCAGGATGACGGCAACCCAGCGGTCAACATCTCCCTTGCCCGATCCCATGCGGACTTCCAGAGGCTTGGCGGTGACCGACTTGTGAGGAAAGACCCGAATCCAAATCTTGCCTTCCCCGGCGGCCCTGTTGCACGCAACCCGACCGGCCTCGATGGTTCGGGAACTGAGCCAACCCCATTCGAGAGCCTGGAGGCCGAAGTCTCCGAAAGCGACCGTGTTGCCGCGCGTGGCGCGGGCGGAGCAAAGCATCTTCTTTGGCTTCTTGAAGCCTCGACGATGGAGCCAACGCCCGGCAGGCCCCGTGCCGCCACGGCGCTTGGAACGAAAAGTACCCTTGACCTTGCCCCTTTGGGTCTTCCGGTGCTTCACACGCTTGGGCATCAACATCACAGTGCTCCTTAGATGGGGTAGGAATCTCCGGTGTAGATCCAGACCTTGACCCCGAGAATGCCGTAGGTGGTTCCGGCCTCGGAGAATCCGTATTCGCAACGAGAGGAAAGAGTCTGGAGTGGAATGCGCCCCACATGCTGCTTGATGGTGCGGCTCATCTCCTTTCCGTCGATGCGTCCGCTGACCTGGATGCGGATCCCCTTGGCGCCGGCGTTCATGCTGTTCTCCATGACCCTCTTAATCTGATAACGAGGGGAAACGCGCCGCTCGATGGCGGCCGCAAGGTTTTCGGCGATGGTCTGGGCGTCGAGGTCCCAATGGCGCACCTCCTGGATGTCGAGGCGAACCTCGATGCCGACCATCTTCTCTAGGTCCTCGACCAGGGCGTCTCGGGTCGCGTATCCCCGGCCGATGACTTCCCCCTTGCGGGTGACGGTCAATTGGATGGTCATCCGGTCGCCACGGCGCTGGATGTCGATACGCGAAATGATGCCCTTGCGGAAGCGCTTGCGGATGAGTTCGCGGACCTTGTAGTCCATGAGAAGGCGAACGCCGTACTCCTGGCCACGGGCGAACCAGCGCGAACGCCAGGGTTCGCTGATGCCGACCCGGAAACCCAGAGGATGAATTTTCTGTCCCATATCAGGCTTGCTCCTCCCGGACCGAAATCCGGAGATGGGATGTCCTCTTGCGGATGGGCATGGCCCTGCCCATGGGGCCCGGCCGAATCCTGACTCGGCCTTGAATCAAGGGACCGGAGTCGACGCGAGCATCGGAAACGATGAGATTGTTCACATCCACGGCTTCATTCTGAGATGCGTTGGCGATGGCCGACCGAAGGACCTTGAGGAACAAGGAAGACCCGCGGGCGGGGTGGGTGCCCAGGAGGTCCAAGGCGCGTCCGACCGCAAGCCCACGAATCAAATCAGCAGAAGGGCGAGCCTTCTTCGCCGAAATGTGGGCGTATCGATGGGAGGCTTGGAATTCCATGCTCAGGACTGCTTGGAGTGGCCGCGGAAGGTCCGGGTGGGGGAGAATTCACCGAGGCGATGGCCGACCATGTCCTCGGTGATGAAGACCTTCCAGAAGGTCTTGCCGTTGTGAACCATGAAGGTCATGCCGACATAGTCCGGAAGAATGGTGGAGGCGCGAGCCCAGGTCTTGATGGGATCCCGGCTGCCCTCGGCGAGGGCTTTTTCCACCTTCCGGTGGACGCGCGGGTCAACCCAAGGGCCTTTGCGAATGCTGCGTCCCATGGCTTATCTAACCCCCTTCCGGCGGCGCCGGACGATGAAGGAATTGGAAGTCTTGCGACGATTGCGGGTCTTCTGACCCTTGGCGGGCTTGCCCCAGGGGGAAACGGGGTGCTTGCCCTTGGTCCGACCTTCTCCCCCACCGTGGGGGTGGGCGGCCGGGTACATGGCCACGCCGCGGACATGGGGCCTGCGGCCCACGTGGCGGGAACGGCCGGCTTTGCCCAGCTTCACGTTCTGGTGGTCTGCGTTGCCGACTTCACCGATGGAAGCGCGGCAGGTCACGTGGACCCTGCGCAGTTCGCCGCTGGGAAGGGCCAGGAAGGCGTAGGCACCCTCACGAGCGGCAAGGCGGGCGGAAGCCCCGGCGCTGCGGACCATTTTCGCGCCCTGGCCGGCGCGCAATTCCACATTGTGGAGAGTCATGCCGATGGGAATGTCACGCAATTCCATGGCGCAACCGATATTCGGTTCGGCATCGGGGCCGGAGGTGACGACGTCGCCCTGCTTGAGCCCCTTGGGCCAGAGGATGTACCTCTTCTCTCCGTCGGCATAGTGAAGGAGAGCGATTCTCGCGGACCGGTTGGGATCGTATTCGATGTGGGCGACCGTGGCGGGGACCCCGTCCTTGTTCCGCTTGAAGTCGATGACCCGGTACTGACGCTTGTGGCCGCCACCACGGTGATAGGCGGTGATGCGCCCATAATTGTTCCGACCGCCGGTCTTCTTGAGAGGCTCGAGAAGGCTCTTCTCGGGCTTTTGGCGGGTGATTTCCTTTCTGTCCAGGACGGAACCACCCCGACGACCGGGAGAGGTGGGGGCGTAGAACTTGATTCCCATGACACTGAATCGCCTAGATGAGGTCGATCTTCTGCCCCTCCTTCAGCTGCACGACCGCGATCTTGCGGTCCGAGGTCTGGTAGACATGACGCCCGCGTCGGCGAACCTTGCCTATTCGAACCATGGTGCGCACCGTTTCAACCTCGACGTTGAAGACATGCTCCACGGCCTTGCTGATTTCAATGCGGTTCGCCTTGGTCGCCACTTCGAATCGATAGGTGTTGGACCTTTCCGTTTCAGCCGTGGACTTTTCGGTCAGGACCGGCCTCAAGAGAATCGAGTAGGCGGAATGGTTCATGCTTTTACCCCCACTCTTTCAAGGACCACATCCAGGGCGCCTTCCTGGGCAAGAACCCACTTGGAGGCCAGAAGGTCGTAGGCGTTGACCTCGTCCGCGGTCTTGACCGAAGTCCGCGGAAAATTCCGAAAGGATTTCCAAAGGGTCTCGTCCCGGGATGTCAGGAGAATCAGCGAAGTCCCATGAGGCGCGCATTCGGCAAGGATGGGCCTGACCGCCTTGGAGGATGGAGCCTCGAAGGAAAGGCCCGTGATTTCCTTCACTTCCCCGTCCTGCAATTTCCCCGCCAATGCGCTGCGCAGGGCGGCAAGTCTCTGCTTGCGAGGCAGCTTGTAGTGCCATCGCCTGGAATTGCGGGGGCCGAAAACCGTGGCGCCCCCCACCCAGAGAGGACTTCTGCGGTCGCCATGGCGAGCTCGCCCGGTCTTCTTCTGCTTCCAGGGCTTCCTCTTGTGGCCGGCCAATTCGCCCCGGACCTTGGTGTGGGCCGAACCCGCCCTCATGTTGGCCTGGTACTGGACCACGGCGTCCTTCATGGTCCGGAACAGGATGGAATCCCCCAGGTCGGCGTCGAGATTCCGTTCGCCGGCAGCGCCCTTGAATGCGTCGAAAATGGGGATGGAAGCGGCCAAGGGAATCAGTTGGAACCGGTCTTCGCAGTCCGAATCTCGAGGAAACCGTTGGGAGGACCGGGAATGCCGCCTCGGATGAGAATGAGATTCCTTTCCAAGTCGACACCTTCGACGGTGAGGTTCTTCACCGTGCGGCGTACTGCGCCAAGGTGCTTGGCCATTCGGGTGCCCTTGAAAACTCGCCCGGGGTAGGCGCAAGCGCCGATGGAGCCGGGACGGCGGACGTTCATGCAACCATGCGTCTCGCTTCCTCGGGAGAAATTATGGGCCTTGATGGTGCCGGCGAAACCGCGACCCTTTGTGATGCCGGCGACATCCACGACATCGCCCTCTTCAAAGACGTCGGCCTTGATTTCCTGTCCGACTTCCCAGGGAGCAGTGTCCTGGACCCGAAATTCCCTCAAGCGACGGAATGCGGGGACTCCGGCCTTTTCGGCAGCCACCCGCTGGGGCTTGGCCACATGCTTGTCCTTGGCGGGCACGAAGCCAACCTGGACAGCCGAATAGGTGTCCTGGTCGGGCGTGCGCAAGCCGGTGACGGTGCAGGGGCCGGCCTCCACGACGGTGACAGGAATCACGGTGCCGTCCTCACGGAAAATCTGGGTCATCCCCTTCTTCCGGGCGAGCAGGAACTTGTGCTGGGACATCGGGGGTCAGATCTTGATGCGAACGTCGACTCCGGCGGAGAGGACCAGGCGATTGAGGGCGTCCACGGTTTGGGGAGTGGGCTCGAGGAGATAAAGAAGGCGCTTGTGGGTGCGGATTTCGAACTGCTCCCTGGACTTCTTGTTGACGTGAGGAGACCGCAGAACGGTGTATTTCTCGATTCTCGTGGGAAGGGGAATCGGCCCTGAAACTGCGACCCCAGTCAGACGAGCAGCCTCCATGATCGACTCAGTCGCCTGGTCGATGGCCTCGTGGTCGTAAGCCTCAAGCCGGATTTGGATGCGATTCGCCATGTGAGGACACAATTCGAGCCCCGGTTCTTCTATCCGGAACGTACGAAAATACGCGCCTGGTTCGGATTTCCCGGGGCTGGTTCCCGAAAACGGGCCCCGCATTTTAGGCGGGAGATGCCGGGGGTCAACCGCAAAGGCGGAAATCCCTTGTCCGCTTATAGTTGCGGGAATCGAGGCCCTCAGGAGCCGGTCAATTCGGCCAGTCGGGCGGGCCCGACCGGGGCATATCCGGCCGGTTCCAAGGCGAAATTTCCCCTCCCCTGGGTGAGGGATCGAAGCTGGGTGGAGTAGGAGAACATGTCGCCCAGGGGGACTCTGGCCCGGATGCGGCGCAGTTCCGTGTCCACTTCGAGGTCCTGGACCTCGGCGCCGCGAGCATTGAGGTCGGCCATCACGCCGCTGAGGAATTCTTCCGGAACTTCCACCCTCAGGGCCATCACCGGTTCGAGGACCTTGGTATTGCCATGGAGACCGCGGGATATCGCCTGGTGGACCGCCCCCATGGCCAGGGCGGGTGGAAGGGGCGCGTCCGACGGAGAGTGTTCCAGGCTCCTCAAAGTGGCTCGAACATCCACCACCGGAAAACCAAGGTCCCCGGCAATTCCGCCCCAGTCCCCCTCCTCGAAGAGGGGCCGCAATTCGGCGGAAATCCCGCCGGAATTCAATTCAAGAGATCCCTCCGAACCTGGCTCGAGGGCAACCTTGGCCACGACCCTCTGCCGCCCCCCCCCGTCCATAGGGCACTCCGCCACGCCCTCCCTTTCCGCCGTGCTAGCCAGGGTTTCCCGGAAAGCGACCCTGGGTCGACCCACCCTGGCACGGGCGCGAAAGTCCCGTTCGAGACGGTGGACCGCGACTTCGAGGTGGAGCTCACCCATCCCGGAAAGGATGATTTGGCCGTTTTCCTCGTCCACGGTCACCCTCAGGGTTGGGTCCTCCCTGGCGAGGGTGGCGACCGCCTCCTCGAGTTTTTCCCGCTCGGAGGGATCGTAGGGTTCGACCGTTCTTTGAATGACCGGCTCGGGGAATTCAACCGGCTCGAGATGGAAGGCCTCCTCGCCGCAAAGAGTGTCCCCGGTCCGGGCCTCCTTCAACCCAGGAATCGCGACGATATCCCCTGGACCCGCGGAATCAATCGACTCGCGGTCATTCGCATGCATGCAATAGAGCTGGTTGATTCTTTCCATCCGGCCTGTCCGGGAGAGCCGGACCTTGGAGGATGCCTTCAGGGTTCCGGAGTAGACCCTCGCGTAGAAGAGAGCCCCATGGGGTTCATGGAAGACCTTGAAAACCAGGGCCGCCAGGGGACCGCCGGGTTCGGGAGGAAGGGGGATGGGGTCTCCCTCTCCTGACGCAGGAACCGCCTCGACAGGAGGGCGGTCTCCCGGGCTTGGAAGCCATGCCACGATTCCGTCCAGCAGGGGTTGAATGCCCTGGTTCCGCAGGGCGGCGCCGCAGAGAACCGGAACGAATCTCCCCTCAAGGGTCCCGCGGCGAATCCCCTCCATGAGTTCCTCGGCGCCGAGGTTCTCGTTCTCAAGGTAGGCGTCGGTCAGGTCCTCCCCCACCTCGGCCACATCGGCACACAAGGCCAAACGGGCTTCGGTGGCTTTCGAGACCAGGGCGTCAGGGATGGGCCCCTCTCTGGCTTGTGCCCCGAGATCCTCCTCGCTCCAGGTGAAATACCTCATGCCGACCAGGTCCACGATGCCCTCAAATTCCGAACCCTCTCCCGCGGGCATCTGCACGGGGAGGGGGAGGGAGCCCAGACGGTTCCGGATCGACTCGATGGCCATTTGAAAATCGGCCCCCTGCCGGTCCATCTTGTTCACGAAAACCATCCGTGGAATCCGAAAGTTGTCGGCCTGGCGCATCACCGTCTCGGTCTGAGCCTGGACCCCGGCAACGGCGTCAAGCAACACAACGGCCCCATCCAGAACCCGGAGAGAGCGGGCGACTTCAGCGGTGAAATCAACGTGCCCGGGCGTGTCGAGAATGCGGATTTCATTTCCCTGCCAGGGGCAGACGGTGGCGGCAGCGGTGATGGTGATTCCACGCTCCCTCTCCTCCTCCATCCAATCCATGACCGTGGTGCCATCGTGAACCTCTCCCATCCTGTGCTCGACCCCGCAATAGAAGAGGATGCGCTCGGTCACCGTCGTCTTGCCGGCGTCGATATGGGCGACGATTCCCACGTTGCGGATGCGGTCCAGGTTCATGGCCTTTCCCCGAAGATGGCGCTGTTCTTCTCCAGCCAATCCCCGGCCCACCGATAACCCTCCAGAAGTGAGTCGTCCCGGTCTCCGAGGAGGCAAAGGGCTGCATGGAGCGCTTCCACGCTGGCCAAGCCATTGGTGGGGTCCTCGAAGGTCGTCGATTTTCGCGGATAGGCGGTGCGCACGGATGCGGGCAGCGACCTTCGATGGAGAAGGCCATCGACCTCCGCGAGGACACCGGGGAGATGCCTCCAGGAACTGTCCACCACGAGCAGGGGGCGGTCGGCGTCCGCAGTGCTCAGAGGCTCACCTTCAGGATGGAGAAGAGTCACCTCGCCCACATTCACCCGGCGGCGGGGAACATGGCGCTTCCAGGTCAGGGGAAGATCCTCCCGGTCACGCAGGGGAGTCAAGCTGCATTTCCTGGAGGACTCCCTGCCCAGTCGAAGAAGAATGGCGGGAATCCGCATGGCGGGAACGAAGGATAGCCACCCCTCGTGAACCGACCGACGGAGCTGCGGAGCTCGGCTCTACCAGGAAAAGTGGCTGAAGGCCTTGTTGGCCTCGGCCATCCGGTG
>DCAK01000048.1:14887-15393 GCA_002311925.1 Planctomycetes bacterium UBA1135
CAGCCGCTTGGCGATGGGCATGCCCTTCTTCTTCCGGGCGTTTTCCACAATCCAGCGGATGGCAAGAGCCTGACTCCGCTTGGGGTTCACTTCCCGAGGAACCTGGTAGTTCGATCCACCGACGCGCTTGCTTCGGACTTCGACCGCGGGGCGCACGTTTTCCAGGGCCTTGCTGAAGACTTCCTCGGCGGGAACATCGGTCAACCTCTCCGAAGCCTGGTCGCAGGCGTCGTAGAAGGCTTTCATGGCCACGGACTTCTTGCCGCCGGTCATGAGTTGATTGATGAACTTGGTCGCAAGATTGGAACCGAACCTCGAGTCGGGCTTGAGGAAACGAGCGGTCGAGCGGTAGCTGCGTGGCATCTCAGCGACCCCTCCGAGCTCCGTACTTCGAACGACCCTGTTTGCGGTCGTCGACACCGGAGCAGTCGAGAGTTCCTCGAACGACGTGATACCTCACGCCGGGAAGGTCGCGCACCCTGCCACCTCGCACGAGCACGATGGAG
>DCAK01000048.1:15424-16494 GCA_002311925.1 Planctomycetes bacterium UBA1135
ATTGTGGCCTTCGCCGCCGATGTAAGCGGTGATTTCCTTGCCATTGCTCAAGCGCACCCGGGCCACCTTCCGCAGAGCGGAGTTCGGCTTCTTCGGGGTCATGGTCTTGACCTGGACGCAAACCCCGCGTTTTTGCGGACAACCCTCGAGAACGGGGCTCTTGGACTTCTTGCGCATGGGCTTGCGACCCTTGCGGACGAGCTGGTTGATGGTTGGCATGTGTTGTGGAAATCCCTTTTTCCGGCCTTGGAGCGCGGTTTCGGGCCCAGGATTCTACCCCGGGAGCCGAGCCGGTCAAGGCCGGGGGAAAATCAGGCGGTGGCCCCTCCTTCTGCTTCGGCCATGGCATCCCCAAGTTCCTCGAACTGGGAGAAGTCGACGTTCTTCTTGATCTGGTACTTGACCAGTTTCCGGAATCCGGTTCCGGCGGGAATCAAGTTGCCGAGAATGACGTTCTCCTTCAGGCCGAACAGCCCGTCCACCTTGCCCCGCAGGCTGGCTTCGGTGAGGACCTTGGTGGTTTCCTGGAAGGAGGCCGCGGAAATGAAGGACTCGGATTGCACCGAAGCCTTGGTGATGCCCATGATCATGGGGTCGGCAGTGGGAGGCTCCTTGCCGTCGGCGGCCATTGCCTCACGTTCCTTCTTGAACTGGTGACGGTCGACTAGGGAGCCGGGAAGAAGATCGGAATCGCCAGGCTTGGCCACCTGCACCTTCCGCATCATCTGCGAGATGATGATTTCAATGTGCTTGTCATCGATGGTCACGCCCTGGTCCCGGTAGACCTTCTGAATCTGTTCCACAAGGTAGCCCTGCACCGATTCCTCGCCCTTGATGGAAAGAATGTCGTGCGGGGGCTGGGCGCCGTCCACGAGGGAGTCTCCGGCCTTGACCTTGTCCCCCGTATGCACCCGCAGGTGCTTGGACTGGGGAACGGGGTGTTCGACGGCATCTTCCATGTCGGGATGCTTCACCAGAATGATGCGCTTGCCCCGGCGCTTGTCGCCCAGTTCAACGATGCCATCCACCTTGCTCATGATGGCAGGGTCCTTGGGGGTGCGGGCCTCGAA
>DCAK01000048.1:16555-17146 GCA_002311925.1 Planctomycetes bacterium UBA1135
GAGCTCGGTCACCCTGGGAAGGCCTCCCGTGATGTCCGCGGTTCCCTCGGCTTTCCGGGGAGATTTTGCGAGAAGGTCTCCGGCCCTGACCTTCTGGCCGTCCTTCACGTCGAGGTATGCGTTTTCAGGAAGAGTCACATAGTGAAGGACCTCTCCCCCTTTCCCCTCGATGAGAATCTGGGGATGGAGATCGCCCCGGGACTCGATGATCTTCGAGCGCCTGACCCCGGTCTTTTCGTCCTCTTCAATCGTCATGGTCTTGCCCTCCACGACATCCTCGAAGCAGACTTTCCCGTTGTGCTCGGCGAGAAGCGGAAGAGAGTGGGGATCCCACTCGCACAAGGGGGTCCCCTTCTTGACCTTGCCGCCATCGTCCACCAGGAGCTTGGAGCCCACAGGGACGGCGTAACGGTCCAATTCGCGACCCTTGGCGTCCTTGACCATGATGTCGCCGTTCCGTGAAAGTGCGACGATGTCGCCTAGCTGATTCTTGGTGACGCGAAGGTCGTGGTATTCGACCTTGCCGGCGCGGCTGGCTTTCCGCATCTTTTCCTTTTCTTCGTGGCTGGCGGTTCCCCCGATGTGGAAGGT
>DCAK01000048.1:17213-17639 GCA_002311925.1 Planctomycetes bacterium UBA1135
AACTGGGTACCGGGTTCACCGATGCTTTGGGCAGCGATGATTCCAACGGCGAGGCCCTTCTCGACCAATTGCCCGCGAGAAAGGTCTTCCCCGTAGCAGAGGGCGCAGACCCCGTTGCCTGCTTCACAATTCAAGGGGCTCCTGACCCGAATCTTGGGGTAACCCATCCCCTCGATGGTCTTGGCGATTTCAGGGCTGATGACCTGCCCTTCCTTGACCACGAGGTCGTCGGTGACCCTGTCCCGGATGGTGTCGCGGGCGACCCGTCCACGGATGATTTCACCCAAGGAGCGGACCAGCTTCTCGCCGTTGTAGACGGCGGTCTTGGCGATTCCCGCGGGAGTGCCGCAATCGTGGATGTTCACGACCACGTTCTGGGCGACGTCCGCGAGCTTTCGGGTGAGGTAGCCCGAGTCGGCGGTCTTG
>DCAK01000048.1:17672-19024 GCA_002311925.1 Planctomycetes bacterium UBA1135
GTCTTGAGCGCCGTGTCGGCCAAGCCCTTTCGGGCCCCGTGGGTCGAGGAAAAGTATTCCAAGACCCGCAAGCCTTCCCGGAAGTTGGCCCGGATGGGAGTCTCGATGATTTCGCCGCTGGGCTTGGCCATCAAGCCCCGCATGCCGGAAAGCTGTCGAATCTGGTCGACCCCGCCTCGGGCGCCGGAGAAGGCCATGACATAGACCGGGTTCAGGTAAGGCTTGCCATCGCGACGCTCCTGCTTGAGCTCCTTCAAAAGGTCCACCGAAATCCGGTCGCGAGCCTTGGTCCAGAGGTCGAGCACCCGCGAGTAACGGACCTGCTCGGTGATGGAACCCTCGTCGGATTCCTTCTGGGCCTTGTCGACCTCCACCTGGGTCTCAGCGATGATGTCCCACTTGGTGCGGGGGATCAGCATGTCGTCCTTGGCGAAGGAGAGACCGGAGCGCGTGGCTCCCTTGAAGCCGAGGGTCTTGAGGTCGTCCAGCAACTGGAGGGTGGCTGGGCGACCGCAAAGGTCGTGGCAGTTGTGGATGAGAGACTGGATAGCCTTCTTGTTCAACGGATAGTTGTAGAAAGGCATCCCATCGGGGAGGTAATCGTTGACGATGGCCCGACCCGGGGTGGTGATGATGGACCCTGAACTTTCCAGGGTTTCGATTTCTCCGCCGTACTCGTCAAACACCTGTGAACCGGCGGGCAGGCCGACACGCACCAGAGAGTGGGTCTCGACATGTCCATGGGAATAGGCAAGGTGGAGCTCCGTAAGAGAACCGAAAATCCCCTTCATCGGTTCGTCTTCAACCCATTCCCGCAGCCCTTCCGGCTTGTCGGCCGTCAGGTAGAAGAGCCCGAGGATGATGTCCTGGTGGGGTGAGATGATGGGATTGCCACTCTGGGGGCTGAACACGTTGTTGGTGCTCAGCATGAGAGTGGAGGCCTCGACCTGGGCTTCGAAGCTCAGGGGAAGGTGGACCGCCATCTGATCGCCGTCAAAGTCGGCGTTGTAACCTTGGCAGACCAGGGGATGGATCTTGATGGCGTTGCCTTCGATGAGAACCGGCTCGAAGGCCTGGATGCCCATTCGGTGAAGAGTGGGCGCCCGGTTGAGAAGAACCGGGTGGTTCTGGATGACCTCCTCAAGGATGTCCCAGACATGCTCCTCCCGCCTTTCGAGCATCTTCTTCGCGGCCTTGATGGTTTCCGCGAGACGCAGTTCCTTGAGACGGCGAATGATGAAGGGCTGGAAGAGTTCCAGGGCGATGACCTTGGGAAGGCCACACTGGTGGAGCTTGAGCTCCGGGCCCACGACGATGACCGAGCGGGCGCTGTAATCGACCCGCTTGCCCAG
>DCAK01000048.1:19126-19251 GCA_002311925.1 Planctomycetes bacterium UBA1135
TTGCCCTTGATCATGTCGGTCAGGGACTTCAGGGGCTGGTTGCTGGTGCTCAGCACCGGCCGCTTGCAACGGCTGTTGTCGAACAGGGCGTCCACCGACTGCTGCAGCATCCGCTTCTCGTTGCG
>DCAK01000111.1:0-702 GCA_002311925.1 Planctomycetes bacterium UBA1135
CCCAGAAGGGGTGAAAGGGGGAAAACGGGGAGCCTCCAGCATAAACCAAAAAGGGGAACCGCCCTTTGGTGGAGATTGATTAAGCCCCCAATCGAGCCTTGACCTGGGCCTCAAGGCCACCGGCAGCAATCAGAGCTTGGGCGGCGGGGCCAAGGGGAGCGAAGGGGAATTCCTGGTCGGCAACCGTAAGTCGGGAGGCGGCGAAATCGAGCGATGCAGCCAACTTGGTTCGTCGGGTGGCGGGCGGGTCGTCGGGACCCTTTTCTCGGAGCCATTCCACTAGGGCGGGACAGTCCACCAGGAGGAATCCGTTGTTCAGCGCGTTTCGCTTGTAAGTGGCTGAAAATGAGCCCGCTATCACCAGGGCGATGCCTCGGTGGGCGAGGGCAGTGGCGGCCTGCTCGCGTGAGGAGCCGGTGCCGAAGTTGAAGCCTCCAACCAACAGGTCGCCCGTTCGGGCTTGTTCCTGGAAGCCGGGGTCGTAGTTCTCCATCGCCACCTCGGCCATCTGCTCGTGGGTGAGGTCCTCTCGGTAGGTGTACTTGCCGGGGTAGATGCCGTCGGTGTTGAGATTGTCGGCGTCGCAGAAGAGCAGCTCGCCTTCGACGGAGGCGGGAAAGCCCTCGACCAGTTTGAGAGATTCCCCCGGGGTGGCGACCGCTTCGGGTGTTTCCCGGTCGTGGGTGGGGCCGGGGCCCCCCC
>DCAK01000111.1:811-8681 GCA_002311925.1 Planctomycetes bacterium UBA1135
ATGCGGCCTTGGAAGTTGCGGTTGGTGGCCGAGATGCCGACCTCGCCGTCCTCAAGCAGGCCACGGCCCATGCCGATGCAGGGCCCGCACCCCGGCGGCAGAACCTCAGCTCCGGCCTCGACCAAGGCGGCCCAGGTGCCATTGGTTTCCGCCTCGCGCTGGACTTCGTCTGAGGCCGCAGCCAGGTAGAAGCCCACATGGTCGGCCACCTTGCGGCCGCGAAGAACTTCGGCCGCCTGCTCGAGGTCTTCGAGGCGGGCGTTTACGCAGGACAGCAGGTAGGCCTTGTCCACGCGGATTTTCTTTTCGGCCAGCTCGGTCACCGGGACCACGGTCTTGACGGTGTCGGGTCCGCAGACGCAGGGGACCACTTCGCCGAGGTCCACCCGCAGAACCTGGGCGTAACCCCCATCCGGGTCGGAGGCGGGGGGGCAGGCTTCCAGGGCCGCAACGGCCTCCTCGGTGAAGGCCGGGTATTTGCCGATGCGGCCCCGGAGCCAGGCGAGAGTGACCCGGTCGCAGGGAAAGACTCCGGTCAGGGCGCCCCACTCGGTGGTCATGTTGGCGATGGTGAAACGGGCCTCCATGGAGAGCGACGCCACCCCGGGGCCGGCGAATTCCACCGCGTGGTTGAGAACCTCGTCGTCGGCGTAGAGCCCGCAAAGGGCCACGATCAGGTCCTTGCCCGCAACCCCGGGCCTCAGTTTCCCGCGAAGCTCCACCCGGGTCACCGGCGGCACCTGCCACCAGGTTTCGCCGGTGGCCCACAGAGCCGCCGCGTCGGTGCGGACCACGGGGGTGCCCAGCGCTCCGATGCCGCCGTACATGTTCGAGTGGGAATCCGAAGCCACGACCAGGGCGCCGGGCCAGGCGTAACCCTCCTCGACCATCACCTGGTGGCCGATTCCCCGCCCGGCCGGGTGAAAGTCGATTCCGTGGAGGCCTGCGAAGGCCTCGATGGAGGCGTACTTGGCCTGGTTTTCCTCGGAGAGGTCCTGGACGTTGTGGTCGAGAGTGAAGACCGGTTGCCGTGGGTCGTGGACGCTGGCCGCGCCGAGGGCGGCGAACTTCGCCATCACAGCCGACGAATTGTCGTGGGTCATGACGTGCCGTGGCCGCACCGCCACATAGTCGCCGGAGGCCACCGGCCGACCGGAATCTTCTCCGGCGAGGTGGCCCTGAACGATTTTCTCGACGAGATTCTGTCCCACGGCGGGGGTCATCCTACGTCCGCCCAAGGCCCGGGCGAACCGGGGGTCGGCCGCTCTAGAATGCCCGGATGACCGGACTGTTCCTGATGCTCGGCGCGCTTCCCCAGGAAGTGAGCTACCCCGACCTTTTGGCCGCCACCCACGACCTGGTGGCCCTGGCCGAGGCCCCCGAACCCGGGGTCCGGGCCTTCCAGTTTTCCTCCTTCGATCGGCGCAGCTTGGCGGGCCCCGGCGACCCAGAGGCCTGGTTCGCCAACGATGACCGCGGCCACTACCTGCGGACCGAAGAAGGCGGCGACGGCCCCGAGTACGTGCTGGCCGAGGTGGAGGGCCCAGCCGTCCTCACCCGCATCTGGTCGGCCAACCCCTCGGGCACCCTCCATTTCTACGTGGACGGGGCCGAGCATCCGACTTGGAGCGTGGCCATGGAGACCTTCCTGGGAGGCGACGGCAAGGCCCCCTTCGCCGCCCCTCTCTGCGCCGTCCGCAGCCGCGGCTGGAACAGCTACCTGCCGGTTCCCTTCAACCGCAGCCTCAGGCTCACCGCAACCGCGGGCGACCTCTACTACCAGGTGGGGGTGCGCACCTTCCCAGCAGGAACGACGCTTCCCACCTTCTCGGGGAAACTACTTCTCGAGCACCAGGAATCCATCACCGCCACCAACCAGGCCCTCCTCGCCCCCGCAACCAAAAAGGTTCGGCAAATTTTGAGGGTTGGGGAGGCCCGAAAAATCACCCCCTGGAAGGTCGAAATCCAGGGTGAGGGAATCGTCCATGCGCTGGACCTGGAAATCATCAGCCCATTCAAGGAAGCCGAGCTCCCCGACCTTCTCCGCACCCTGCGCCTCGAAATTGGCAACCTGGAGGGAAACGAGACCTGGGTGAGTTGTCCACTGGGCGACTTCTTCGGAGCCGCCCCCGGTTTCCAGGTCTACCAGGCCCTCCCAATGAGCATGACGAAGGACGGGCATTTTCACTGCCGTTTCCCGATGCCCTATTCCGAGGGCTTTCGGATGACCATCCATCGGGATGCTCGCGGCCGCACGGCTTTCAAGATGCTTCTTTCCTTCGAGGAGACCAAGGCCCCGCCTCTGCGGTTCCGGGCCGGATGGAAGCGGGTGCCCGACCTCAAGACGCGGCCAATGTCGGACCTGTCAGTCCTCCGCGCCGAGGGTCCCGGCAGGTTCGTGGGTTGCGCGCTGACCGTCCTCAACCCGGTGCGAGGCTGGTGGGGCGAGGGGGACGAAAAGATTCGTGTCGACGGCGAGGAATTCCCCAGCACCTTCGGTACCGGTACCGAGGATTACTTCGGCTACGCCTGGTGCGACCCGGCCCTCTTCACCGCACCCTTTCATGCCCAGTCCCGTTGCGACGGCCCCGGGACCTTCGGATACACCAGCCTGGCCCGCTTTCAGATTGCCGACGCCATTCCATTTCAAAGTTCGCTCGATTTCGATCTCGAGGTCTGGCATTGGGAGGATGTCGAGATGGATTACGCGGTGACCGCCTGGTGGTATGGGGCTCCCGAAACCGGCGGTGGTTTTCCCGAGCTTCCCTCATGGGAGGACCGTCTCCCCGCCCCCCTGCCGGAAGCTGATTTTCGCCGGGTGGCCGGCGCATTGGAGGCCGAGGCCCTGGAAATCGTCCAGGTCTCCGGAGGCGAAGCCGGACCGCAGGAAATGGGCGCCTACGGAAAGGCATGGAGCGGAGCCCGCCAAGTCTGGTGGCGAGGAGCCACCGAAGGCGACCAGGTGGTCCTTTCCTTCTCGGTGGAGGAGGCAGGCGCTCGGAGAGTCAAGGTGGCTTTGACCCGCGCACCCGATTACGGCATCGTCCGCTTTTTCCTGGACGGGCGACCGGTGGGCGAGGAAGTCGATCTCTGGGCCCCCGAGGTGACCCACGCCGGCGAATTCGACCTAGGGGTCCGCAACCTTTCGGCCCGCGCCCATCGCCTCACCGTGCGCCTGGTGGGGGTCAATCCCCAGGCCACGGGCGGCGGGGGCATGGCCGGTGTGGACTACATCCTGCTGGAGGAAGCGGAGGAATGACCCCTGGAATCGGCGAAAGGGCCCAAACGGCCCAGGAAGGGCTGTTTGAGCTTTGGGGGGAGGTGGTCGACCTGGGGTCGGCCATGGCGGTGCTGCAGTGGGACCAGGAAACCCAGATGCCGACCAAGGGCCAAGAGAGTCGGGGCAAGCAGTTGGCCACCCTGGCGGGCATTCACCACGCGAAGATGACCGACCCCGCCCTTGCCGACGCCCTGGATGCTGCCGCCGAGGAGGCTGGCGACGACCCGGACGCTGCCGCCCAGGTGCGTGAAGCCCGTCGCTCGGTGGACCGGGCCTCCAAGGTTCCGGCCGCGCTCGCCAAGGCCCTGGCCGAGGCGGAAAGCAACGGCCTGGCGTCCTGGCAAGAGGCCCGGGCCGCGTCCGACTTTTCCCTGTTTCGGGATTCACTGGTCGAACTGGTGGCTCTGCAAAAGGAGCGAGCCGGCCACCTTGCCGGCGACGGTTCCCCCTACGACGCCCTGCTGGACATCCACGAGCCCGGCACCACCGAGGCCCAGTTGGCGCCGGTTTTCGCCCAGCTCAAAGAAGGTCTCGGCGCCCTGCTCGACCGGGTGCGGGGTTCCGGCTCGGCTCCGTCGGAAGCCCCGGTCCAGGGTGATTTCCCCGAGCAGAGCCAGCTGGCCTTTTCCCGCGAAATCGTCGACGCCATGGGCTACGACATCGATGCCGGCCGCATCGACCTGGCCACCCACCCCTTCTGTACTGGTTTTTCCAACCGGGATGTCCGCATCACCTGGAGATTCCAGAAGGACGACCTGCGGCCCGCCCTCTTCGGCCTCATGCACGAGGCCGGTCACGCCCTCTACGAGCAGGGTTTGGCCGACGCCGACCAGCGCACCCCCCTGGGAACCGCGGTCGGCCTCGGGATGCACGAAAGCCAGTCCCGTTTGTGGGAGAACCTGGTCGGCCGCAGCCGCGAGTTCTGGGAGTGGGCCCTACCCGTCTTTCACCGCCATTTTCCCGACAAGGCTGGTGTGGGGGTGGACGACATCTGGCCCGCTCTTCACCTCGCCCGCCCCGGATTCATCCGGGTGGAGGCCGACGAGGCCACCTACGACCTCCATGTCCTGCTTCGATTCGAGGTCGAGCGGAAGCTGTTTTCGGGCGGGGTCGAGGTGGACGAGCTCCCCGACCTCTGGGACGCCACCAGCGAGGAGCTCCTCGGCGTGCGGCCCCCCGACCCGGCAAAGGGGGTGCTCCAGGACATCCACTGGGCAATGGGCGCCTACGGTTATTTCCCCACCTACACCCTCGGCAACCTGGTCGCGTCGCAGTTGTGGGAAGCCGCCGCCGGGGAACTTGACCTCTCCGCCCAGGTCGCGGCCGGCGAATTCGCCCCCCTGCGGGAGTGGTTGCGCGACAAGGTCCACCGCCACGGCAGCCGATTCAGCACTTCCGAGCTGGTCGAACGCGCCACCGGCAAACCCCTTTCCCCAGGGCCTTTCCTGGCCCGGGTCACCTCGGTCACCGAAGCCGCCTACGGGGTGGCTTGAATCTCTATGGCAAAACACACTCTCGGATGGATGCCCGGCGACGGCGTCGGCAAGGAAGTGATGGCGGCGGCTCGTTGCGTCCTCGATGCGGTCGGGCTCGACGCCGACTTTGTTTCCCTCGACATCGGTTGGGATTATTGGTGCGCCGAAGGCGACGCCCTTCCCGCCCGCACCATCGAGGGCCTCAAGGATTGCGACGCCGCCCTCTTCGGGGCCATCACCTCGAAACCCAAGGCGGAGGCCGAGGCCGAGCTCGCCCCCGAGCTTCAGGGCAAGAATCTCGTCTACCGCTCGCCCATCGTCCGGATGAGGCAGGAGTTCGACCAGTACTCCAATGTCCGGCCCTGCCGGGCCTTCGAAGGCAATCCCCTCAACTACCAGGACGGCATCGACCTGGTGGTCTTTCGGGAAAACACCGAGGGAATGTACTGCGGCGTCGAATGGTGCCCCGTGGACGGCGCAATTCGGGCCGCGCTTGAAACCCATCCCAACTTCGCCCGATTCGCCGATGTCCCGCCCGCCGAGATGGCTTTTTCGAGCCGCATCATCACCTGGAAGGGCGCCACCCGCCTCATCCGGGCGGCGTTCGAGTACGCGCAGAAGCACGGCTACCCCACCGTGACCGTGGTCGAGAAGCCCAATGTCCTTCGCGAGACCAGCGGCATGATGATGGACGCCGCCCGCGCCGTCGCCGCCGACTTCCCCGATATCGAGCTTTGGGACACCAATATCGACGCGATGGTCATGTGGCTGGTGAAGAATCCCCGAAACTACGGAGTCATCGCCACCTCCAATCTTTTCGGCGACGTCATTTCCGACCTCTGCGCTCAGCTGGTGGGGGGATTGGGTTTCGCCGCCGCCGGCAGCATCGGCGAGGGCATCGCCGTCTTCGAACCCACCCACGGGTCGGCCCCCAAGTACGACGGCCAGAACAAGGTCAATCCGCTTGCATGCATCCTCGCCGCCAAGATGATGCTCGACCACATCGGCGAAGGGGAAATGGCGGACCGCATCTACGCGGCCGTTTCGCGGGTGGTGGCCGCCGGCGAAACCCGCACCTACGACATGGGAGGCGACGCCTCCTGTTCGGCCATGGGCGACGCGGTCGCCGCCGCCTGCTGAACCCATGAATCATTCCACCGATATTTCCTCCACCAGCCTGCTTTCCTATCGCCTCGGTGAATGGGTCGCGGGGCTCCGCTACGAGGACCTGCCCAAGAAGGTCGTCCGCGAGGTGCGCCGCTACCTGCTCGACAGCATCGGTTGCGCCTTCGGAGGCTGGCGGACCTCTGATTGGAGGGCTGTTCGCGACCTGGCCGCCCAGGAGGGCGGAGCCCGCAAGTGCAACCTTCTCGGGGCCGGCGGCAAGGTCGCCCCGCTGCAGGCGGCGATGCTCAATTCCCTGGCCATCAGGGCCCTGGATTACAACGACATCTACTGGCAGCAGGACCCCTGCCATCCTTCCGACTGCATTCCGGCCCCGCTTGCGGCGGCCGAAACGGTGGGGGCCGGGGGCAAGGACCTGGTCCTTGGCATGGTCGTGGCCTACGAAATCCAGCAGCGACTGTGCGAGGCGAGCTTTCCCGGCATTCGCGAATTGGGCTGGCACCACGCCACGCTGACCTCCTTCGCCTCGGCCTACGCGGCCGGCAAGGCCCTGGGGCTGGACGCGGCAGGGTTGCAAAACGCCGCCGGCATCGCTGGTTCGACCAATTGCACCCTGGGCGCGGTCACCGCGGGCCACCTGACCATGATGAAGAACACGGTCTCGCCGATGGCCTGCCGTGGCGGCCTCGAGGCCGCCTTCCTTGCCGCCCGGGGATACTCCGGCCCCGCCCATGTCTTCGAGGGCAAGGAATCCCTCGCCGCCGTGATGGATTCCGAGTGGCGCTGGGAAGTCTTCGACGACCTTGGTTCCGATTGGCGCATTCAGAAGTGCGGGATGAAATTCTTCCCCACCGAGGCCCTGACCCACGCCCCCATTTCCACCACCATCGCCATCTGTTCCGAGGCCGGTCTTTCCGCCGACGATGTGAAGGAGGTGCGCATCCGCACCCTCACCAAGGCCGCCGACATCCTGTCGGACCCAGCCAAGTACCGACCCACCAGCCGCGAATCCGCCGACCACTCCCTGCCCTACTGCATCACCATGGGATTGATTCACGGCCGGGTGACCCCCGAATTGTTCGAGGACGAGGTGGTGCGCGACCCGGTGGTGCTGGAGCACATCGACAAGATCAAGGTCACCGCCGAACCAGCCTTCGAGGCGGCCTTCCCCAAGGTCCAGCGCTGTCATGTCGAGGTGGACACCGTCGACGGCCGCACCCTGGAAAAGCAGGTGGACTGGCCCAAGGGCGACCCCCGCGACCCCCTCACCGACGAGGAAATCCGGGCCAAGTTCGACGCACTGGCCGAGGGGGTTTCCGACGAGCGCCGCGACCGCATCTGGAAATCCGCCACCCGACTCGCCTCCTACAAGCGCATAGCCGGCTTCAGCCGCCTCTGCGCGGTGGACGCGTAGGGGGGTTATCCTCACGCGGGATGGCTGAGGTCCTCTGGGAACCCGCGCCCGAGCGGGCGGCGGCGAGCGCGATGGAAGCGTTCCGGGAGGGGGTGGAGCGGAAGTTCGGGGTGGTGGTTGCCGACTACGCCGCCCTGCATCGTTGGTCGGTGGACAACCGGGCCGCATTCTGGGGGGAGGTCTGGGACTTCTGTGAAGTCGTGGGGGAAAAAGGGGAAACGGTCCTGGAGGACGGGGACCGGATGCCGGGGAGCCGGTGGTTTCCCGATGCCCGCCTTTCCTTCGCGGAAAACCTCCTGCGCCGGACCGACGATTCCCCGGCGGTGATCTTTCAAACCGAGGGGGGCGACCGGCGGGAATTGAGCTTCGCCGGGCTCCGGGCCGAAGTCGCCCGCTGCCAGGCGGGTCTGCGCGGGCTCGGGGTGGGGGAGGGGGATGTAGTGGCCGGCTGGCTCCCCAACCTCCCCGAGGCCCTGGTCGGAATGCTGGCCGCCAACGGCCTTGGCGCCGCCTGGACTTCCTGCTCGCCGGATTTCGGGGCGTCCGGGGTGCTCGACCGCTTCGGGCAGGTGCGGC
>DCAK01000108.1 GCA_002311925.1 Planctomycetes bacterium UBA1135
TTCAACGCCCGCCATTTTCGGGCCAGGCTCAACGAAGAATTCGAACGCAGCGCCCGCCACAAGTCGCCCCTTTGCCTGGTGCTTCTCGACCTGGATGATTTCAAGGGAGTCAATGACACCACCTCCTATGAGTTCGGAGACCTGGTGCTGCGGACCATGGCCGAGGTTCTTCGCAAGAGCATCCGATCCATCGACATTCCAGCTCGCATCGGCGGAGACGAATTCGCGGTCCTCCTTCCCGCGACCACCCTGGAGGAAGGGGTCGCCGTGGGGTCCCGCATCCGGGCCCTGGCCGAACGCACCCAGGCCTCCGACGCCTCGCACTCGGCCCGGCTTTCGGTTTCGGTAGGAGTCGCAGGTTTCGGCGGGATGGGACTGGAGGAGCCCTCGGCCTTCTTCCTCCAGGCCAACCAGGCCCTCAAGGCCGCCAAGCGTGGGGGGAAGAATCGGCTCTCCTTCTTCGACCCCAGGGGCGAGGAAAAGGAGTCCTCTCGGAGCGACGGGGAAGGGAAGGTCGAATCCGGAGAAGGGGAAGCCGACCCTGGAGCCTCAGCCGCCGACCACAGGGGAATCTAGCCAAACCACGGGATCCAGCCAATCGGCATGGGTGCCCGCTGGAATCGGGTCCAGGGCCAGGGTTTTCAAGGAAAGCTTCCCCTTCCGTGGGAGGGGGCCGAATAGGAGGAAGGGAGGGTCTCCCGCCCCCATTTCAGGAGACCTGGCCACCAGCCGACCATCCAGGAAAACCTCGAACCGGGCCTTCCCGGCATTGCGAAATCCGGCGACTTCGTCGTCCAGGCCCACCCTCGCCATGAATATCCCCGGGCCCGCATGGTCGAAGGTCAGTGAGGTGGGAGCCTGGGTCCCCCACCCCAAGGCGGCCTCGGTTCCCGAAACCGACAGGATGCGCCCCTCCACCGAGCGGCCTCTCCGGGGGGACCAATCCACTGCGCCCCGGGGAAAGACAACGGAGGGCGACCACCCCCTCCCCAATTCCTGAACGTCGCCTCCTCTCCGAGCCACCCGCCGGACCGCCCCCACAGGCAGCTGGAAAGGTTGAGCGAAGCCGGGCTGAACTTCGAGTCCACCCGCTCCCCCTTGCAGGGTCGCAGTGCGGAAAGACCCTCCCCCGCGGAGAAAGACCCAGAACCCCTCCCCCTTCTTCAAGGATTCGGTCCCGGTGAGTTGGATGGAACTCACCTGCGCCCAGGGGTGGCGGCTCTCTCCTCCGGGACCCTCGAAGGTCAATCCTTCCCTCCCCATGGCCAGGCACCAGCCCGACCGTGGGTCCCCAGGACCGTCCTTTTCGCCCCCTAGAACGAGGCGATCCTTCGCGCCTCCCCTCGGGAAGGGACGGGCGTTCCCGCGCATGACGCCTTCCACTTCGTTGAGGTTGACATCAATCTCGACTCCGCAGGGCAAGGACCAGGAAATCCGGTCTCCTCCCCCCTCCACGAGGGTTCCCGGTAAGCGGGATCCGTCACGAAGGTGGAGGAACCAGGACGAAGGGGCGAGCGGGGCGCTTCCGTCCCATCCGATTTCCACCCAGGAGCCGGGAAGGCCCTTCCCCTTGAGCTTCCCCTGGTCGAATCCGGTCAAGGAAGAAGTGGCGGGGAGGGGAGATTCGCCGGCTCGAGTCGCGGACCAGGCTCGCGGAAAGGTGGCCGCGGGGTCCTGAAACCCCGGGAGGAGAAACAGAAGGGTAGAAAAGGAGGGAAACAGGGAGACAAGCAAGGGGCCGCGAGGATAGAATCCCCGGCCCCTTTTTTCGATTCCTCTCGAGGAAACAAAAATCAGGGCTTCGGCGGTCTACTCCCCACCGTCTTCCCCGGGAATCCCCGGTTCAATTCCCCATCCTCTTCGGAAACCCATGGCGCAGAAAGAACTTACATTCGACACCGATGCCCGCGATGCCGTCCTCAGGGGCGTTGAAAAACTCGCGAACGCGGTCGTCTCCACTCTCGGGCCCAAAGGCAGGGCAGCCATTCTCGACAAGTCCTGGGGAGGTCCTCAGGTCACCAAGGACGGAGTCTCGGTGGCTCGTGAAATCGAACTCACCGACAAGGCTGAAAATCTGGGCGCCCAACTGGTCAAGGAGGCCGCCACCAAGACTTCCGACCGCGCCGGGGATGGAACCACAACCGCCACCTTGCTGGCCTGGTCCATCTACCGCAACGCGGTTCGCCACCTGACGGCCGGAGGCAATCCCTCCTCCCTCATCCGTGGCATTCGCAAGACCACGAACGCGGTCCTTGAGGACCTCACGGCCCACGCCGGCAAGGTCGAAGGAAACGACGCCATCCGGGCCGTCGCCACCATTGCCTCCAACAACGACCCCATCATCGGCGACCTCATCGCCAAGGCCTTCGACGAGGTGGGAGAAGAAGGAGTCATCACCATCGAGGAAGGCAAGAGCCTCGACACCGAGGTCAAGATTGTCACCGGAATGCAGTTCGACCGGGGTTTCATGTCCCCCAACTTCGCGACCAATTTCGACACCCTCGAATGCGTTCATGAGAATCCCCTCATTCTCATCCATGAGGAGAAGATCAAGTCGGCCCAGAAGCTCCTCCCCCTTCTCGAAAAGGCCAAGGAAGCCGGCCGTTCCCTCATCGTCGTCGCGGAGGACCTGGAAGGGGAAGCCCTTGCCACCCTGGTCCTGAACAAGATGCGCGGAATCGTTCAGGTCGCCGCCGTCAAGGCCCCCGGCTACGGAGACCGTCGCAAGGAGATGCTGCGCGATTTGGCCACCGTCACGGGCGCCGAGCCCATCATGAAGGACGACGGAATGGAGCTCGACAAGGTCGAATTGGAATCCCTGGGAACCGCAAAGAAGGTTCTGATTGATTCAAACAGCACAACCGTGGTGGAGGGCGCCGGCGATCCGAAAGGGGTCGATGCCCGCGCCAACTTGATTCGCACGCAGATCGAGGAGACCAAGTCGGACTACGACCGCGAAAAACTCCAGGAACGACTTGCCAAGCTCGTCGGTGGCATCGCCCAGATCCAGGTCGGGGGCGCCACCGAAACCGAAGTCAAGGAGAAGAAGGCCCGGTTCGAAGACGCTCGCAACGCCACCCAGGCCGCCCTCGAGGAGGGCATTCTCCCCGGCGGAGGCACCGCTCTCCTGCGCACATCCAAGGCCATCGCCTTGTCCCTCCCTCTCGAGGGAGAAGAAGCGGTCGGCCAAAGCATCCTGGTCGAGGCCCTCGAGGCCCCGCTTCGGACCATCGCTGAAAATGCCGGGCGGGACGGGTCGCTGGTGGCCCGCAAGGTTCTCGCCGAAAACAAGTACACCTTTGGCTGGAACGCCCTCGAGGACACTTTCGGAGACCTCGTGGAAATGGGAATCGTGGATTCCACCAAGGTCACGAAAACGGCCCTTCAAAACGCTGTTTCCGTGGCTTGCACACTCATGACCACCGACTGCCTCATCACCGAGCTTCCCGAAAAGAAGGACGATGGAGAGGATTACGGTGAGGACTTTTGATTCACACGAACTTGACGAAAACACACCCTCGTTTCCCGACTCAGAACCATGGCAAAGCAGATTCTTTTTGACGAGCAGGCCCGGACGAAACTCCAAGCCGGCATCCAGACCCTTTCCAAGACCGTCTGCGTGACCCTCGGGCCCGCCGGCCGCAACGTCATCCTCGAGAAATCCTTCGGTGGCCCCGTGGTCACCAGGGACGGGGTGACAGTCGCCAAGGAAATCGAGGTCAAGGACCCTTTCGAGAACATCGGGGTCAAGCTGGTCCGCCAGGTGGCGTCCAAGACCAACGACGAGGCCGGAGACGGCACCACCACCGCGACCCTTCTGGCCGCGGAAATGGTCAACCTGGGCCTGCGCCACATGACCGCAGGTGCCTCCCCCACCGCCCTTCGCAGGGGAATGGAAATGGGGGCGGAGGCCGCGGTTTCCTTTCTCGCCACCCTGTCCAAGCCGGTTTCCGGCCGCGAGGACATCGTCAAGGTAGGAACCATTTCCTCGAACCAGGACGGCCCCATGGGAGAGCTTTTCGCCGATGCCATGGACAAGGCAGGGAAACAAGGCGTCATTACGGTGGAAGAGGCCCAGGGGATGGAAACCACCCTGGACTATGTGGATGGCATGGCCGTCGACAAGGGGTACATCTCCCCCTACTTCGTGACCGACCTGTCCAACATGACCGCGGATTACGAGGACGCCCTCATCCTGATTCACGAGAAGAAGATTTCCTCCCTTGCCGAATTCCTTCCTGTTCTTGAACAAGCCGCTCAGGCCGGGAAACCCCTGGTCATCATCGCTGAGGATGTTGAGGGTGAAGCCCTTGCCGCCCTCGTTGTGAACAAGTTGCGCGGCGTCATGAAGGTCGTGGCCATCAAGGCCCCGGGCTTCGGCGACCGCCGCAAGGCGATGCTCGGCGACATCGCCGCCCTCACCGGCGCGACCGCCATCATGGAGGAGACTGGAATCAAGCTCGACAAGGTCGCGCTCGAACACCTCGGCCAGGTCCGCAAGGTTTCGGTCGAGAAGGACCGCACCCTTCTGGTGGACGGAGGCGGAAAGAAGAAGGCCATCAAGGAGAGGGTCGGCCAGATCCAGGCTCAAATCGAGAAGTCCACTTCCGACTACGACAAGGAAAAGCTGCAGGAACGGCTCGCCAAGCTCGCCGGAGGCGTCGCCGTCATCCAGGTGGGCGGAACCACCGAAGCCGAAATGAAGGAGCGCAAGGCCCGCGCGGAGGACGCCCTCCACGCGACCCGCGCTGCCGTGGAAGAGGGCGTGGTCCCCGGAGGGGGAACCGCCATGCTTCGCTGCATCCCCGCGGTGGAAGCCGTGAAGGCAAAGGGTGATGAAGCCCTCGGGGTCGCCTTGATCGCCAAAGCTCTCCTCGCTCCCACCCGGGCCATCGCGGCGAACGCCGGATACGACGGTAGCGTGGTGGTCGCTGAAACCCTTGAATCCAAGGGATGGAACGGCTTCGACGCCCTCAAGGGCGAGCACTGCGACCTGGCAAAGGCCGGAATCATCGATCCCGCCAAGGTGGTGAGGCTCGCGATTCAAAATTCCGCTTCGGTTGCCTCCCTTCTCCTGACCACCAACACCCTGGTCACCGAACTCAAGGAAGAAGAGGACCAGGCCGCCGAGGGCGCCGTCGCCTGATTCTTGGCGGAACGAGACTATTACGAAGTTCTCGGGGTCGGGCGGGAAGCGTCGGACTCCGACATCAAGTCGGCGTACCGCAAGCTGGCCCTCAAGTTTCATCCCGATCGAAACAAGGAACCCGGCGCCGATGAAAAATTCAAGGAGGCCACCGAGGCCTACGCCATCCTTTCGGATTCCGGCAAGCGCCAGGCATATGACCAATTCGGCCACGCCGGCGTGACCGGACGCGCGGGCGGTGGGTCCCCTTTCGAGGGAATCGACCTCGAGCAGGTCTTTTCACAATTCGGAGATGTCTTCGGGCGAGGACGTTCTTCCGGATTCTTCGAGGACCTCCTGGGCTTCGGAGGTGGCGGAGGCCGCAAGGCCCGACGCGGGCGCAGCCTGAGGGCGGCCGTGGAAATCAGCCTGGAGGAGGTCATGGAGGGCGCGGAAAGGACTCTGGCGGTGAAAAGGGAGGAATCCTGCAACCCATGCAAGGGTTCCGGGGCGGCCCCCGGAAGCACCACCGAGAGCTGCCCCACATGCAACGGCCGGGGCCAGGTCCACCAGCAGCAGGGATTCTTCGCCGTACGGACCTCCTGCCCCCGTTGCAAAGGAGGCGGCAAGGTCGTCACCAAGCCCTGCGGCGCATGCCGGGGAAGCGGCCGGGAATCGGTCCGCCGAGAAATCACCGTCAAGATTCCAGCCGGCATCGAGGACGGGTCCCAAGTTCGACTGGGCGGCGAGGGCGACGCGGGAGAGCAGGGAAACCCTTCGGGCGACCTCTTCGTGGAAATCCACATCGGCGAACACGATCGCTTCCACCGGGAAGGGCAGGACCTCTACACAGAAATTCCCCTCTCCTACTCCCAAGCCTGCCTGGGAGACAAGATCACCGTCCTCACCATGGACGGCGAGGCACGCATGACCATTCCCGCCGGAACCCCCACCGGGAAATTGTTCCGGCTGAAAACCCAGGGCCTCCCCCGCCTTCATGGCGGACGCCGAGGCGACCTCTTCGTCCGGGTCTATGTTCACGTCCCGGACAAGATCCTGGGGGACGAAAAGAAACTGCTCAAGGCCCTGGCCGAGTTGGAAAAGGACCGGAGCCAAGCCTGAGAAATCTGATGAAAAAAGACGCCGAAGAAAACCCCGAGGAAGAATCCTTGGAGCATTGGAAGGACCGAGCCCTTAGGGCCCGCGCCGAACTCGAAAATTTCCGCAAGCGCACCGAGCTGGAGACGGAGGACCGGGTTCATCTCCGCCTTGAGGCTCTCCTCTCGGAATTGCTGGTGGTTTCCGACCACCTCGAACTCGCCCTCGCCGCCATCCCGTCGGACGACCCTGACGGCGCCGCGGTGGTTGCAGGAGTTCAGGCGATCGGCACCGAATTGGAATCGGTCCTCCGCCGTCATGGCCTCGACCCGGTCCAGGTGGAGGAGGATGCTTTCTTCGACCCTGAGTTTCACGAAGCCGTGGAAACCGTCACCGAAGATGAACTGAAAGAACCCCGGATGGAACTCCTCCGTAGGGGCTGGCGATTCGGCGACCGCATTCTCCGCCCTGCCAGGGTGCGATTGATCCGCCCTCCCGAGGAATCGGAATCCTCCTCGTCCGACGACTGAGGAAGGCCCCAACATCGGGTCGGGTCGGCCGTTATTCTGTTCCCATGGCCTTTTCCTGGAAACAGGCTTCCGCATGCTTGGGCGTCGCCCTCGCCCTCGCCCTTCTCAGCGGCCCCGCCGCCGCCCAAAAGGTCGGCAGGGATTGGCTGACAAGCTTCCAGTATGGATTCGAATTGAAGTATCCCGACAAGTGGGATCTCATCCCTCCCCAGGAGGAGTTCGAGCAGGACGGGGTCATCTTCACCGCCGAGGGCCGCGGACTTTCCACCCGAGTGGGCAACAGCACCACCACGGTGAAGCCCTACCTGCTCATTCTTCGTCTCGAGGAGGACAACGATGTCGTCACCCGGGGGGAGGACGAGGGGACGGGAGGGTTGAGCGGCCGGATTCGGAGGGAAAGCAAGCGGCCCGCCATCCAGGACCTGCTCGAGAAGAAAGTCCGCGGGATTCTTCCTGGCCAGGGTGAGCTCCGCGATTTCCGTGAGGAAAGGGAGGACGACCGGAAAATCAAGAAGATTGAGGCCAAGCGGGAGGAGTTTTCCGCCTTCACCGGCAACTTTGACATTTCGTACACAACCTGGACCATCCCGATGGATGACTACGACGTGTGCCTGGTCTTCTCGGTCCCCACCCAGCATTACAAGAAATGGGGAAAGACCTTCGACGCCTGCGCCAAGACCTTTCGCTTCGTAGAACGCGAGGCCCTGCCGGAACTCAAGGATGGAATCTACTCCTCCTACGAAGACAAGCTCGCCTACCACCAGGCGAAAGCGGCTTCGATGCCAGGGTGGCAGGTAGTCGAGGTTCCCTCCAATCGCTACCTCATCGTGACATCCTCCGAAGACAGGAAATTTCTTAAGCAACTGATTCCCCGCATCGAAAACTCCCGCAACGTCTTCGAGACCGACTTTCCCCCCTCCAGGGTCATCGACCATGTGTCCATCGTGAGGGTCTGCAAGGACCAGGATGAATTCATATCGTTTGCCAAGGTCGGGGGAGGAGTGGGCGGATATTTCTCCCCCACGACCACTGAATTGGTTCTCTACGACTCCAAGAACTATGACCGCAATTGGACCTGGGTGGTGGTCTCGCACGAGGCTTTCCACCAGTACTGCCATTTCCTCTTCGACGAGAGCGAAGCGCACCGCTGGTTCGACGAGGGGATGGGGGATTACTACGGGATGTTCGAATTCCGGGGCAAGAAGGCCATCCCACAGAAGTCATTGGGAGGAATTTCCAGGCTGATTCCGCTCAAGGCCCAACTTCGCCAGGCCGAGAAGGACCCCTCCAGTTGGACCCCGCTTGCGAAACTGATTCGCATGAATCACCAGCAGTGGCAATCCAAGTTCCACTACCCGCAATCCTGGGGAATCATTTACATGTTGCGGCAAGGCATGCTAGGCAAGGTGAGCAAGAAATATTGGGAAGAGGAATGGGAGAACATCATTCCCAATTATGTCCACACCCTCCATACGGGCTTTCTCGAGGCCTACAAGGAGGTCGAAGAGGAACGCCGTGAGAAGGCGGCATCCCAGGGCAAGGAATTATCCGAAGACGATTTGAAGATCAACCGCTTCGACCTCACCAAGGACCAAAAGGACAAGATTTGGAAGCAGGCCATCTCAGCGTCCTGGGGCACCGTGGACATCCTGGATTTCGAGGCCCGTTGGAAGCTCTACATCGCCAAGGGCATCCGCTAAGCCTCGCCCCGGTCTCCCGCCCCTTCTCGGTCCGCCCAGCCCAGAATTCCCCGGGTCACCCCGAGATAGACCCTTTTCCCCGTGGCGCGCCAGAACCGAGCCGGAAAGGAGGGCCGGGCGAGGAGCGCGACCTCCGCCGTAGTCAAGGATTCGCGACAGTAGGTCCTCTTGTGCTTCAGCAGGTGGCGCCGGTCTTCGCGAACCAGGAGTCGAAAGAAGGAGCTTTCACTCCTCCCCTGGCTCGCCAATTGAAAATCCAAGAAGGCGGGTTCCCCGTTTTCCCCTACGAGGATGTTCGGCTCCTTGGCGAGGTCGTTGTGGGCCACTCCTCTGCCGTGAATCAAATCCAGCAAACGGCCCGCCTTTTCGAAGAACTCGGGTTCCGGGGCTTCCGCATCCTGCAGGGGGAGACCTGGAATCCAACCCCGCACCAGGGTCCGCCCATCGAAGGAAACAAGATTGGGAACTCCTGAAACCCCGTTCAGGCAATCCAGGGCTCGGGCTTCCCTTGCGGCCAACCTGCGGGCTAGGGGGCGCATCCAGAAAGGGGCCGAGGCCGTGACTCTTCTCACCCGAGGAGCATTCGCCTCCGGGCCTGTAAAATCACAGCGTTCCACCCGGCCCAGGAGGTCCTCCTTGAGCAGGCGCCATTTCCGGGGGATTTCCGGCATCGAAAGGGAATGCTAGCACCCGCCCTTGACCTCGCTCGAGAGACCTTTCGGGCTCTTCTCGACCTCGCCTTGGCTCTGCCGAGGCACATACTGGCATTCGCCTTGCGGACGAGGAGGCTGGGAGAATTCAACGGGCTCTCGAGCGCTTCGGCTCGGCTGGCCGAACCCGGCCCCGCCCCCCGGCAGCCTCTCCGGCGCATCCTTCTCTCCTGCGGAGACGCTTCCGGAGAAACCCACGCTCTCGCCCTGGTCAAGGCCCTTCGGGATAGAAACCCTGGAATGGAAGTGGCGGGATTCGGCGGCTCCCGCTTGCGCAAGGCGGGCATGGAAGTTTGGGAATCCCTGGCCGACTTGAACGTGATGGGATTCGCCGATGTGGCCTCCCGATTGCCCCTCTTTCTGCGCAGCGTGTTCCGTTTTTCCAGGGAACTTCGCGCCCATCCCCCGGACGCCGTAGTCCTCGTTGACTACCCGGGGCTCAATCGCCACCTCCTCAGAATCACCGCCCGCACCGGGGTCCCCATCGTGGACCACATCGCCCCCCAACTCTGGGCATGGGCCCCATGGAGAATCTCCGACTTTCGCAGGGCCGACCGGCTGACCACCATTCTCCCCTTCGAGCAGGAATGGTTCAGCTCCCGCGGAGCCCGCACGCTTTTCGTGGGCCATCCACTCGGAGATCAACTCGCTCATGCCGCGGCCGGAGAATCTCCCCCTCCTGCCGCACTCCGAGAGAATCGAACCTGGGTCGGACTTTTGCCGGGAAGCCGCCGCCGCGAAATTCGCGACAACCTCCCGGCCATGCTCGAAGCCGCATCCCTCCTCAAGAAGAAACATCCGGATTGGGGCTTCGTTCTGCCCCATCTCAAGCCGGAGGCTCTGGCCCAGGCCCGAGGAGAATGGTTGGCCGACCCTCCCGACTGGCTGGTCCAGGCTCCGGGATGCTGGCATTCGGTTCTTCCAAGCCTGACCGCGGCCTGGGTGGCCAGCGGCACCGCAGTGTTGGAGGCCGCTGCCCATGGGGTCGCCCCGGTGGTGGTTTATCGGATTCCCTCCAGATTGGGTTCCTGGTTGGCTGCCCACGCATTGGCGGTGCCCCATGTCGCAGCCCTCAACCTGATGGCCGGGCAGCGCCTGGTCCCCGAGCATGTAGGCCGAACCTTGAACCCGGTCGCATTGGCGAGCGACCTGGAAGCTCTGGTTTCAGGCCCTCGCCGCGTGGAATTCGACGAAAAGATGCATGCTCTCCTCCCCTTCTTCGCCGAGCCCGGGGCCGCCGTCCAGGCGGCATCCATCGTCGAGAAAGCGGCCGGCGCCGTCTAGCGGACCACCATCACTTCATCCAGGGGTTTGCGCTGCAGGGCATGTTCCGGTACCTGGCAGCCTTGTGCCGGCCACCCCACCGGAATCACGCACCAGGCCCTTTCGTTTTCTGGCCGCTCAAGGATTTCTCCCAGGAAGCGCATGGGGCTGGGGGTGTGGGTCAAGGTGGCGAGCCCCGCGGCCTGGGCTGCGGCCAAGAACATCCCCACCGCGATTCCGACCGATTCCTCGGCGTAGTACACCGGCGATCCGTCCTCCTCGGTGGCGAGCTTGAAGACCACAACCAGCCAGGGCGCAATTTCGAGGTAGGGCTTGTGGTCGTCGGTTCCCAGGGGAGCGAGGGCGTCCAACCAGGATTGAGGAGCCCTCTTGGCGTAGAAATCCCTCTCTTCTTCTTCGGCCGCCTTGCGGATGGCTTTCTTGATTCCCGCATCCTGAACGCAGACGAATCTCCACGGTTGCTTGTTCGCCCCGCTTGGGGCGGTGGTGGCACACCGAACGACCCATTCCAGGGACTCGCGAGAAACCGGCCGATCCGAAAATTCACGCACGCTTCGTCGCCGGGAAAGGAACCGGTGGAACTCCTTGGCGGCTTTCTCGGGAGAAAGTTCCGGGGTCCAGGGGTCGTGGGGAAGGAAGCGGGGTTCTGTCATTGCGGGTCCTCCCACTCCCCCGCATCGGACGAACCGTCGCAAACGGCGCATCGTTTCCAGTCGCTGTAGAATTCGACATAGGGGCCTTCCTCCTGCTCCTGATACTCGGCGAGGAGTGCGTTGCCCTTTTCCCGCAATCTCGCGAGTTGGCGGCCCCAAGCTGTCCTCTCCCCGCGGGTCAGGTCCAAGCTTCCAAGGCGGGTTTCCACCCATCCCTGGACCAGCCCATGGAGGGCTTCCAGCCGCGTTTCCCGGTCGCCGGAAAGCACCCGCTCGAGCGTCGAGGCATCCAAACCTCCCCCGAAGGTGTTGCTCCCGGCCTTTTTCCCCAGGAAATCCGGTCTTTCCAAGTAGACCCGGAAGGCGTCCAGGGCGGGCATGCAGAGAGGGCAGTTGTAGACGAAATTGAGAGGAATTCCGGATCCCGGGTCGAGGGCTGCGATGGAGGACGCCGCTTCGGTGGACACCCCATCCCGATAGAGCCCTTCCAGGACCCCGAAGAAAATCATTTGCTCGGACGGTTGGGAAGGGACCTTGGAGGGGACGGAAACGGAGGGTTTTTCCCCGGGAAGCGAGCACCCAAGGACGCACAAGAGGATGAGAAAACGCATGGGAAGAGTGTAAGGCCGATGTGAACGGTAGCCCGAAAGGGTCGTTAGGCTGTGCGCCGTGATTGCTTCGCTTCTCCTCCTGGCATGGCAGGGTCCTTCCGCCCAAGCCCTTTTCGACGAGCAATTGGCCGCCCTTCGGTCGTCCCAGGCTCCGGACGGATCCTACGGAGATTCGGTCACCACGACGGCCCATGTCCTGGTCGGGATGACCCTCTGCCCCAGGTCCTACAGGGCCGAGGACGGCCCCTTCGTCCGGGAAGCTGCCGCCTTTCTTGCCCGGAACGCTGAAGAGGCCCAGGGAAACCCTCGAATTGGACCCCTCCTGGCCCTGGCTCTGAGAGACACCGGAATCGAGGAATGGGTGGACCTTGCCGACCTTCTCGCTGGTGACCCGCCTCTTTCCCATGGGGACCTGGCGCGCGCCGCCGGCCTTGACCCTGCGGGCCTTTCGGCCGCCGAAATCCTCGGGAATCTCGACCCGGCGACGTCCCTGCAGCAAAGAGCCCGTTCAACGGCCAGGGCGGCGGTCGCATGGAGAACCCAGCTCGACCCCAAACCACGCTTGTGCGAAATTGAACCCGTCATTGCGGCAGCGGAGGACTTCCTCCTGGCCGCCAGGGGAGAATCCGGCCTCTGGGAAGTTCCCCCCTTCGGCCCCGAGCCGGGAATCACCGCCCTGGCAGCCCGGGCCCTGCTCGGGTCGTCCCGAGAAGAAGTCAGGGCCGAGGCCGCCCGAGCCCTGGATTTCCTTGCCGGGCTTCAAAACCCTGATGGGAGCATTCACGGCGGCCGACTTCCCGTCTATGTGACTTCCGCCGCGGTCGGCGCCCTTGCCGCAGGGGGACGGGAAAAGGACGGACCCGTGCTCGAGAAAGCGGCCGCCTTCCTGGCCGGCACCCAACTCGACGAGGACGAGGGCTACAGCGAGGCCGACAAGTTCTATGGGGGAATCGGCTATGGGAACGACCTTCGCCCCGACCTTTCCAATCTTCAATACGCCCTCCAGGCCCTGGAAGAAGCCGGAGCCGAAAAATCCGATCCAGCCTTCAACCGCGCCCTGGTTTTCCTTCAGCGTTGCCAGAATCGAAGCGAAAGCAATCCAGGGTCTTTCCGCGACCGGGACGACCCCACCCCCGTTCAGGCCGGCAACGACGGAGGCGGGGTCTATTACCCCGGCAATTCACCCGCGGGCTGGACCGTCCGCAGGGATGGAACCCGGGTCGCCCGGAGCTACGGCTCGATGAGCTACGCCCTCCTCAAGTGTTATGTCCTGGCAGGATTGACCGCGGACGACCCCAGGGTTGAGGCGGTCGTGGAATGGGTGTCGAGCCATTGGACCCTCGAGGTGAACCCGGGCTTCGACACTCTCAGAGACCCGCGCGCCGGGTTCCAGGGCTTGTACTACTACTACCTCACCCTGGCGGAGGCCCTCTCCGCGGCCGGCATCGACCCCTTGCGCACTCCAAACGGCATCGAGCACGACTGGCGCGCCGAACTCGGACTTCGATTGTCCTCTCTTCAACGAGAGAACGGTTCCTGGGTCAATGAAGATGCTCCCCGCTGGTGGGAAGGCAACCCCATCCTCTGCACCGCCTACGCCCTCAACACCTTGAGGGTGGTGACGCGGCCCGGGTCCTAAAGGTCGATCGGCTCCACTTCCTCCAGACCCGGAGGAAGAATGCCGTGGCGGGCCGAAACCGAGGTGGCGATGCCGCCGCGAACCTCGAAATCCCCCCGCACCTCCATCCAGATTGGATCCAAGGTCTCGGCCAGGTCGGTGAGCATGCGATTGACAACATCCTCGTGAAAGACGCCCTCATCCCGGTAAGACCATAGATAGAGCTTCAAGGATTTCAATTCCAGGCATCTCGGCCCGGGCAC
>DCAK01000071.1:0-250 GCA_002311925.1 Planctomycetes bacterium UBA1135
CACTCCGAGTTCGCGTGCCAATCTCCGGGTAGCGGGGGCGGCGAGCACCTTGGTGCCACTAGGCGGGGCACCGGCACCAGCAGTGCTGGACGGAGCCTCCCTTGGCGGAGATGGAGCCGCAGTTGCCGGAGCCGCCGCAGCTTTTTCTTTGCTGGGGATTGGTGCCTGGTCGTCACCTTCCCCTTCAATCACAAAAATGACATCACCGACTTTGGCAATGTCACCTTCGGGGAACATATGTTTGCTGACC
>DCAK01000071.1:299-5923 GCA_002311925.1 Planctomycetes bacterium UBA1135
ATTACCTCGACAATCGGATCGTCTTCGGTAATCGAGGCGCCTTCCGCAACAATCCAGCGGACGATTTCACCTTCGTGAACGCCTTCGCCGATGTCTGGTAGCTTGAACTCGAGAGTAGCCATGCTTGTTGTTGCTCCTATTCGAAGTCGAGAACCCGTTCAACCGCGTCCATTACTCGGCGGGCATCGGGCAGGTAGTAGTGTTCAAGGGTGCTTGGAAACGGGGTATCGAAGCCGGCCACGCGAGCGATCGGGGCTTCCATGTACTCAATCACGTTTTCCGCTATCAGCGCCGAGATTTCCGATCCGTAGCCGCAGAAGCGGGGAGCTTCATGGACAATAACCACGCGTCCACAGGAGCGAGCCGCCTCCAGAACCGCCTCCTCGTCCAGCGGCATCAGGGTGCGTAAATCGATTACCCGTACCTCGGCACCGCGGCTTTCTCCGAGCCGGGTGGCAGCCTCAGTGCAGATTGGAACCATCGCGCCGTAGCAGAAAACCACCACGTCATTGCCGCTGCAAACTTCCCGCACGGTCGAAAGCGGCACTCGATACATCCCTTCAGGGACTTCTTCACGGGTTGAGCGGTACAGTGCCTTCGGTTCCATGAACAGAACCGGGTCGGGATCTTCAATCGCGGAGATCAGCAAGCCCTTGGCGTCGGAGGGAGTGGAGGGGATTACCACTTTCAACCCGGGGGTATGGCAGAAATAGGCTTCGCCGGATTGGGAGTGGTAGAGCCCACCACGGATGCCGCCACCATAAGGCGTACGAATTACCATGGGCACAGTGTATTGTCCGCCGGAGCGATAACGCATTTTTGCAGCTTCAGAGACAATCTGGTCGAATCCGGGAAAGATGAAATCCTGAAACTGAATTTCACAGACCGGTTTCATGCCGTTGATTGCCATGCCCACGCCGACCCCGATGATTCCATCTTCGGAAAGCGGAGTGTCGAAGCAGCGGCTCTCACCGAACTCGGCAGTAAGGCCCTCGGTAGCCAGGAAAACGCCCCCTTTGGCACCTACGTCCTGACCCATGACCAGAACCTTATTGTCCTCGCGCATGATTGATTTAAGTCCGTCGTTGACGGCTTGGACCAGAGTAAGTTCGCTCACAGCGGGAATTCTCCTTTCTCGTTTACTTCCTCGCCGCGCGAGGAGTGATGCCCAATGCACCAGTCACGCTGTCGGGTAAGGTGTTGGGGGGTGGTTTGATAGACATCGGTAAACACAGTGTCCAAAGTGGGACGAGCCTTGGCGCCGGCAGCCTTGGCCGCATCTGCCATCTGTTGAGCGCATTCCTGGTCTATTCGTTCAAGGTCTTCGGCGTTCAAGTGGCCTTCGGTTTGCAACCATACTTCCAGTCGAGCGCGCGGGTCCTTCTCCTTCCATTCTTCGATGAGTTCATCCGGAACGTAGCGACTGGGGTCGTCGGAGGTGGAGTGACCTCCCATGCGCATGGTGACTGCTTCAATCAGGGTCGGGCCCTCCCCTGCGCGGGCACGTTTTACTGCGATAGCAACAACCTTGTACACCGCAATCACGTCGTTGCCGTCGACGCGCACGCCGGGTATTCCATAGGCTTCACCTTTCTGGGCAATGGTTTCGCTTGCAGATTGCTTCTCAATCGGGCATGAAATCGCCCACTGGTTGTTCTGGCAGAGAAAGACCACGGGAACGCCGAGAACCCCGGCGAAGTTCAAGCCGGAGTGAAAGCCCGCGGTGCTCGTGGTTCCGTCCCCGAAAACGGCCAAGGCGACGCCCTCCTCGTTTTTCCGCTTCATGGCCAAGGCCACTCCCACGGCATGGGGAATCTGGGTGCCCAGGGGAGATGAAATGGAGAGCCAGCGGATGGGGTCGAGAAAGGTCCAGTGGACGGGCATCTGCCTGCCTTTCGAAAAATCGTCCTGGTTCCCGAACATGTTGTCCATCATGTGGACCAGCGGGACATCGTGGTAAAAGGCGATGGCGAAATCCCGATAGGAGGGGCAGACCCAATCGGTCCCGGGTTCGAGGGCCGCCGCGGCCCCCACCGAGACGCCTTCCACGCCGAGGTTGGGGATGCTGAAGCCGATTTTCCCGGTCCTTTGCAACTTCATGCAACGGTCATCGAACGCCCGGGTGTAGACCATCGCGCGGTGCATTCGAAGAAGAACCTCCCGCTTGACCCGGGGAACGGTCCCGACCTTCTTGCCGTCGGGGTCGATGATTTGGAGGGTGTCGCCCATCATTTTCTCAGACGACCATCCTCCCGGCGCCGGATTCCGTGGGGACGGTTTCTCCGCCCAATCGGCTCGCAAGGTAGACCTCGGCCGCCTTGTAGGAGGATCTCACGAGAGGTCCGGATGCGCAGAATGCAAATCCGAATTCCTCCTGCGCCATGACGCCCAGTTGAGTGAACTCCTCCGGGGGGAGATAGCGTTCGACCTCCAGGTGACGACCGGTGGGCTGCAGGTATTGACCCAGGGTCAGGACCTCGACCCCGGCGCCGCGAAGCGCCGCCATGGCGTCTCGAATCTCCTGATGGGTCTCTCCCAGGCCCAGCATCAGGGAAGACTTGGTGATGAGGCCGGGCTTGGCCTTGAGGGCGAAAGCCAGGACATCCAGGGATTGTCGATACCGGGCCCGAACATCCCGAACCCTGCGATGGAGGCGCTCGACGGTTTCCAGATTGTGGGCGAACACGTCCAGGCCCGACTCCACCACCTCTTCGACGCAATCTTCACGACCCTGGAAATCAGGAACCAGGGCCTCGACGAGAAGAAACTCCCGCTTGGCTTTCAGGGCGCGAATCACGCCGGCAATGTGGCCGGAACCCAGGTCGGGAAGGTCGTCCCGGTCGACGCTGGTCAGAACCAGGTAGGAAAGATCGGGGACTTCCGCGAAGCGAGCCACCTTGTCGGCTTCCCCGGGGTCCAGCCAACCTCTCGGATTGCCGGTTTTCACTGAGCAGAAGCGGCAACCTCGCGTGCAAACATCGCCCATGAGCATCACGGTGGCGGTGCCTCCTTCCCAACATTCGCCCAAATTCGGACACCGGGCTTCTTCACAGACCGTGTAGAGGCCGCGGCTCCGGAGAGCTTGCCTGAGCCGGGCGGTGGTCTCCCCCCGCGGGAGGCGCATCTTCAGCCAGGAAGGTTTCTTGGAAGTCGAAGGCACGAGGTTTCGACGGCGATTATATCCCCATCCGGCGGGGCCTCCCGCCGAGCCAGCCTTCCCTAGGCGTATTGGGCCAAAAGCCGGCCCCCTTGGCTCGAACGCATCTTCTCGAGAGCCGCGTTTTGGATTTGGCGGACCCGCTCCAGGCTCACCCCCAAAAGCTCGCCGACCTGGCCCAGGGTCTTCACTTTGCGACCGTTCAACCCGAATCTCATTTCAACGACGGAGCGCTCCCTGGACTCGAGGGTGCCCAAGGCTTCAGCCAGCCGCCGACGCATTCCCAGGCCCTCGCCGAGGTCCAGAGGGGATGCTTCGTCTTCCCCCTCAATGAGGTCCATGAAAGTGGAGCCCTCATCAGCGTCGACCACGCGGTCCAGGGAGAAGGTGTAGCGATTGCGGGCCACCACCTTGCGAACTTCTTCCGGGGAAAGACCAGACGCCCTGGAAAGCGCGTCCAAATCGCCCCTCTTCTCCGCCAAACCATCCCCCCCGTCCCGAATCTTCTTCATCGCCTTCTGAATGTAGGCGGGCACCCGAACCGTCCGCGATTGGTCGTAGATGGCCTTGAGGAATGCCTGGTGGACCCAAAATCCCGCGTAGGTCTTGAAACGAACGTCCCGGGTGAAATCAAACCCCTTCACGGCATTGAAGAGACTTGCGTTGGCCTCCTGGATGAGGTCTTCCTGGGGAACCCCCGATTTCCGGTAGCGGCGAAGAAGAATCAGGACGATGTGGAGATTCCTCTCGATCAATTCGTTGCGCACCTCCACGAATTCACGGGTTCTGGCCAGGAGGGCCCCCTTGAGGCCCTTGTCGAGGCTGCCCGCGTCGGGAAAAGCTTCGATTTCCTCGATGGACCACCCCGCCTCGAGCCGGGCCGCCTTCAATCGTCGCCAAAGGAATTCCAGGCCCATGCAGAACCGTATTTCGCCTGGCTTCTCCATCGTTGGAATCCGCCGGACTTCCTGCCGGTACCAGCCGACAGGGTCCCGGCCCTTGTCGGCGGAGGCGGGCATGCCGCTCCTGGCGAAACGACAGTCCACCGCGAGGTCCCGCTCATCGAAGAGGGCGAGAAGCCCTCGGCTCGTCCCCTCGAAGGACTCAGGCTCGAAATGATGCACCAATTCCTCGAAGGGGACCGTCCGGGTCCCGGGAGGAGGCCACTTGTGGCCTTTACGCGTGCGCAAGGGGGGCTTCATGAGCTCCACCTATTATGCACTAAAATAGTGCTTTATTCAAGCCCCTTGCGGTTCAGGGCCTGCCTCAGCCTTCCGACCAGCTTCCAGGCCTCGATGGGCGGAAGAGAGTCCAGGTCGATGGCCTCCAATTCCTTCAGCAGGACGGCGTCCGCATCTCCCAGAAGGTCGAAGAGACTGTGCTGAAGAATCGGCACCTCGTCCTCTTCGCCGGGGAGAATGCGGCGAGTGAGCCCCTCCTCCTCTCTTTCCAACCTCTCCAAGACTCCACGGGACCGCTCGAGGACCCCGGCTGGCAGCCCGGCGAGTCTTGCGACATGGATGCCGTAGCTTCGGTCGGTCCCGCCTTCCTCGATCTGGTGCAGGAAGACGATTTCGTCACCCCATTCCCGCACCGCCACGTTCAGATTCCTGGCCCTTCCGAGGCTGTCCGCCAGGTCGGTGAGCTGGTGGTAATGGGTGGCGAACAAGCACCGGGAACGCAGGGTGTCGTGGACATGCTCGCAGACCGCCCAGGCGATGGCCATGCCGTCGAAAGTGGAGGTACCGCGGCCGACCTCGTCAAGAAGAATCAAGGATCGGTCGGTGGCCTGGCGGAGAATGCGGGCGGTTTCCACCATCTCGACCATGAAAGTGGAGGCTCCGCGGGAAATGTCGTCGGCGGAGCCGAGGCGTGTGAAGACCCGGTCCACTGGTCCGATGCGGGCTAAAGCCGCGGGAACGAAGGAACCCGCCTGGGCAAGGATGACGACATGGGCCGCCTGCCGAAGCCATGTGGATTTCCCGCTCATGTTGGGCCCGGTCAGAACGGAGAGGGTGTGGGAAGAATCCAGGGAAACTCCGTTCGGGATGAAGGGGTCCTGCATGCAGGCCTCGACGACCGGGTGGCGGCCCTCGTGAATGTCCAGGACCTGGAACTCATCCCCTTCCGGGTCGAGGATTTCAGGGCGCGCGTAGTTCCGTTCTTCCGCCACCACCGCGAATCCTCGCAAGACGTCGAGCTCGGCCACCGCCCGGGCCGTCGCCTGCATCCGCCCGGCCTCCTCGCCGGCGGCGCGGCGCAATGCGAGAAAGATTTCGTATTCGAGGTCCCGCGATTTTTCCTCGGCTCCCATCACCTTCGCCTCGTATTCCTTGAGCTCGGGAGTGATGTAGCGCTCGGCGTTCTTGAGGGTCTGCTTGCGGTGGTACTCCTCGGGCACCTTGTCGGTATGGGCATGGGTGACCTCGAGGTAGTAGCCGAAGACCTTGTTGAATCCGACCTTGAG
>DCAK01000071.1:6023-11989 GCA_002311925.1 Planctomycetes bacterium UBA1135
GTACGCACGAGGCCCCCCTCTTTCAGGGCTAGAGGAGGGTCGTCCACCAGGGTGCTGAGAATCCTCGCGGTGATTTCAGGGCAGGGGTCGAGGCGGCCGGCGATTTCATCGAGAAGAGAATCCTGGGCTGAACCCGCCTCGTCGCGCAAGCCTGGAATCCGTTNNCCGGGCGATGGAAACGAGGTCGCGCCCGCCCGCTCTTCCCGAAGCCAGCCGAGCGGCGGCTCTTTCCAGGTCTCCCATGCCCTTCAGGGCGTCGCCCATCCTTTTCCTGAGGCCTAAATCGGCGATGAGCTCCGCCACCGATTGATGCCGGGCGCGCATCGCATCGGCGCAGAGCAGGGGTTCGAGGAGCCATTCGCGAAGCGCGCGAGCTCCCATGGGTGTCGAGGTTCTGTCCACGGTCCCCAGTAGCGAACCCTCCCGGCTTCCGTCCAGGGAGGATTGGGCGATTTCCAGGGTGTTGCGGGTGGCCTCGTCCAGGACCATGTGGCCCGAACTCCGCCGGACCTCGATATCCCTGAACTGGTCCAGGGCCCCCTTCTGGGTTTCTTCAAGGAAGCCGAGGAGCCCTCCACAAGCCGCCAAAATCCCCCGCTCATCCTCCAGGCCGAAGGCTTCCAAAGTCTTGACTCCGAGCTGGGAACAAAGGGCGCGGCGACCGCCGCCCACCTCGAAATCCCAGGCTTGGCGGGTCGCGCAGGAGGCGCCGGAAGCCCGGGCGATCTCGGCGATTTTCGACCACTCATCGTCCTCTTCGACCTGCTCGGGAAGAAGGACTTCGGCCGGCCCGATGCGGGCCAGGTCCTCTGAAAACCGGTGGAATTCCGAAGAGGCGCACCGCAAGGCCCCGGTGGACAGGTCGGCCCATGCTAGACCCACGGGTCTCGAATCTCCATCTCCGGCCTCTCCCCCCAGGTGGACCGCCAGCACCCAGAGAGGCCGATGGGAATCCAGCGCCTCCTCCTCGACGAGAGTCCCCGGCGAAACCACCCGGACCACGTCCCTGTCCACGATTCCCGTGGCCTCTCGAGGGTCCTGAACTTGTTCGCAAATGGCGACCGTGTGGCCGGCCCGCACGAGTCGGACCAGATAGCCCTCCATGGCCTTCACCGGGACCCCGGCCATGGGAACATCCTTTTCCTTGTTTCGGGAGGTGAGGGCGAGGCCTAGCTCATCCGCCGCCAGCTTCGCGTCCTCGAAGAACATCTCGTAGAAATCCCCCATCCGAAAAAAGACGAGCGCGCCCGGATGCTGCCTCTTGGCGGCATGGAATTGGCGCATCATGGGCGTCTCCTTCTGACGCGCGGGGGAGGGGGCGGGTTTGGGATTCACCGAAAAAGGAGGCTGGATTCTAGCCCATTCCAAGATCTTTCCTCCGTAGGGTAAGTTGGCAATCATGCAACAAGCCGGCCTTCTCTTGCGGGTGGCGCCAGTCTTCCTGGTGGCCTCGGCATGTTCCTCCTCCATCGTCGGAGAATCCTGGCCCGACCAGAGCTGGCCCGCCATGGACGCCTTTGAATTCGGAGAATTCACGCAGGCTGCCGAAGATTTCGAGTCCCTCCAAGGAGATCTCGGGGGCAATGAATTCCTCGCCCTCGCCGAAGCGGGGATGGCCAGCCATGCGGGAGGCGATTTGGATGCCGCCCGCGCCTACTGGCTCGAGGCGGAAGGGGTCCTGGGGGGATTCGAGGGCCGGCCCACCTTGAGCGGCAGGTCCGTGGCGGAAGGAGCCGTGTCCATGGCGCTCAATGACCGGGCTCTTCCCTACGACGGAGAAGATTTCGAAGCCGCCCTCCTCCACGCATTCCTTGCCTGGGATTTCCTCCGCTCGGGGGACCTTGACGGCGCCATGGTGGAAGTCCGCCATGGCTATGAAGTGGAGACCAGCGCTGAGGATAAATACGGGACTGATTACGCGATGAATCGCTTCAATCGTTTCGTCGCTGCCCTGGCCCAGGAGGCGGACCTGGCTTGGGACGACGCCATTCTGGATTGGAAAGCGCTCCTGGAGGAGATGCCCGACAGCAAAGCTCTTTCCCTGTGCCTGGAACACGCCGAGAAGGCTCGGGCCGGAGACGCCCCGGGGGCATCCATCGTCCTCATCCATGAAAAGGGACACATGCCTTCAAAAGAGAGCCACAGTCTCGATTACAGAACGCAGAGATCCATGGGTCATGTGGTCGCTCCCGCCTTTTCCAATCCCATGCCATCCCCGGGTCGCATCGAATTGTGGNNCCAGGGCAGGACCTTCGTCCTTGAGGACGTCCACAGCGTGGCGAAGGAGAACCTCGCCGACCGCATCGCCTGGATTGCCGGAAAATCAGTCATCCGAGCCGCCATCAAGACGGCCCTGGTGGACAAAATCGCCGAGGATGTCGAAGAAGAGAAAGGATTCTGGGCCGGCCTCGGGGTTGGGCTCCTCGGCAGCCTTCTGGTCTACGGAACGGAACAGGCCGACCTTCGTTCCTGGCAAACCCTCCCTCAGCAGATCCAGGCTCTGCGGGTACCCGTCGAACCCGGCTCCCACCACCTCGCGCTGAAATTCAAATCGAGGGGAGAAAACCGAACTCTCGACCTCGGAGAGGTCCACATCCTCCCCGGCTCCACTCTTCTTCTCACCGCGAGAACTCTTCGCCGTACTGCAATGGGGCAGGTCGGGAACGCGCCCGCAGTCCTCTTGAGCCCTGCTAATCTGAAACCATGAAACTGCTCCTGTCTCCCCTGCTCATCCTCGGATCTTGCGCCCTGGGAGGCGGCGATGAGGGAGTTCTTTCAGGGGAAACAGCCCTCCTCGGTCGGACGGGGAGCCTGGAGACCCTCGACGAGTCCCTGGGATGGACTGAACAAGGGCTTGCCCGGTACGGGGTCCGCGTCAGAAATCATGGAGGAGACGCCACCTACCAATGGCGTGGTGTCTGGTCCGACGCTTCGGGATTCCAGGTCTCCGGCTCGGCCCGGTCCTGGAAACCAATCAGGGCCCACGAAGAGGGCGTTCTCCAATTCCAGGAAATCGCCCCGAACTCCGCCGCGGTGAGTTGCCTCATCGAAATCCGGGAATTGCCCTAATGCGGATTTCCATAGCCATTCTCGCCCTTTTGGCGACATCCTGCGCCAACTATAAATTTTGGGGCGCCGAAGAAATCCTTCGCGGGAGCGGCGACGAATCGGTCCAGATTCGAACCTGGGTGGAGGACCTCGACGTTGAGGAGGTCGTGGGTCGCATGGCGGAGGGCCGCCTGACCGCCCAATTCTCCCTCCTCAGTACCCGGGATGCCCCGATTCGAGTTCAACTGAGCTGGGTTTGGAAGGACACCGACGGCTTCATCCTGCGTTCGGCCCAGGGAGGGTCCGGCCAACAGGACCTCCTCCTCTCCCCGGGGGCCGCCAAGTCCTTCTCCTTCGTCTCGCCCTCTCCATCCGCCATCAAGTTTTTCGGAAGCATCATTCCTCTCGATGCCCAACTATGAAATGAACCGGCTCACTCCAATTCTTCTCCTTCCCATCCTGGCGTGCTCAAACCAGGTCACTTACGAAGACCCCGAAGCCGTTGAAACGCTCACGGCGGAATTCGGCGCAACCGATCTCATGATGATTGCCCATGACATGACCCAGGGCTTCCTCGGGTCGGGGACTTTTGGAGATGAAAAACCGCGCGTCGTTTTCGGAGGAATCCAAAATCGCACTGCCCAACACATCGATACCCGGAGCATCTCCGACACCATCCGGACTTCCCTCCTGCAAAGCGGAAAATTTACCATCCTCGCTGGAGATCCAGGGTTGGAAGAAATCGATCGAGAAATCGCCCACCAGAGAAGCGGCAAGGTGGACATGGCTTACGCGGTTGAAATGGGTCGCCAAAAAGGAGCCGAATTCGTCTTCTATGGGCGCATGAGTGAAATCCACAAGGAAGCCGGCCGAACCGAATCCCGCTGGGTGAAATTCACCCTCAACGCCGTCAATATCCAGACTCGGGAAATCCTCTGGGCGGACGAAGTGACCATCTCCAAAAGGGAGACGAAGGCTCTTCTGGGCTGGTAAACGGGGGCCTTTCCAGGGCAGGACTACAATGCCCGGTCCATGCAGCCCCTTCAGAACATTATCTTCACCGACGCGCACCAAAAATGGCGCGAAATGGCACGTGAAATCGCCATCAAACACCTTCTTCCCGGCGCCGCCAAGCACGACCAGGAAGCCAGCTACAACGAAGGCGCCTTTTCCGCCGCGGCGGAAGCCGGAATGCTCGGAATCTGGATTCCCAAGGCCTACGGGGGCTCCGAGGACGGAATCACCGGCCTGGCCTTGGTGGTCGAGGAGTTTTCAAAGGCCGACCCGGCCTTCGGGGTCGCCTTCGCCGTCAACGCCCTGGGCTCCATCCCCCTGATTGTCGGTGGAACCGAGGAACAGAAGCAGAAATACCTACCCCGGGTGGCCAGCGGCGAAGCCGCGTGCGCCTTCGCGCTGAGTGAAAAATTCGCCGGGTCCGACGCCGGAGGTCTTTCCGTCAGGGCTGAAAAGGGGGACGGGACCTGGACCATTCGCGGCGAAAAGAAATGGACCACGAACGGCTCCCGGGCCGACATCATCTCCTGCTTCGCCGTCACCGACCCTGAATCAAGGTCGCGAAGGATTTCCGCCTTCATCGTCGAAAAGGATGACCCCGGCTTCGCCATCAAGAAGATCGAACCCTCCATGGGGATTCGGAGCGTGCCCGTTTGCGAGACTTCCTACGACGGCGTGGTCCTGTCCGACGACCGCCTCCTCGGCGGCAAGCCCGGCCTGGGTTTCAAGCACTCGATGATGACCCTCGACCTCGCCCGACCCGGCGTCGCGGCTCAAGCCGTCGGCACCGCGGCGGGTGCCCTGGAATACGCCACCACCTACGCGACCCGTCGCCGGCAGTTCAGCCAGCCCATCGCCGGCTTCCAAATGGTCCAGGCGATGCTGGCCGACATGGGGATGCAGACCGAGGCCGCCCGATGGCTGGTCTACCTTTGCGCCGCCATGGCTGACTCCGGCTCGAAAAAGGTCACAAAGATCGCGGCAATGAGCAAGTGCTTCGCCACCGACACAGCCGTCAAGGTCGCCACCGACGCGGTTCAAATCTTCGGCGGTTACGGTTTCATGGAGGACTACCCCATTGCGAAGTTCTACCGGGACGCCAAGATCCTTCAAATCTACGAGGGGACCAACCAAGTGCAGCGCATCGTCATCGCCCGCAACCTGGTCAAGGAATCCGCGGATTTCGACTACCTCTCCGATTACATCCCGGTGGAAACCCAGTCCACCTTCGGTGGGGAATACGAAATCGCCAACACATCGGCCGCAGCAGCAGCAGCCGCCCAGGACTGATCAGGCCCCTGGGTTCCGGCGCGCGTCGATGGAAAGGGTGCCGGGGCCGAAGGCGGCGATGGCAAGGAACACCGTCAGGTAGAGGAAGGCCATTTCTCCACCCGCATCCTTGTCCCACGGGTCACCGAAATGGACGAAGGTGAAGGCGATGCCCATGGTCGCGCCGCAGGCCAAAGCCGAAGCCCGCGTCCAAAGCCCGGCAGCGACCAGGATTCCACAAACCCCCTCGGCCAGGGCGGCCGCCCAGGCGAAAAGGGCGGGAGCCGGCCACCCCCAACCCTCGACCATTCCAACCAGGAAATGGTCCGCCCCCTCCTGGGCCAATCCGCTAATCTTGGCCCAACCATGACCGTAAGCGAGGCCGAAGCCGGCAGACACGCGCAGGAGAAGAAGGCCCCAGTCTTTCATGGGTTCAGGTTGTAGGGGTTTCGTCCACTAATCGCCACATGACCCAGGTTGCAACCGACCGAAGGGGGGCCCAAACCGCTCCCCTTTCTTCCACTTCTACGGGGCCCGGCCGCGCCTTTCGACCATCCAGAATTCGAAGGCCCTCCTGAACCCCGAGGTCGCCCACCGGAAGGACATCCAGGCGGCCCAGCTTGAACATGAGAAAC
>DCAK01000071.1:12038-30312 GCA_002311925.1 Planctomycetes bacterium UBA1135
TTCCGCGAACCTGGACCAACCTTTCCAGGATTGCGTCGTCAGGCAATCTTCCCAGGCCCTGCAAGCGAAGGGCCCCGGACTCCGCGCGGTCCGCAAGGTCCCGAACCGCGGCCAGCTTCGCCCTGGAAAGCCCTGCGCCCCTCATGCGCGCGGAAGGGATGGCAAGGCATTCCTTCGCCGAAGGGAACAAGGGCCCGGGCGACAATCGACAGACCCTGCCGTGGATGGTGGAGGCGGCCTTACCCGCCAATTGTTGAAAGACGATTGAACGAGCCAGGTATCGAAAATGGCTCAGCCTCTTCTGAGCATGGGCCGGGAAACCAGGAAAGGGGCTCACCCGAGCCATCGCCTGACCAAGCAAGGGGTCTCTTTTCTTCAGGGCACGGAGGGAGGCAGGGGAGGGAGGATTCAGGAGCGTTCCCCGCCTTCATCCCCGTCGGCCTTCTCCTTCTTGGGATTGAAAATCCCCTCCCACCAGCCGGTTAGAGACCCGCCTAGGCCGGTGCCTGTCAAAATCATGGCCCTTCCCTCGCGCTCCTCCATCCACTCCGCCGTGATTTCCCTGAGTGTGATTTCCGCGGAAGAATGGGCAAGAACGGCAACGACGCCGTGGCGGCCGGACTCCGCGAGGCGGCACCCGAAAAGGCCGGCGGCGCGACCTGCTGCCTGGATTCGTCCGAGAAGTTCGTCGATTTCCGGATTGACAATGGTGCACTTCTCGCGCAACGAACGATGGGAACTGTTCATGGACTTGCCGGCTTCGGCCAGGAAATCCTCCTTCTTCGTCCTTCCGAACTCCCCGAGCTGAGCGACCATGCGAATCGCCCTTGAGGATTCCCGGACCTGGTGTTCGGACAGGGCTCGTTCCCGATAATTCCGCTCCTTGTCCACATTTTCCAGAATTTCCTTTTCCTTGCGGAATTTCCGGGCCCACTCCTTCCCGCTTTCCTTGGTGGGAACATAATCCCTGAAACCGCCCTCGAATTGGCTGGGTGTCACCTGGCCCCAGCCGCCCAGTTGAGGCTCCCTCTCTTTTTTCCGGGCGTTGTTCAAGTAGCACATTCCCATGGCGGCGCCGGTGGCGGCGGCGATTCTCACCTCGGCGGCAACAGGCGTTTCGACACCGGAATCCACCCCTGCGATGACGCAATGGTCCGGGAGTGGAATCCACTGCATGATGGGGTCCACACCGTGTTCGACGGACATGGCGCACCCCAGTTGCCCCATGGAACAGGTCAGGGCTCCTGCAATGGGCATCTTTTCGCCCAGCACCTCCTTGGCGCCGTGGACGACTGCTCTTGCGATTCGAACTCCGTCGACCCTCTTGATGTCGACGCCCGTGGCCGCCTTGAGAGCCAGGGATACGGAAGTTGCGAACGCGACCTCGGCATTGAATCCCCCGTTCGCAGGGAGGCGGCTCCAAACCACCAGGGAAAAACCAACTTTGGGGGTGTTGAGCTGATGGGTGCGCCTCAGCCCAATCATCGCCGCCATCAACCGCATCATCCAGGGTGCTCCCGATTCCTCGAAAAGCTCCCTGAGAATGGCCAAGCTTCGCGGGGGTCCCTTTTTCGTGTAGATATCCGAAATGACCCCGGACCATTCCTGGGACCCGCCATCCCGCTCGGTCCCGAGAATTCGAATGTGAATCTGGTCGTCCTCCCTGTTCTGAATGGCGCTGTAAACCGCCCTATTCACGGGAATCAGCAAGCTCGTGGAACCGGTGTGCTCCCCCGGGCCGCCCAAAAGGTCCATGCACCCCGGGGCGTGCGTAAGCCACATCGGGGCCTCGAGTTGAATCAAGTCGCCTGCAACTGCGGCGAGAAGGGGGCCGATGGGCTGAAGTGGTGGCGGAAGAGCCGGTTGCGGCATGGTTTTCGCGAACTAGAATTCCCTGTCCTGCCGTAAGTTATGGCTATTTCTCCCGAAAAAGGCAAGCCCCGGCCCCCCAAGGTTGGGGTAGGATTGGTGGGGGAGCCCTCCGGCACCTGCCGTTTTCCAACACCTCCCCGTGAATCCATGATGGCACGCTTCTTCCAAATCACCCTTTCTGCAGTTTTGGTCGGCCTGATTTCGGTCGGCTGTGGCGGCGATGACGGCGGCGCCGGATTCGCCTCAGGCGCTTTTGGCTCCTCCTCCGGCCCCCCTGACTCCTCCGGGATGATATTTGACGGAGTCGGAGCCGCGGATGCCTTGAGCGACACGGAAATCGCCATTTCCTGGCCTTCCGCAACCAACGTCGAGGGGACCCCGGCCGCCTTGATGATTTACCACGTTTTCCGTTATCTCCCACTTCCCGGGGAGTCTTTCGACTCCGTCCCTCCTCCCTCTGAGGTGACTCCGGGTTGGAACCTAATCAGCGGTAATGGAACTCCTCCCGGCGTCACGTCCTTCATCGACACAGGGCTCTTCGGGGGAATCTCCTCCTTTTTCTGGGTGCGGGCCGAAGACCCGCAAGGGAGGAAATCCCTGTCCCTGGTTGTCGCCGGCGGACACACTCCTGAAATCGGCGCGGCGGACACCCAGGTCTACTCGGGCGGCAACCCCGGAGACCCGCATTTCGAATTCTCCACCATGATGGACGATGCCGGTCGGACCTGCCTGACCTGCCACACGGTGACCCCTGGATTGGGCAGCTTGGACCTCAACACTTGGGAAGGCGTCATGATTGGGACAGGCACCGCCTCCAACCCAGATTCTTTCGTGATTCCCTACCAGGCCGACATGACCTGGTCCAACTTCTTGAGCGGACTCACCTCCAACCCAGCTCACCACCTCCTTTTCCTCAGCCAAGCTGCCGACATTCTGGCATGGGAAACGAACACGATTGGCCCTTGGGTCGAGGACGGCGCCCTCAATGTGGTGGACCTTGATCCCCCTGTGTTCGAATTTGACAACATCGACAACGCCGGCCAGTACTTCGCCGAGTTCACGGCCTTCGACGAGGTAACCGTGACCTGGTTCCAGGCCAGTGACCCTGAAAGCAGCCCCTACGGCAATGGCGGGCAAACCGCAGCCGGCCAATTGGGCTATTTCCTCCACTATGGGCCGAACTCCAACTCCATTGATTGGGACAATCCCTTGGGGCCCTTTGCCTGGGATGGTGTCGGCCTCCAATCGGCCATCATCAGCGATTACACGGAATCCGACATCGTCATCGTCATTCGCGCGGCCGACAAGACCGATAACTGGACCACCAACGAGAGAGAGATTCGTCTCAGCCGCTGAAAGCGGAGAATTTCGATTGAAGACCGGGGCGCCCGCGCGTCCCGGTCTCTTCTTTTTCAGGGGCCCTCGGGTTGCCTGTCCAGCCCGGGCTCTCCATCTTCCGAATCCTCGTCGGAGTCGACATAGCCCAGGGCGTCGAGCAGGGACAGTGTGTCGGGGTCAAGTTCGATTTCGATCGGGGTGGACCGGTTCCCGAATCCAATGCGCCGGAAATCCCACAGCTTGACCCTCACATCCTGGGAAAGGATGGGAAGCATGGAGACCCGGTTCAGCTCTTCGAAGGGATCCCGGGCCAAATCGAAGAAAAGGTCCACTCCCGCGTCCTGAATCATTCGGAAGCCCTTGTAATTCGCGGCCCATAAATGCGAAGTCTTCGGCCTGAATTTCGCGCGGTGAGCGAAGAGGGTCCGATCTCGGAATCCTAGTTCTTCATCCTTGGAGGCAATTCCTCGCAGCAGGGGCCCCAGACTCGAGCCGGTCCCCTCCTCGGGCGGGGAAAGGTTTGCGAGGTCCAGGAGAGTGGGAAGAACATCGTGGATTCCCCCCAAGTAGGGGATTTTCCCGGGCCGCACGCCCGGCCCTCGGAACATGAGGAGGATGCGGTTGAGTTCGACATGAAGGGAGTGCCGGTGGCCAATCTCCCCATGCTCTCCGAATTCCTCCCCGTGGTCTGAAAGGGCGACCAGCAAAGTTTCGGGCCCCCAGCCCCAGCGGGTGAAAATCTTCTCCAGCCAACCGTCCATGAAAAGGATTTCGCTGTCGTAGCGGGAACGGGCGTCATGGGTCTCATCTTCGTGAGCCTCATAGAGAGGCTCCCGCGCGTGGTAGGGCATGTGCACGTCCATGAGGTGGAGGTAGAGAAAGTAGGGCTGGTCGCTTGAGGCGGCCTCCTCGCGCCATTTTTCGAGCTCCTTGGCGGCTACATCCGCGGTCGCGTCGTCCAGGCAAACGAAATGGTCGAAACCCCGGTCGAAACCAATTTCAGGCCCGATGTTGAGGTTAGTTGCCAGACAATAGGTTCGGTACCCGGCATCCTGGAAATATTCAGGCAGGACCTTCATGTCTTCCGGAATCCGGTTGAGCACGAGGATTTCCGGCGACTCGTCCTCGACCCTGTCGGCCCTGCGGCGATGGGCGAAAAAACCTTCCAGAACCCCGTGCGCGGGTGGGTAGTGGCCGGTGAAAAGAGAAGCGCAAGCGGGAGCGGTCCAGGAAGTCGTGGAGCGAGCCTCCAGGAAGACCGCGCTCTCGGCAGCAAGAGAATCCAAGAACGGTGAGGTCGGCTTCGGATAACCGAAAAAGCCGAGGTGGTCGGGCCGCAAGGTGTCCAGCATCAGGACCACCACGTTGGGCTTGGGGGAGGCGGTTTCCAGAGCGGAAAGGCCGCCCTCCTGGATGACCAAGAGAAGGGCGAGACTAGGCGCGAGCACCATCGGCTTCTCCTTTCTCCTTCTTCCAAGCCATGACCTCCTCATAGAGAGCGTCCACCATTTCGTCCTCGGGGACGATGCGGACCTGCTCCCCTCCGCGATACAGAATGCCCTTGCCCCCGCCCCCCGCGATTCCGATATCGGCCTCGCTCGCCTCTCCGGGACCGTTCACCACGCAACCGAGCACGGCAATCTTCACCGGAATCTCCTCTCCCTCCAATTTTTCCTCCAGGCGGGACATGAGGTCCTCGAGGTCGATTTCAATTCTTCCGCAGGTCGGACAGGAGATGAGCTCGGGGCTCGTGACCCTGACCCCGGTCGCCTTGAGAATGTCGAAGGCGACGGGAATTTCGGCGACGGGGTCACCGGTGAGGGAAACCCGAATCGTGTCACCGATGCCGTCCATCAGCAGGGGGCCCAGGCCGGCGGCCGACTTCAAGGACCCGTAACCGGGCCTTCCGGCTTCGGTCACCCCGAGGTGAAGGGGGACATCGTTGGTTTGGGCGAATTTTCGGTTCGCTGCAAGAACCGTTCCGAGGTCGGTGGACTTGAGGGAAACCAGGTAGTTCTGGAAGCCCATGGCCTCCACGGTTTCGCAATGCCTGAGGGCCGACTCCACCATGGCGTCCGACGAAGGCCAACCGTGCTTTTCCAGAAGGTCCTTTTCAACCGAACCGGAATTGACCCCGATGCGCAGGGCAATCCCCGCCTCCTTCGCGGCGGCCACCACTTCTTCAACCCTCTCCTTCGAACCCACGTTCCCCGGATTCAACCGAACCTTGTCCACCCCGGCCTCGATGGCGCGCAGGGCGAGCCTGTGGGTGAAATGAATGTCGGCCACCAAAGGAGCCGGGCAGGCGGCTCGAATTTGAGGAAGAGCATCCGCGGCGCGGTCGTGGTTGACGGTGACCCGGATAATTTCGCAACCGGCGGCCAGCAGGTCCTGAATCTGGGCAATCGTGGCTTCGGCGTCCTCCGTGTTCGTGTTCGTCATCGACTGAACTCGAACGGGGTGCCCCGAACCAAGCAGGAGATCCCCGACTTGGACGGTGCGGGTGGGGCGGCGTTCAGTCATTGCCCCTCATTCTAGGCCGAAGAACACGTTTCGACTTTCCCGTGGCTGGAATGTCCCAGCATTGCGCGAGCAAGAGCATCCTGCCCACCCCTTGACGGGTTCTATCCTGGGGGCCGACCCCTCCCTTGCAGTTCCCCCTCGAACGACCCGAATACAGTTCCCCGCCCCTGGCGCGGGCCGACCTCCATTCCGACCCCGTGGCTCAACTGACGACGTGGCTGGAAGAGGCCGGGGCCGCCGGGAACCCGTTGCCGGAAGCCATGTGCTTGTCCACAGTGGGAGAAGACGGAGGGCCTGCATCCAGGATGGTCCTTCTCAAGGGACTTCAGCCTGAAGGATTGGATTTCTTCACCTGCCTGGAAAGCGCGAAAGCCTCCCATCTCGCCGCCGACCCCAGGGCCTGCGTGGACTTCTGGTGGAGTTCGCTTCACCGCCAGGTCGCGATCGGCGGCCAAGTAGAACCTCTGCGCCGCCAGGTTGTCGAGGAGTACTTCCAATCCCGGCCCCGAGGAAGCCAGGTGGCGGCGACCGCGTCCCGACAGAGTCATGAATCTTCGGGTCGCCAGGAACTTGAGGAGCGTTGCCTAGAAATCGAGGCCCGATTTAAAGGCCTGCCGATTCCATGCCCGGACAATTGGGGGGGATTTCGATTGGCCCCCGACCGCTTCGAGTTTTGGCAAGGTCGGGAGGACCGCCTCCATGACCGCTTCGTCTACCTCCCCTCGGAGGATGCCGGAGCTTGGCGAATCAAGCGGCTCGACCCCTGAGCCTGGGAGCGGGCGCCTTTCCTTCCCGGCCCCTATTCCGCGTCCGGAAAAATAGGAACGGGAACCCGGTTCTCGTCGACCGCGACATAGGTGACCTGGGCCTCGGTCACCTGCACCTCGTCTCCCGGACGGTGCCTGCGCTCCACCATCACATCCACCTTGGCCGTGAAGGAACTTCGTCCCACCTTGACAACCTGGGCGTAGATGGAGAGAAGGTCACCGACGAAGACGGGGCGGTGGAAAACGACCTCGTCCATGGCCACGGTTACGAAGCGGCGTTCCGGGTTGAGCTTGTGACCTGGAATGGCCCCAGCCATGTCAATTTGAGAAAGGATGACGCCGCCGAAGATGGCGCCGGCGGCATTGGTGTCCCTGGGCAGGAGGGTGGTCCGGATGGCAAGCTCGCGAGGAAAGTCCGACATGGACGGCATTATGCCAGCCACTTGAGGAGATGGTCCCGGGTAAACACCTCGACCTCATCCAGGTGGCCTCGGAAGAAGTGGTCCGCCCCCTCCACGAGAACGAGTTCGGCCCCCTCGCCGGTAGCCCTGTCCATCCCGCTCAAATCAACGAATTCGTCCTCCGTGCCGGCGAGGAAGGCCAGGGGCGTCGGCCAATCTTCATCCTCCGGCCAGGGATAGAAAGCGGTCGGCCAGCCCACGGCCAGAAAACCGGAGCAGGCCCGGGGATGGGAAAGATGAAAGCGCAGGCCGACTCGGGAACCGAAGGAAAAGCCCCATAGAAACAGGGGTTGCCCGGGGAATCTCTCCGTGAGCCATTCCAAGGCGCACCCCGCGTCTTCCACTTCTCCAAAACCCTCGTCATGAGCGCCGTCCGACTCCCCAGCGCCTCGGAAATCCAGCCGCAAGGCTGCGCATCCGGCCCGCAGGGCGCCAAGAGCCCCGTGCCGAACCACATTGTTCCTGCGGTTTCCGCCCTGCAGAGGATGGGGGTGGAGCAGCAGGACTGCCGCGTCGGCCCCTTGAGCGGGAATCTCGAGGGAGGCCGCCAAGTTGCCGTCCGGGCCTGGAATCAGGAGCCTTTCGGGGGGAAGTGAATCGATGCCGCGCACCATGTTTTCGCCGACGGCCGGGGAGCGTATCGTCGCGCAGGTTGGAACTGCTTGCCACCCTCGTCACGGATATCCCCCTCGATGAGTCCCGTTTTCGGGGAGTGTTGATGGATGTCTCACAAAGCGCCCTCGCCGGGGCGGTGTCCCATGTCGGACTGACCGCCTACCACGCCTTCGGCGATGCGGAAACGGACCTCGATGTCCGGGATGTGGAGGTCAGGGTACGGGCAGCCAACACCGCCCCGAAAGCCGCCCTGACTGAACTTAAAAAGGCTGGGTTTTCAGCCGTGACGGCTCTCGAATTCAGGACCGACGGCTCGGCGGAATCACAGGATGACGCCTGGGCTCTGGTCGGGCTTTACGGGGCCGAGCTTCTCGGGTGGGTGGTCACGGCCTACCTGGATTTCGAGGAGGCCGCCTACCGAGCGGGGACTGAGGACGGGCTCATCCGGGCCCCCATCGGTGGAAGAAGGCGTGGCGTTCTCATCGCCGAATCCACCCTTCGCAGGCTTCAATTCGCAGGGTAGATTGCGAGGCCGAATGCCGATTCCTCGACCCACCGTCCTCGGACACCCCAACCCTCGTGTCCTGGAAGCTCACTGCATTTCCTTTCTCGAGGATCGGCGGAAAGCGACCCCGCTCGCCCCATGCTGGATTGTCGTTCCCACCCAAAGATTGAGGAGGCGGCTTCAGCAAGCCCTGGCGTCTCACCTCGGATCCTGCCTGGGGATTTCCTTCTTCAACCCCGATTCCCTGCTGGATGCCATCGCCGGCCCCGCAGGACTGAGACGCCATCCACGGCTCCGACCCCTCGTCAGGAGAATTCTCCTCCGAAAAGTTCTCGCCAAGTCAAAGCCAGGAAGGGAATTGCTCTCTTTCAAGGACGGAGCGGCATCCATGGAGCCCGCCCTGGACGACCTGCGCGAATCCGGAGAATCCAGTTTCCAGGCTGCCAGTGGCAGCCCCCCATCCGAACGCCTGCTCCTGGAAACCTACGCCGGATTGCTCCAGCTCCAGGAAAAAGAAGGGTTCGAGGACGATGTGGGCTGGTCGGACCGGGTCGCGGACGCGCTTTCCCCTGACAGCGACCTTCCCCCGGTTCTTTTCTACGGTTTCGGTGAACTGGTGGGCAGGAATTGGCGAATTCTCCAAGCCCTCATCCAGGCAACGGAAGTCCATGCATGGGTTCTTCTTGGGGGTCGGCCCGGAGATGGGGATGCGATTCCCGGCCTCACCCCAACCCTGCTTGAGGGGGAAGAGGGGCGGCCCGAATCGGTCTCCTCCTTCGGGGCCCGCGGGCTCCGAGCCGAAATGGAGGAGGCCCTCAACCTCGCTTTGGATTGGCACAGGCAAGGGACCCCTCTGGAAGAAATAGCCATCGTCGCCAGAAGCCTCCGCCCCCTGCGCCCCGAACTCGGCCCCTTGCTCAGCCAAATGGGCCTGGAAGGGGTTGTGGATTCGGGAATGAAGACGCCCCTCCGACTTCTTCCCACTGCCCAATCCTTCCTTGCTCATGTCACGAGGGGGGCGAACCCCGAAGATTTTCTCGACGGCGGGGGGGAAGAAGGAATGGAGGAATCCGTCCTGGATGCATTGCGGGAGGCCCTTGCCTCCGCTCGGGAAGCCGGAGAACACTCCAAGCTGCCTCTCTCCGAGCTCCTGGCGGAAGCCCTCGAAATTCAGGAAATTCGCCCTTGGGCGGGCAAGAACGGCGCCGGCCTCCCGATTCTGGATTTCCAGCAGGCTCGCGGCATCCCCAGAACCCGGCTGATACTCACCGGATTCCACCATGATTCCGTCCCGAAGCCTTATCCCGAGGCCGGCTTCCTTTCCGACGCGTTGAGGAGGAGGCTCAGCAAGGACTTGAGCTTCCCCATCCCCGACCGCATCCAGCAAAGGGCGGCCGAACACCGCATGCTGGAGCAGGTCCTGCGGACTCCGTCCCGACACTTGGCCGTCCTCCGTCAACACTCGGCAAGCGACGGAACCTCCGTCGCCGCATCGCCAGCCCTCCTTTTCTGTGAAAAGATTCTGGGCCAGGCCATCGACTTCACCTCCCTTCCCGGGCTTCCCGCCGCAAGGGCCGCAAGAAGGGTCGAGCAGGGATGCGCCCTTCCCATTGAATCCGCGCTGGCCTTCGCCGCCGCGGGCAATGACTGGAAGGCCATGACCCGATTGGGGTCCCGCGCGAAGGCGGTGGAGGAGCTTCTGGGGATGGGAATCCCCTGGATGGAAACCGTCGACTCTTTCAATTCCACGAACCTTGCCTTCGACGGCAGCCTTGGGGAGAACCTGAAATTGGATCCCGCCGCCACACGGCTTGAAGCCTACGGTTCTCAGCCCATGGCTTTCTTCTTCGAAAAGGTCCTCGGTGTCCAGCGCCGCTGGAAGCCGCCGCTTGCCGGACCCGACCCTGCCTCACTCGGAAAGGCAATCCATGAAGTCCTCCATCAGGCTTTCCTGAATGCAAATGAGGCCGGGGTGGCGGAAACCGCCGGCAAGGAGTTCGCCGCAAGGGTGTCCCCTCTTTTTCGCCTGCAAGCCGGGGAATCGCCCCGGAAGAAGGCCCTGCTCGAACACCTTGAGCAGGAATGCCGCAAGGGACTCGAAGAATTCCTGCAGTGGGACCTCGGCCGACAGGGGGAGGAAATCAAGGACTCCAAGCTGAAAGGAGGACCCTGGAAAGTCGACGCGGCTCTCCTGGAAACCCGGATTCCAGTTGTCCTGGACCTGGGGGAAGGCGTCTCCCTGGAATTGGATGTGCGAACGGACCGAATCATGCGGGGTGAGGGGACCGCCCGGGTATCCGATTACAAGACCGGCAAGGTCATCGGGCTGAGCGACCCCAACGCCTTCCTCCGGGGCATGAAACTTCAGAACGCCCTCTATGTCCTCGGCCTGGAAACCCTGGACTCATTCAAGGAGGTTCTCTGGAGCATGGAATCGGTCCGGGTTTCAAGCCAAGCGGATTATCAGGCCTCCACCGCGAACAACGGCGGTTATGGCTCGGGCACCCCTGCCGATCTCTGGTCACGAAGCCGGGAAGGGGTTCGGGAAACCGCCCGCATTCTCCTGACCCACCTGCGCCAAGGACGCTTCCCTCCCTACATCCACAAGGACCCGGTCATGGATTCCTGGTTCTCCACCATGCGCCTGACCCACCCCCCCACCTTGGAGAGGGTGGGGAGCCACTCCGACCTGAGCCTGCTGTTCCGACTGAGGGAAAAATCCTGCACCACCAAGGAGGAGACTTCGGTTTTCTTCCTTAAAACCCCCGAGGAGGTCGCCTCATGACCCGCCTTCCCGACGCGCCCGCCAGAATCACGGCGGCGACGGATTTGAAAAAGGGGGTGGTGGTGGTCGCCGGGGCGGGGTCGGGGAAAACATCCCTCCTCATTGAACGGCTTCTTGGCTACCTGCTGAAGGAGGACGGTTCTCTTTCCCGCGCCTGCGCCATCACATTCACCCGCAAAGCGGCCGCGGAAATGCTCGACCGTCTTGCCGAGGAAGTGAGAACGGTGTCCAAATTGGGGGCCGGGGCCACCGCCGATCCGGCCACCGCAGCCGGAAGGCTTTGGGAAAGGTTGACCCCGAAAGAAAGGGAAAGGGCCGCCTCGGCATCTGAAGACATCCTTGGCGCCATGGACGAGGCCCAGGTCTCGACGATTCATGCCTTCTGCGCGGGCATGCTGCGGCGTTGGCCCCAAGCTGCGAAAGTTTCTCCTGGTTTTTCGGGGGATGAAGGCAGCGCCCTGGACCTCCTCATCCAGAGAAGCGGACCCGATTTCCTGGGGGATGCCATGGAAAAGGTCGGCAAGAAGAAGCTCGCCGCCTTGCCCTCTTTGAGGAGCCAGGACTTGATGGAAATGGTCAAGACGGCTTCCAAGGCCTCCCCTGCCAGGGGAGACGCGAATGCCCCTGCGGCCTTTGCCGCACTCGGAGCGCTGGCGGAAGTCGGCGGAGACATTCTCCGGGAGGCCCTGTCGCGCGAAGGATGGCTGAGCTTCGACGACATCCTGAGGCGGTCCAGGGACCTCCTCCGAGACCATCCGGACATTCGCCGGCTGGAGCAATCTCGCTGGGACCATCTCCTGGTGGACGAGCTTCAGGACACCGACCCGGTCCAGTACGAAATTCTCGAGCTTCTGGGGAAAGGCTGCAATGCACCATGCCTCTTCCTTGTGGGAGACCCCAAGCAATCCATCTACCGCTTTCGGAGCGCTGACTTGAAGGCCTACGAGGATTTCTGCGGACGCATGGGGAGCCGGGGGTCGAGGGTGGTGCTGACCACGAATTTCCGAAGCCATCCTTCCCTTCTCAGCCCTGTGAACCTTCTGTTCGAAAAAACCATGGTGGAAAAGAAGGGCATCCAACCCTCGTACGACCCGGTCGAGCCCAATCCATTTTCCAAGGAGAAGGGGGGCGGCGGGCCCAAGGTCCGGGTGGTCAATCAACCCCCGACGGAGGACAAGGAAAAGGTGGGCCACCGCCGCGAGCGGGAAGCGCGCATGGTGGTGGGTGAAATCCTTCGCATGAGAGAAGAGGGGACGGACTGGGGCGGGATTCTTGTTCTGCTGCCCATGCTCAAGGGGCTTCCCAGCCTCACCCAAGCATTCCACGAAGCGGGCATTCCCTTCACCGCCGGCGGAGGAAGGACCTTCTATAAGCGCCAGGAGGTGGCCGACTTCGCGGCGCTTCTCACTGCAGCCATCGGGCCCGACAATGCGCAAGAGGACCACCCCGCCTCAGTTCTGGCATTTCTACGCTCGCCTCTCGGCGGCGCCCAGGATCGAGAAATCCTGGCCTACCGCAAATCCTTGCCCGAAGACGCAGCCTTCGGGTCCGCCCCCCCCCGGCCTGAAGATTGCCCCCAGGTCGCCCGCGCCCTCGCCAACCTCGAGGGATGGCAGCGAATGACTTCGACCAAGCCGGAGGACGAAATTCCCCGCATCCTCCTCGACCACTCCGGACTCGGGCTCCTCTGGTCGCTGCGAAAAAACGGCTTCCAGGCCCTCGCCAACCTGGAAAAGGCCGCCGAAACGGTGAGCTCTCTGGTCCGCGAGAGCGGTTTTTCCCTCTCGGAAGCGGTTCGGCTCCTCGGAGATCGGCTGGGGAGCGAGGATGACGCCGACCAGGGAACCAGCGAAGAGGGAATGGGGGCCGTCGCCATTCTCACGATTCACAAGGCGAAGGGCTTGGAAAAGGAAAGGGTCATCCTGGCGGGCATTCAGGAAAAGCCTTCGCGAGGAAAGGCCGGTTTGAACGCCCGCCCGGACGCGGATGGCTGCTGGGCAATTCGCATCAACAGCAAGGAGAAGGACGCCCGCTGGCAGGGATTGGAAGCGGAAGACGGGGCCCATGAAAGGGCCCAGAATCTTCGCCTCCTCTATGTGGCGATGACGCGGGCAAAGGCCGAACTCGTCCTGATTCAAACCGGCGGGGAATCGGAGGTCAAGGGCAATGTCTGGCTGGAAACCCTCGCGAGTGGATGGGGATTTCTGCCCCATGAACCTGCGCCAGAAATCCCCGGGGTCTTGTTCACGGGCCCCGGCTCCGGTCCCATGAAAAATGGAGAGGAGACCACCCCTCCCCTGGGCCTCCAAGAGGCCGCCCGGGCGATTGAAGCTTGGGAGAATTCCCCCGCCAAGCCCAGCCCCCTCAACAAGAACCCCTCCTCCCTGGGCCATGAAGCTATCGGCGAGGCCCCATCCTCCGGCTCACCTTCTTCCTCGAACAAGGACGCCGCTCTTGCCGCAGCGACGGGGACCCTACTTCACCGCCTTTTCGAGCTTTGGGATTTCCAGAACTGGGACTCCCTGCGGGCCCCGCTCGAGAAGGAAGCCTCGGCCTTGTCGGCTGGCGAAGAGGTGAGCCTCGAAGACATGCTCGCAAGGGCTCGGGACATCCTCGACCGGCTTCCCGGAACCACGCTGGGCGCGCGCCTTCTCGAACTTGGCGAGGCGGACAGATTCCCGGAAATTCCCATGCTCCATCACCGGAATGGCCAGGCCTTTCATGGCTTCATCGATCTCCTCTACAAGGAAAAGGACGGGCCCTGGACCGTGGCCGATTTCAAGACCGACGCACGCCTTTCCGCGAAGGACGGCGCCGAGCGCTACGGAAAGCAGCTACGCCTCTACGGGGAAGCCGTCCAGGGGACCTTGGGAGAGACCCCCGAACTTGAACTCTTCCTCCTCGATACCGGCGTGGTCGCTAATGTCCCTGGCCAAGGGGCAGACGAGGGATAGCACCCTGCCGGTGAAGGGGTGCTCGATTTCAAGTTTCCAGGAATGCAGGGCCTGCCGGTTCAGTCCCAGAAGAGCCCGGTCCTGGGCCGTCATCTCGTCGTCCAGGCTCCTCAGGAAGACGTCCTCGCCACCTAAATAGAGCTTGTCGCCCAGGATGGGATGGCCGAAGTGGGCCAGGTGGACCCTCAATTGGTGCTGCCGTCCCGTGAAAGGGCGAAGTTCGACCAGGGCCATGTCCGGGAACCGCCTCAAAACCTTCCAGCCGGTTTTCGAAACTTGCCCGTCCTCGCGCACCCCCATGCGCAGACGCACCGCGCTGTTGAGAGCCTTGCCCATTGGAACGTCCACTTCCCCCTGGTCCTGGAGAGGGTTTCCCCGCACCAGGGCCAGGTATCTCTTTTCGACTTTTCTCCGCTCGAATTGCCGCCCAATCCGGGTGCGTGAAAGCTGGTCCTTCGCGAGGAGGACCAAGCCGCTGGTCTCACGGTCCAGGCGGTGGCAAAGAGTGGGCATGTCGGGAGTCTCCCCCCACACCGCCTTGTGTCTCGCATGGACCCGGTGAACCAGAGAGTCCCCCTGGTGGCCCTTGGAAGGATGGACCGCCAGGCCCGGTGGTTTCCCCACTGCGAGAATGTGCTCGTCTTCGAACACCACTTCCAGGTCTCCGGGATCGGCCCCGATGGGACCGATTGCAGGCGCCGGGGCGGCAACCCTCAGGACCACCTCCTGGCCGGTTCGCAATCTCAACCCATCGCGAACGACCCCTACCGTTGCATTCTGGGGATCCTTGAAGGGCAGAACCTCCACCGCCCCTTCTCCCACCAGGGCCTGGATTCCTTCACGCGACCGCCAGGGGATTCGACGCACGAGAAACAAATCCAGCCTCTTGCCGTGCTCGTCCCTGCCAACTTCCCACCTGTGCTCTTCATGCGGGAGGCTCAGGTCTCGCTGGCCTCTTCTCTTCTTGCGTTCAGGACGACGGGGCATAAAAAAACAAGCCCCGGCTTGAAACGCCGAGGCCTCACGGACGAACCGCGGAATGACTAGAAGCGCGCTTGGCGGCGAATACGCTCCGCACGCCTGATGACCCGCTTTCTTTCCTCCTTGGCTTCCCTGCGGGCCCATGTCGGCTTGGTGAAAAAGGAGCCTTCCTTCATGCGAATGAAGATGCCACCCTGATTGCATTGCCTCTTGAAACGCCGGATGGCGGCCTCAAGAGACTCGTTGTTGCGGATTTGGACTTTCACGGACATGGGATTTTCCCCGATGGGGCCGCATATTCTAGGCGGGACCCCTTCGACCGTCCATAGTCCTCTCCCGACCTTGCCGAACTCCGAAAAACATCTACGCCTCGCCGGAGAAGTCGATTCCGTGGTCNNATGAAGAGGGCGGGTTTGCAGTCATTCGGCTCCAAAATGGAGAAACGGTTGCGGGGGAAATCGCCCCTGTCGCTCCCGGCGAGGAGCTTGTCCTTCATGGAGCCTGGATGGAACATCGAAAATTCGGCCGGCAGTTCCGGGCGGAATGGGTGGAGAAGACCGCTCCCACCACTCTTTCCGGAATGGAGAAATACCTGGGCAGCGGATATTTTCCAGGAATTGGGCCGGCCCTCGCCAAGAGGCTGGTGACCGCCTTCGGCAGCCGGACTCTGGATGTCCTGTCCCAAGGAGCGGGAGGACTGAAAAAGGTCTCCGGAATCGGGCCGAAAAAAGCCGAAGCCCTCGCCCAAGCCTTCACGCGCCAAGTTGGCAAGCACCGGGTCATGGCGGAACTCCGGGGCCTGGGGCTTGGCGCATCGCAGGCAAGAACCCTCTATGAGAGCTGGGGGTCGGGGTCGGTCGAGCGGGCTCGGAAGGACCCTTACACCCTCATCCAAGAGCTCCGTGGTTTCGGATTCGCTTCAGCGGAGAAATTGGCCGGCGCCCTGGGCATTCCCAAGGATTCCCGCGCCCGTGGCCAGGGAATTCTTCTCCACACCCTGAGCCAGGCTGCGAAGGAGGGCCACAGTTGCCTCCCAAAATCGACCCTTTCGGAGAGGTTGGAGGAATTGGGGGTGGGGGCCGAAAATGGCGAGGCCGCCCTTCTGAACCTGGAACAAACCGGCCGATGGGTCACCGAAGAAATCGAGGGGGAAGCATGGTGTTGGCTTGCCCCCTTCCACAAGGCCGAAAAAGGCCTGGCGGAAAACATCCTGCGCCTCACCGCGATGCCATTGAACGCGGAAATTCCAGCCCATGATCTGGACGCCACCCTGGCTGAATCCGGACTTCAGAAGGATTCCGGGCAGAAGAAAGCCATCCGCATGGCGTTGTCCCAGCCCATTTCCATCCTGACGGGAGGGCCTGGAACGGGAAAGACCACCCTCCTCAAGTGCGTGCTCGACCTGCTCGACCGCTCGGGCAGGGGCCCCGCCCTTCTGGCCAGCCCCACGGGAAGGGCCGCCAAGAGACTGCAGGAATCCACGGGAAGAAAAGCCTCCACCCTTCACCGCCTTCTCGGTTTCGACCCCCACGCCATGACTTTCCGCCGGGGGCCCAACGACCCCCTGAAGGCGGATTTCCTCGTTGTGGACGAAGCCTCCATGCTCGACCTTTCCCTCGCCCATTCCCTGTTCGCCGCCATTCCCTCCGGTTGCGGAGTTCTCCTGGTGGGGGATTCCGACCAGCTCCCCTCCGTCGGCGCCGGCACCGTTCTCCGCGACCTGGCCGCATCCGCCCGCGTCCCGGTTTCCCGGCTGACCACCATTCATCGCCAGGCGGAAGACTCGGGAATCGTCGCCGCCGCGCACGCGGTCCTCTCCGGGAACCCCCCCGTGGACAGTTCGCAGGGAGGCAGCGGGGATTTTTTTCTGAGCAAGGCGACCGACCCCAACGAGGCCGCGGAACGCATCGAGCGCATCGTCTGCGAAAGAATTCCCAACAAGTACGGCATCGACCCTCGCAAGGAAGTGCTGGTTCTCTCCCCCATGTATCGGGGTCCGCTGGGGGTGGACGCCCTGAACTTGAGATTGGGGGCCAAGCTCAATCCATCCGGAGTGGCCGCTCCCTGGTCGGGTTCGCTGCGAAGCGGCGACCGGGTGATGGCGGTCCGCAACGACTATGAGCGGGAGGTCTTCAATGGAGACACGGGAAGAATTCTCGCCATGGAAAAGGACCATCTCCTGGTTGATTTCGGAGCCGAACCCCAGGTCTACCGGCCCGATCAATTGGGCGACCTCGTCCTCGCCTGGTGTGTCACAGTCCACCGGGCCCAGGGAAGCGAGGCCCGGGCCGTGGTGGTGGTTCTCACCAAGGCTCACTTCCTGATGCTCAAGCGCAACCTCCTTTACACGGCGATTACCCGCGGCAAGGAACTGGTGGTGCTGGTGACCGACTCATGGGCCCTGCGCCAGGCGGTGGGCGACGATTCGGTGAAGGACCGGCATTGCCACTTGGGGCGCCGGCTCGACCTCGCCCCCTAATCCGGAAGTCCGGTCGAGCTGCGGAAGACCTTCCCTTTCTCGAATCCCACCAATCGGGCTTCCAATCCAGGCGGCATCGACCTCGACCCGGGCCCGCCCGCCACTTCCACGCCCCTCCTGGCCATCCCGACGGCCCCGGAGAAATCCCCTGTCGCGGCGAGAGCGGTCGCCAAGGCGTCGAAAACCAAAGGGTCCCGGCTTCCCGTGGCCCGCAGCAGATTCCGCCCGAGATTGATGGCTCGCTTGGGTTTTCGGATGGCCGGATCGGGATGGCAGGCCCTCAGCCAGACAAGGTCGAGAGCGGCTGGCGGGAATCCGGGCTTGTGGGCCAGGGCTGATTCCAAATCCGACAGGGCCCCGGCCCCGTCCCCCGACCTTGCCCTGCTTCGGGCCCGGTCCCGATAGGCAAGCGAGAGGTTGCGGACCGAAACCACCATGCTCTCAGTCTTGAGAAAGAGGCTCCGGTTTCGGGCCGGCAGGTTGGCCAGGGCTGATTCATAGTGGTGGATGGCCTTGTCGAGATTGCGGACCGGGGCCAGGGCATAGAAATTTCCGAGCCCCACATGGGCCCACATGTATTTCGGCCAAAGTTCGACGGCTTCGAGGAAATTTTTCTCCGCCCTGGCAAGAATCCGGGTGTCCCACCCTTTGCGTCTGGCCATCTCCATGTGGAGTTCCCCGATGCTCTGCAAAATCTTGGGGTCCCGGTCGAGTTCCAGGCCACGGCGATAGCTCTCCATCGCCTGGTCGAGGCTGCCCTTGATTCCAGAGCGACGCTGAATGACCCCGAGATTGTGCCAAGCCATCCAGGCGGAAGGGTTGGCTTCCAGGGTGGTTTCCCAGAGCGCTTCTTCGTCCTTGAAGGCTTTCCCGTGGTCCAAGTCGATCCAGCAGAAGGTCGCCAGAATCACAGCGGCTCCGGCCATCTTCGCCCGAAGGGGAAGAGCGATGCGGGCCGCCCCCGCGCAAAGGAGAACCAGGATTCCCAGGCTTG
>DCAK01000071.1:30370-32998 GCA_002311925.1 Planctomycetes bacterium UBA1135
CATGGTCGGCGACGAAGGAAAACCTCATTGGATAGACGTTCAGGAAGCCGAGCGCCGGAAAGAGGACGCCTCCGAAGATGAGGGTCGCCACCAAGGGACCCCGGCCGATGCGCTTCTTCAGGGCGAAAAGAACGAGGACGAGGAGCCCCGCCGCTGCAGGAAATCCATATTGCCACGCCGCCGCGTCATCGATTTCCCAGCGGGGATAGATGAAGACCAGGGGGTCGGGCCAGACGAGCTTGCCCGCATAGAACCAAAGGGCTCGCCCTGCGATGAGGAATCGGTCGGCGAGAGAAAAGGCGAAATCCGCCCCCTTCGCCCCCACCTGGTCCACCTCCAGCATGGCGGTCCGCAATCCCATCGCGGCTCCAAGGGCGAGCATTCCGGCAAGCGGCGCAAGGGCCCTCTTGATCAAATCAGGCCGCCGCCACCAGAGAATCAGAATGAGAACGGCGGGAAGGGAAGCAATGACTGTCTTACTGAGAAGGGCGCCGACGAAGCAAAGAATGGAGAGAGCCAGCGGCTTCCATCCCCCGGATGAACCTCCCTCCCCCATCCCCGACCAGCGCAGGAATTGCGACGCTGAGAGCAGCGACAAGAGCAGCGAGAGGACGTTTTTTCTCTCCGTGATCCAGGCCACGGATTCCATATGGACCGGGTGGATGGCGAAAACCGCCGCCGCGAACCAGGCACCCGGAACGCCCAGACGAAGGAGAAGCCGCCAAAGGACCAGCGCCGACAGGGCGTGCAGAAGGATGTTGACCAGGTGGAATCCGGTCGGGTTGGTTTCCCAGAGTTGAAATTCAAGCCAGAAACTGGTGTGGACGAGGGGGTAGTACTGAGGCGTGGCCTGGGTGTCGGTCCAGATGTCCACGAGGCCCTCGCCGCTGCGGAGGCAAACATTCTGGGTGACATAGTCGTTGTCGTCCCAAATCCAACCGCCGTCGGAAATGACCGTCCCGTAAGCGGTCAGGGTGAGCAGGACCAGAACCCCCGCCCAAAGCGCGGTCCAGCGGGACGGCGGGGCGGGGAAGCTCAACTCAGGCGCCCAGGAATTCGATGGCCCCGGATGGCAGGAGATAGAGAATGAGCATCGTCCCCCCCGAAACCGTGGGGACATGCGTGGAATCCGGGCCGTAGACCACCCAGCCGGGAGGGTGCCCGTCGAACAGAGGTTCCCCTTCCATAGAGAAACAGAGATCGATTTCTCCCTCGGGATGACGGTGCCTGGGCCCGGGGGCGCTCATCAGGACGGCGTCGCAACTCAATCCATGGGTTTCCTCCGTCGAGGAAAAAACGCGCGACCACTGCACCGGAGCATGGCCATGGTCGCAAAGAGAGCCCGCATCCACCCCCTTGCGCATTTCCTCTCCCAGACCTTGGGTCCATTCACCGTCGAACGGGAAGGCTTCCTCCAGTGCCTGGGAGGCGGCGGAAGGGTCGGAGAGGTCCAGCTTGGAGCAGAATTCGAGGAGAGGGGCGAGGGTCGATTGCATGTCAATCTCGGGAAAGAATTAGGGAAGCATTGTGACCGCCGAACCCGAACGCATTCACCATCGCCGAGCCGCCGGAGCAGGATGCGGGCCCTCCCAGGACGGGAACAATGCCGCAATCGGGGTCGGGGTCGGGGCAGGGGTGGGTGGCGGGGACCACTCCCTGCTCGAGCCCCCGCAACGCCAGGGCCGCGTGCAGGGGACCGCTCGCCCCCATGGCGTGGCCGTATTGGCCCTTGGTGCTGGTCACCAGGGGCGGGTTCTCACCGAAAACTCTGAGGACCGCCTCTCCCTCCATCTTGTCGTTGAGCGGGGTTCCGGTTCCATGGGCATAGATGGCAACGATTTCTCCAGGAAGGAGTTGTCCATCCTGAAGGGCGTTTTTCATCGACGACTCCGCGCCGGATCCGGACGGGTCGGGAGCGGTGATGTGGTGAGCATCCGCGCTGGCTCCGTACCCCGCCAAGCGGCCCCTTACGGGGGCGTTCCTTTTCTCGGCAACCTCCTCGGCTTCGAGGACGAAGATTCCCGCACCCTCTCCCACCGCCGTCCCCTTGCGGGCGAGGTCGAAGGGCCGAAGGACTTCAGGGTCGCCTTCCTCCGCCCTCGCAAGAGCTTTGGCGGCGGCCATCCCGCCCAATCCCATGTCGTCGACGATGGCTTCCGACCCTCCCACCAGAACCCGGTCTACCACCCCGTTCCGGACCAGCCACATGCCCTGGCCCATCGCGTCCAGGCCGGAAGCACAGGCCGTCGACACGGTCCAGGAGGGCCCGCGAGACCCCAGGCTCAGGGACAGGTTGCAGGCGGCGGCGTTGGGCATCGAGGCCGGAATGGTGAAGGGGCTCAGTCGACCGGGGCCCTTGCCTGCCAGGGTGGCATGGGTCGCCAAGTGAGTGGTGGTGGCCCCGTACCCGACCCCCAGGACCACCCCCGTCGGGACGTCCTCGAGTGGGGTTTCAAGACCGGCGTGGGCGACGGCTTCCCTGGCTGCGCACAAGGCCAGGATGCTGACCGGGTCCAATCTACGAACCTGGTGAGGATCCAGCCCGCATGAGGCGGCGGCATCCTCCAGGGAAACGGCGCCGGCGGGAAAATCCCGGAGGTCCGAGTGGAGACTCTCGAGGCCGACCCG
>DCAK01000071.1:33040-36865 GCA_002311925.1 Planctomycetes bacterium UBA1135
CCCTCAACGCCACCTTGCCCGACAGGACGCCCTCCCAGAACGCGTCCAGGGAGGGACCGAAGGGTGTGATGACCCCCGCCCCCGTGATGACCACCCGACGGCTCATTTTCCCGACCGAAGTTTTTCGATGTGGTCGGGGTGGCGTGGAATCATCCCCGAGATGAGTTCGTAGCCATCCTCGGTGATGACCACCACGTCTTCGATGCGAACCCCGATGCCCTCCTCCGGCAGATAGACCCCAGGCTCGACGGTGAATGCGACACCTGGTTTGAAGCTGGCGAGACTCGCCCCGACATCGTGGGTCGCCATGCCGAGCCAGTGAGAGGTCCCATGCCAGAAAGCCTCGCCAAAACCCCGTTTCCTCAGAAGTGCTGCGGCCGCGGCGTGCACCTGCATGAGACTGCTTCCGGGCTTGCACTTTTCGAATGCCGCCTCCTGGGCGTCATAGACAGCTTGATAGACCTCGCGCTGACGCTTGGTCCACTTGCCTGAAACCGGCCAGCTTCGAGAAATGTCCGCGATGTAGTGATTGAATTCGGCGCCGTAGTCGATCATGACCACATCTCCGGCTTCGAGGGCTCGATTGTTGGTGCTGTAGTGCAGGATGCAGGCGTTGGGGCCCGAACCCACGATGGCCATGTAGCCGGCCCCCATGGCCCCGTTTTCAAGCATCGACCCTGTCATTTCGGCCGCCAATTCCCATTCCAGGTCTCCAGCCTTCGCCGTCCTCATCACCTCTTCGTGGGCGATTCCGGAAATGCGGCAGGCGCCACGCATGGCTTCGATTTCTTCAGGGGTCTTGAAAACCCGCAGGGCATCGATGGAAACCGTGATGTCCTTGGTCTTCACCCCATGCTTTTCCCGAAGCATGCCTGCAAATTGGCCTTCCCGAGTTTTGCGGCCATCGTAAGGATCCTTCCGGACGGCGCCCGCGGCCGACCGAAGATTGTCCCGACTCATCATCCAATTCTCGGCCGGCTGGCCCTGGACATAGAAGGTGTCGTGCTCCTTGGCCAAGTCGCCGAGCAAGCCTTCCAGGCCATTCCATTTAACCGCAGACCTCTCCCGGGGTTCGTCACCGATGTGGCGGCAGTCTTCGATTCCGGTGATGAGCTTGGCTTCTTCCGGGTCGATGAGGTCGCCCTGCCAAATTTCAGCGCCGGGACTGACATGAGGGACGAGCAGGGTCTGGTCGCCTGTCGAAGGAACCATGACAAGGACGGCATTCGGAGTGGTGACCCCCGTGAAGTACCAGAAGTTGTTGTCCTGGCGGAATTCCCGGTAGTCGTTCTGGGTGCCCGCCCCGCGAAGAACGATGACCCCCTTTCCCACTTTCTCCATGAGGGCCGCCCTTCGATAGGCATGCCACTCGGTGGAAAAAAGGCCCTGGCCTCTCCCGTCTTCGGGTTGTTGCTGGGCGAGAACGGGGAAGGTGAATGCAAGGGACAGGAGAAGGCTCATGGTTGGCTGATTCTAGGGACATGGGAGAATGTCCGGCCGTGGGAAACCCCCTCTACCTCGACCACGCCTCGACGGCTCCTCCTCTGCCGGAGGCTCTCGAAGCCTTCGCCAAGGCTTCCGTTTCCGCATTCGGAAATCCCGGCTCCGCGCACCAGGCGGGAGCCGAAGCTGCGCGGGTCCTTGAAAGGAGCCGAAAGGAATTGAAGACAGCCTTCGGAGCGGAAGATTTCAAGGTCGTCTGGACTTCTTCAGGAACTGAAAGCAATCACCTGGCAATTCAAGGTCTGGCCAAGAAGGCGCCCAAGGGGGTCCGTCGGATTCTTTTTGGCGCCGCTGAACACCCCTCCTCCCGAATGGCGGCCTTGGCCCTTGCGGACCAGGGCTTCACGGTCGAGGAACTTCCCGTGGACGGGGCAGGCATCCTCCAGCCTGAGACCTTGGAGGCAGCCCTCGGAGAAGATGTCGCCCTCGTCACCCTTCACTGGGTCAACAATGAGTTGGGAACCCTGAATCCCATCGCCCAACTCGCGGCCTTGACCCGTCACCTCGCCCCAAGAGCCTTTTTCCACACGGACGCCGTCCAGGCCGTGGGCAAGCGCCCGGAGACCTTGGACTCTCTCGGGGTCGACTCCGCGGCGGTGGCTGCCCACAAGATCGGAGGCGTACGAGGTTGTGCCGCTCTTCTCCTTGCCTCCCGCTCCGCCGAACCCGAGCCCATGTTCCTGGGGGGAGGCCAGGAGGGCGGCCTCCGAAGCGGGACGGAAAACGTGATGGGCGCAGCCGCCTTTGCCGCCGCCGCCACTGTCCGTCGCACACACCTAGGGCAAGACCCGAGGGTCTACCTTGGCCGGCGACGCATGCTCGTGGATCAGCTGCGGGCGGCGGCCCCGGACATGGTGGTCCTGGGTTCGGAGGAGGAAGCCGAAATCGTGGGCTCCATTCTCACCGTCGCATTCCCTGGAACCCTGGCCGCGAATCTCCTTCACCACATGGAAGCCGAGGGGGTTCAAGTGGGCAGCGGGTCGGCCTGCAATACCGACTCCCCGAAAATTTCACCAGTCCTGGTAGCGGCCGGAGTTCCTGAAGACCTCGCCTTCGCCGCCCTGCGGTTTTCCCTTGGGGGGATGGAAACGGACGAAGACCTCGCCAGAGCGGCCTCCGCTCTTGAAAAGGCGAGAGCCAGCTTGGCCGTCTAGGGTTTCAGCACTGGGAATAACCGCAGCTGTGACACTTGCTGCAGCCTTCCTCAAAGGCGAGGATGCCATGGTCACAAGATGGGCATTTCACCTTGAAGGCTCCGCCCATGCCGCTTCCCACTCGGGGGGTGGATGTTGAGGTGGCGGGGGAATCCACGAGTTCGACGACCTCTTCAAGGTTCGCCTCTCCAAGCAAAAGGGGCCGCAAACCGAAACGCGCCTTGGCGGTCAGGTACTTGTGGAGAGCCTTGGCCAGCCCGTCGGCCAGGGACATGATGCGCCCATCCTTGGAGGGCACGGTGAGGGAGGAGCCGATGCCTTCGAGTTGACGGAGCGCCATCCCGAGAGAACCCCCGCAGCGGAGGAACAGGGAAAGCATCCTGCATATGGCTTCCAGGTCCGAATTCGCAACATCTCCGCCCTTGCCGAGTTGAGCGAACACTTCCATTTCGCAGTCGATCTTGGGGTCGACGGAAATCTTGACATGCATGTTCCCGAAGGGCGTCAACTGTCGAATCCGCAGGCTCGGCATGATTTCAGGAAGATGAATCGGTTGGAGGTTTCCGAAGGTCTCGGGCTTGGCGGGTTCCTTGTCCGCCAAGGACATGGGTTGCATTTCCCGGCATCCATCCCTGTAGACGGTGATTCCCTTGCACCCCTCCTTCCATGCCATCAGGTAGGCGTTGCGCACATCCTCGGGATCCGAATCCCCAGGAAGATTGATGGTCTTGGACACTGCGTTGTCGATTCCCGACTGCCACGCAGCTTGCATGAGAATGTGTTCTTGAGGGTCCACATCGTGAGCGGTCACGAACACATCCTTGACCTCGACGGGAACATCACAGGCGGCGATGCTGCCCTTCTCGAGTGCGGCCTCGGTCACCTTTTCGATATCCGGCTCCCCGAGGCCTGCCTTCTCAAGGGCAATTCGGAAATCCGCGTTGGCCTCCCGCATGACCACGGGCACACCGTCCGCATCCTTCATGACCTTCCTTTGAAAGACCAGGGAAAAGAGGGGTTCGATTCCAGCCGAACAACCGGCAATGATGGAAATCGTTCCGGTCGGAGCGACGGTGGTGAGGTGGGAATTTCGTCTTGGCGATGCATTTTCAGCGTGCGGCTTGCTTCCTTCCCAGGCCCCGAACGGCGCCTTCCCCTCTTCCGAGAC
>DCAK01000071.1:36888-42948 GCA_002311925.1 Planctomycetes bacterium UBA1135
CGAGAGCTTCGGAGGCGGAAAGGGACTGGTCCATCATGCGCTTGGAGAAGGCGCGACCCACCTCGAAGCTTTGTTCCGAGCCGTATCGAATTCCGAGCCTGAACAGGAGGTCGGCGAACCCCATCACCCCCAAGCCGATGCGGCGTTCCTCCTCGGCCCTTTCACGGATTTCCGGAATGGGAAAGCGATTGATGGCGACGACATTGTCGAGGAAGCGAACGCACTCATTCACTGTCTGGTCGAATCCGTCCCAATCCACCCGGCTCTCCCAATCAGCGGTTTCCGGGGCGTCCGCGACGAAGAATTTACCGAGGTTGATGGAACCCAGGTTGCATGAGCTGTAGGGCAGCAGCCATTGCTCGCCACAGGGATTGGTGGATTCGTAATCACCAAGATTGGGGACCTGGTTGTCGGCATTGGCTTGATCCAGGAAGAGCATCCCCGGCTCCCCGTTTTTCCAGGCGTACCCGATGACAAGGTCCATCACCTCGCCGTAGGTCCAGTATTCTCGGCCCTCGGCGGCTTCACCGCAGGCATAGGCCTCGTAATCGGCATCACTGACTCGGCGAGGGCCTTTGGTCTTCAAGAGCCAGGCCTTTTGCCCGCTTCGTGGATTGACCACGACCAACTTTTCGTCGGGCGTGTCGGAAAGCATGCGCATCCACTCGTCAGTCACCGCGACGGACACGTTGTAATTGGTCCAGCGGGACAAATCGTCCTTCGCGCGGATGAACTCCACCACATCGGGATGGTCACAACGCATCACCCCCATGTTCGCGCCTCTTCGGAAAGCGCCCTGCTGGATGGCGTCGGTGCCGGCGGAATAAGCGTCGATGAAGGAAAGAGGGCCGGAAGTTCGCCCCCCGCTGGTGGAAACGATGTCTCCGTCAGGGCGCAGTCTTGAAAAGGAAAACCCGGTTCCTCCCCCCGCTTTTTGAATCAGGGCGACGTGCTTGAGAGTGTTAAAGATTCCTTCGATGGAGTCCTCGACTGGAAGCACGAAACACGCCGACAGCATGCCCATTTCCCTGCCCGCGTTCATGAGAGTCGGGGAATTGGGCATGAAAGTGCCGGTTGCCATGAGGCGGTAGAAGGATCTGGCCCAGCGGTCCCCGACCGTCATGTCATCGACATATTCAGGGGATGCGACGGAAGCGGCCACCCTCCAAAAAAGTTCGGTCGGAGTTTCCACGACCTCACCGGTTTCCTTGTCCTTCTTCAAATACCGATTTTCGAGAACCTTTTGACAGTTTTCGGTCAATTCAGGCAAAGGAAGGTCCTCCGGCGGGGGAGGGGCCGTCCATGCCACCTTGGCCATGTCGGAGCTTCCGGAAGTGGATGTGGAAGTGGTTTCGTAGGGGGTTGCCATGATGAAATTGAGATGCCCCGGGGGGGGCTTCGAGAAATTAGCCCCGGTTGACCCTTTATGCCAGCCCAATCCGGGGAGAATTTTCAACTCGGGATCCAATCGGATGTTCAAAACAACCCGCCGTGGACGGGGAAAGAACATCACCTTCCAAAGGTTTGGTTCTCTTTTTATTGTTTTTTCTTATACTTCTTTTTACTTGATAGAACCTCTCCAAGTCCTTAAAACTCTTGGCCTTACTCTTGCAGAGGCCAAAGCCTATTATTTCCTGGTCATTCATGGCCCTCAACGGGTATATGCCCTTGCTCGAAGGGCCCGAACCGCCCCTGCCAATGTTTATCAAGCTTTGGACTCACTTTTGGAATCCGGGGGTGTCGTGCTGCACCCAGGGAGGCCAAAAGTTTTTCGCGCGGTCCCCCCTGGAGACTGGCTGCCTCTGCTTGCATCCGAAATCACCTCCACGGCTCTTGCAGTGGCCAAGACTTTGGAAAACAAGCATCCCCCCGCCAGGGAAGCCGTCAACGAGATTCGAAGCAAGGCCAAGCTGTTCCGCATGCTGGGCAAGGCTTTGGGTGACGCCGACAGAAAGGTTCTTGTGTCCGCTTCCCCGCCGGCCCTTGAACACTTCCATCCGCTTCTTGATGCCGCGGGGAGAAGAGGGGTGGAAATCGTTCTTTTCTCCGAAGGCGGGCCCCTGGGCTTAAGCGCCCCTCCTGGTTGGCTGGTGGCTTCCTCGACGCAACCTTCCCCTGACCAACTTTGGGTCGTGGACGACCGCTGGGCATTGCGGATGCATGTGGACGGGAGGGGGGCCAGGGGTCGGCAAATCCTGGACCCGGTCTTCGCTCGCGCTCTCGGCCAAGGATTGCTGTCCCGAATGGCCTGGACCGCCCAATTCGCCCCGGACTCGCCCCAAGGGCGACGGGTGCAACGGCTCATCGATTCCGACGAATGAGCCAAGCATCTTCCCCTCGGGCCGTGCTGCGCCTCGCTTGGCCAATCGGCGTTTCCATGATTTCATTCGCGCTGAAGGGGGTGGTGGACATGCTCATGGTGGGGAGGCTGGGGCCCATCGCCCTGGCGGGAGTGGGTTTCGCCCAAATCGCCGCATGGATGGCGTTCACTTTCCCTTGGGGAATGCTCCGAGGGCAACGCCCCCTGGTCAGCCAATATCACGGGGCCGGGGATTCCCAGGCATCGTTCGCCTTCGGCGTTCAAGGCTTTTACCTGGGAGCCATCTGGGGATGCCTCCTTTTCTCCCTTGCCTGGATTGCCAAGGGATTCCTCGAAGGGATAGCCGGGACGACGGCCCTCGACCCGGAAGCCTGCTCCCTAGCAGGGGAATACCTCAAGTGGAGGCTTGTGTTCGCCCTCCCCACCATCCTCGCCTTCGCCGTCGCTGAATATCAGAGGTCTCTCGAGCGCACCCGGATTCCGATGTTGGTGGACATCGTCACCCACCCCCTCAACGTTCTCTTCAATTGGGCCCTCATCTTCGGCAACCTCGGCCTGCCAGCCCTCGGCGCCAAGGGGGCCGCAATCGGAACCGGCCTCGCCGATCTTTGCGCCCTCGCTTTCCTCCTCTGGAAAGTACGCCCTGCCAACCCCCTGCCTTGGAAGGCCCTCGTCTTCCGCTGGAATCGAATGAAGGAGGTGCTCAGCGTGGGAATCACAGGTGGGATTCAATTCACCCTCGAAAACCTCTCCTTCGCAGTCATTTCCTACATGGTGGCCTTTCTGGGGACCCTATCCGTCGCCGTCAACCAGGCGGGCATTTCCCTCATCCACCTCTCCTTGATGCCCGCAATCGCAATTGGGGACGGCGGCTCCGTCCTGATTGGGAAATTCATCGGGGAAAGACGCTGGGACGAGGCGGCGCGCACTCTTCGCAGCATGCTCGCCATCCTCGTTCCCTTCATGGGGGCGATGGGGGTGGTTTATCTCCTTGCCGGGCGCTGGCTGGTCAAGCTCTACATCAACGAGGACGACCCCGTCCTTCTAGAAGAAGCTCTGACCCTGGGGGCCGGTGTCATGACCGCCATCGCCCTTTTCCAACTGGGGGACGCCCTCCAGGTTGCCTATCGGTTCGCCTTGAGGGCCGCCGGGGACCACCATTTCGTGATGCGCTGGGGAATCCTGGTCGCCTGGTTGCTGAGCGCTCCCCTTTCCTGGGTGGTGATTTTCGCTCTCGGCGGGAATCTCGCCCATGTCTGGTATGCATGGGCGGTGGAATCCTGGGTGGGTGGATTGATATTCGCCCTGCGCTGGAGGGGGGGGGCGTGGAAGACAAAGCGCCTAGTCAGGGTGGAGGCTCCGGCTTCCCCCATGCCGGGAGGGGAAGTCTCCTAATCCAGGGCCTCGAGCAGCTTCAAAACCTCGCCAGGCTCCGGGAAGCGCCCCTCCTGAACCTTGGAAAAGATCCTTTTCCTTTCCACGACGACATCGAAGACACCCTCTCCTCCGGGGATGAGTTCGGATCCCAGGCCCATGGCTTCCTGGATTTCAGCGGCCAGACCGGACGCTCGGGGCAGGTAGTTTCAGACCGTGCAGTAAGTAATGATGACCTTCACGGCGCCATTATGCTTTTCCGGCCCCAACAACTCCATGACCAACCCTGATCCCCCTCCAACCGAGCCCGAAGATTCCCTGAAAAGGCTCATGGGAGATGTCCAGGCTGCCCGCGATGGGGGCGGGGAGGGTGGGGGCAACGAACCCCCTCCTGCGGAAAGCGGAAGCCCCTTGGACCCCAAGGCCGGCCTCGTTCTGGGTGATTATCGGCTGATTGGCCAGCTCGGAGCCGGAGGAATGGGAACAGTCTGGGAAGCGGAACAAGTTTCCCTAGGAAGGCCGGTCGCCCTCAAGCTCCTCTCCACCACATTCTCCTTTTCGGAAAGGGCGGTGGAAAGGTTCCGGCGGGAGGCCGAGGCCGGAGGTCGAATCGCTCATCCCGGCATCGTTCAAGTCTTTGAAGTGGGAGAGGCGGGCGGGGCCCAATTCATCGCCCAGGAATTGGTCCGTGGAGGCCTCACCCTGACCCACAAGTTCGAGGACCTGCGCAAGAAGTCCGGCCTTTCCCTCCCCTGGTACAAGGAAGCCGCCGGGCTTTTCTCCCGCATCGCCGACGCCCTCGCCATCGCCCACGACGCCGGTGTGATTCACCGTGACATCAAACCCAGCAACATTCTCCTGGGCTCGGACGGCCAACCCAAGGTTGCCGACTTCGGACTCGCCCATGTGGAAAACGCCCTGGAACTCTCGCGAACGGGAGATTTCGCGGGGACGCCCTTCTATATGAGCCCCGAGCAGGCCGCCGCCCGGAGGATGGGAATCGACGAAAGAACCGACATCTTTTCCCTGGGAGCCACCTTCTATGAAGCGCTCACTCTGCGCCGCCCCTTCGAAGGCGACACCTATCAACAAGTCCTCAAGCGAGTCCTGGTGGAGGACCCGGTCGACCCGCGCAAGGTCCGTTCGAAAATTCCCGCGGACCTGGCGGTCATCTGCCTCAAGGCCCTGGAAAAGGACCCGGACCGCCGCTTCGCCACGATGGCGGAGTTCGCCGCCGACCTTCGCCGCTTTTTGGACGACGAACCCATCACCGCGCGGCCTCCGAACATCGCCCAACGGGTCAGGAAGTGGGGCCGCCGGCATCCGGTCCTCGTCACCAGCGGCGCTATAGCTGCCGGGGGCTTCGCCTTGGTCAGCTGGCTGGTCATCGACAATTACCAGAGGAGGCGCTCTGCCGAAGGGGACCGCGACCTTGCTCACCATTCGGAAGCCGTAGCCTTGGCCGACAAGGCCACCGCCGAGCACGCCATCGACTTCATGATCAAGCTCTTCGAGGCCATGGACCCCCAGGAAGCGAGGGGCCGAAGGTTCACCGCCCGGGAACTCGTCGCAGAAGGAGAGCGGCTCCTTGGTGAAGATGAAAAGGCCGAGATGGACCACGCCATCAAGGACCGACTCCAGGAAATTCTGAGCCAAATCTACGGCTCCCTGGGAGGGGATGAATCCCCCAAATCCGGCTGAGGGAGGAGTGGGCCGACCTGGACTTGAACCAGGAACCGACGGATTATGAGTCCGCAGCTCTAACCAATTGAGCTATCGGCCCTTGAGCAAGCGGGGATTGTAAATCTTCCGACAATAGGCATCCCAACAGGAGCAAGGCTCCATGATTATTCCATCGGTGGATCACTCCCCTGCAATGCAACGAGATTGAGGAGGAAGGGTTCGGGGCCTGTCTGTACTGCGAGGTATTGAAAACGTTCCGCCTCTGTCATTGACCCCATGGTTAGCAACAAATGCTTTAGCTTAATGCTTAAACCTTGCTCATACAGAGGACGTGCTTCAGCATAGGTGCCTTGACCATTCAGGAACCCAGCGAAGTAGTTGAGGGATACAGCCACGTCTGGGTGCTCGGGACCTAGGGCTTTTGCAAAAATCGCCAGCGACCGTTCAAGCAAAGGGCGCGCTTCGGCATAAGAGCCTTGATTCTGAAGAAAGGTGGCAAGGTTGTTGAGGACGGTAGCCACGTACGGGTGGTCGGGGCCTGGGGTTTTTTCACTAATGGACAAGATTCGACGACTCACCTCCTCCGCCTTTGCATATTGAGCTTGTCTGTAATGAATCATCATTACGGCATTAAGGGGCTCTACCAGACCCAAATGCTCCGCAGGAGCATCCTGGCCATCGTG
>DCAK01000085.1:0-264 GCA_002311925.1 Planctomycetes bacterium UBA1135
GGAAGGGCGATTCAGATTGCCCAGAGAGAAATCCATGAGCAGTCCATCCTTCAAGACCAAGGACTCGCTTGGAGCGGATGGAGCTTCAATGGATTGGGGAAGATGGGCATCCAGGCGATCGGTGGATTCCTGAACCTGGCTCGGGTTCAAGAAGGTGAGGCCGATGGCCACCACCAGGATGGCCGCCACCTTCCAGGCCGGGTTCCCCCACCAGCTTGCCGGAGAAAGGGCGGCATCCCGCAAGGCTTCCCGTTTTTCGGCGGG
>DCAK01000085.1:315-18016 GCA_002311925.1 Planctomycetes bacterium UBA1135
GGAAGGGATGCGGCGGCGGCCCCCGAGCGAAGGAGTTCGAGGGCGGCCTCGAGTTCGGCCTTTCGAGCCGCGAAGGAGGGTTGAGAGGCCAGGGCCTTTTCAACCTCCAGGGATTCTTCCGGGGTGCTTTCGCCGAGAAGGTAGGCGGTCAGCTTTTCTTCGAGAGTGGGTTCGGAATCGGGAAGGCGTTCGGTCATGACGATTTCAGATGGCTTGGGCGGCGCGAAGGCGTGAAGCGAGGCGGTCCATCCCCTTGTGGATCAACCAACCCACAGTTCCGGGTTTCACCTGCAGGACTTCGGCGACCTCGGCATAGCTGAGGCCGCCGTGCACCTTGAGACGAAGGGCGGTTCTTTCCCGCTCGGGGAGAAGTTCAAGTTCCCGGTCCACCAGGCTCCTGACTTCGGAATCTTCGGCGACTTGAGAGGGGTTGTCCTGGGGCCGGGCGGTCACGGATCCGGAGTCCACGCCCCCTCGGGTTTCCAATCGCCTGCGGCGTTCCATTTCGCGTCCTTCAATTTTTCGCGTGTCCAAAGAAAGATTGCGGCAAACCCGAAAGAGCCAAGGCCCCAAGGAGTCCCCCGTGCCGAGGCGGGGTGCTTTCCGGATGAGGCGCAGAAAGGTTTCCTGAACGGCGTCCTCAGCGCGGGAGGGGTCCCGTAGAAGCCCCCCCGCGAAGCGAAGAAGACCGCCCTGATGCCTTTCCACCAAACTTTCCAACCCCCCCTGGTCTCCATTCTGGAACTTCAGGAGAAGGGCGGAATCGTCGGGTCCGGGCACGGACATGCGTCTCACGTTAGAAACGACGACGCAGGGCAACGGTTCTTGGTCTTTTTTCCGAAAAATCCGTCGACCCGGGCGGATTCAACTCTTGGAGGTCGTGACCTCGGGAATTTCTTCCAACTCCAGGCGAATCACGGTGGCGTGCTCAAGCGGGTATTCCCCCGCCAGCTCGACTGCCCAGGCTCCGGGGCCACCCGTCACCGGCAAGGAATCCTTTCGCCCCCCTAGAACTCTGGCTGAGCGGATTTTCGACCGGAGCCCTGAAATTTCCAGACGCTCGTCCAGGGGCCACTCCTGGACATGGCAATAAAGAACGGAGTCCTTGGCCGTGACCCGTCCCCAGGCAGGCGCTTTCTGGAAGGGGCTCCTGGTGGTCCCGTAGATGGCCTCCCCGTTGATTTCCAACCATCGCCCGATGGCGAACAAGCGGTCCTGCATGATGACCGGGATGCGCCCGTCGGCGGTGGGGCCGATGTCCAGGAGAAGGGCGCCTCCCTTGCTCACCAAGTCGATGAGTTCCCGAACGCAACGCGTTCGAGAAGCGTAGATGTCGTAGTTCTCCGCCCGGTTGAAGGCGAAGGAGTGGCCGATTCCGCGGCATTCCTCGAAGGGCCGCATGGCCCGCATCCCCTTCCCAGAAGAATTGCCCAGGCTTCCGTACTCCGTGGTCGAATAGTCCCCGACCTGTCCTCGCAAGCCCTTGCCCCAACGGTCGTTCACTGCCAGGAGTTCCGGGTCCTCCGCATGGTTGTAAATCCAGGCCAGAATTTCCCGGCTCTTCCATAAGTTGTCCGGGTGGTCCCATTCCCCGTCCGGCCAAAAGACTTGCGGCTGGTATTTCTGGAAGAGTTCCTGAATCTGGGGAATCATGACCTCGTCGACGTAGCGGGCCTTGTCGTTTTCGTACAGGGGGTTGTGCCACTCCATGAAGGAGTAGTAGAGCCCGGGCCGCACCCCCTTCGCCTTGCAGGCCTCGAGAAGCTCGCCGACCAGGTCACGACCCGGCCCTGTCTCGACGCTGTTCCAGGGGTAGCCCCGCGCCAGGCTGGCCTCCTGGTTGGGCCAAAGGCAGAAGCCGTCGTGATGCTTGCTGGTCAGCACCATGTAGCGGGCGCCCGAGCGTTGCAGGATGTCGGCCCATTCCTCCGGGTCCCACATCTCGGCTTTGAACAGGGGAGCAAAATCCCGATATTGGAAATCCTCCCCATAATTCCTGGCGTGGAAGCTGCGCTCAAGGCCGTCATGGGCGCCGCTGTCGCACCAGTACTGGTACCACTCCGAATAGGTGCTGGTGTCACAAAAGGCTGGAACGGAGTAGACCCCCCAGTGGATGAAGATGCCAAACTTCGCGTCCTTGAACCACTGCGGGGTGTCGTGCCCGTTCAGGGATTCCCAAGTGGGCTGGTAGGCGGGTTCCTGGAGGGGCCCTGAAGCCTGGAAAAGGCCGACGGCCAGGAGAATGGAAAGCATGGCGGCAGGATACCGGGGTCAGCCGACGACTCCTGGAAGACCGGCCATGGTGTGAACCGACTGAAGAAGGGCGGCGCAGGCGATTCCGGCAACCGTGCCCAGGACGTACCCGCCGATTGCGAGAAGAACGCCAACCGGGGCGAGGGCGGGATGGAAGGCGGCCGCCACGACCGGGGCGGAAGCGGCGCCGCCCACATTGGCCTGCGACCCCACCGCCAGGAAGAAGACCGGGGCCCGCATCCAGCGCCTCACGAGAAGAAGGACGGAAGCGTGAATGGACATCCATACCGCACCGACGACAAGGAAACCGGCGTTGCCCGGGTCAAGAATCTGGCCGAAATCAGCCTTGGCTCCGATGGTCGCGACAAGCAGGTAGAGGAATACGGAACCCAGGGTGGAGGCTCCTGCCCCTTCCAGGTTGCGCACCCGGGTCATGGAGAGGACCAGGGAGAAGCCGGTCACGAGGAGAACGACCCAGGTGAAGGTGCTGACGATGTCGCCAACTTCAGGAAGCCGGGGAGCGAGAGCCCAGGCGGCCGCGGTACCGCCAAGACCCAGGGCAAGCATCAACAGGAGGTCGCCCAGTGCGGGAGAGCGGCGAGTCCTCCGGGAGAAAGTTTCGGCGCTTTCACGGAGCGCGTCCAGCGTCCCCCGGTCCGCTCCCATGGATTCATCCATGGACTTTTCTCTTCCGGCGAAGAGAAGAAGCACGGCCATCCAGGCGTTGGCAATCGCAACATCCACCACCACCATGAGCGGGAGGATGGCGTGGTCCACTCCCACGCTTTCTCCGATGGCGACAAAATTGGCGCCGCCGCCGATCCAGGAACCGGCAAGCGCGGCCAACCCCTTCCACGCTTCAGCCCCCCACTCCGGGGGAATAAGGGGGGAACAGAGGAAATAGGCAATGGGCCCGCCCACCACGATGCTCAAGGTTCCGGCGAAAAAGAGAACCATGGCGGGTTTCCCCAGCCGAAAAATCCCCCGGAGGTCGACGGCGAGAACGAGAAGAATCAGGCTGGCTGGCAGCAGCCAATCCTTGATGAACTCGAAGAGGGGGAATTGGGGGTCCGAAGGAATGACCCCGAGATTGGAAAGGGCGGTAGGAACGAAATAAGCGAAAAGAAGAAGAGGAACGCGGGAGAAGAACTTCCGCCCGCTGCGGGTTCCTCCGAAAAGGAAAAGGCCCGCCAGGACGGAGAGAAGAACCGCGAGAACGGAAACCGGTTCGGAGACGAGAGGCAAGGTGCGCGGTCAGCCCTGGGGGAAATCCGGAGGCGGTGGAAGACCCGGGCCCCGGACTCCGGGAACCTCAGGCCCTCCTCCCTGAAGCTGGAGATGCTCCAAAAGGTGGACCGGCGCATCCACAGGTTTGCCCTCGAGGATGAGGCGGAAGGTGTAGGTCCCGAATTCCTCGAAGGGAAGGCTGGCCAGGCGAATCACGGCCCGCGCCTTGGCCCGGCGGTCAGCGAGCTGGACGGGGGGAAGCTGGAGGTCCACCGCCGTCCCCCCGGGAGCTTCGATGCGAAGCCCGACCTGGTACGAGCCGTTGCCGTCTGTCAGGCCGATGGCGACGGAAAAGATGGGAAGTCGACCGGGAAGATTCACGGAATGGAGGGAATCGAAAAGGCCGATCATGCAGAGCTTTCCCTGTTCATCCCTGAAGGCATAATCGCATATGTGGAGCCATTCGAGGGTGGGGAGTGGGCCGGGCATGGTGGGAGTGTAAATGGAGACGGGCCGCACCGGAGTGCGACCCGTCTACCTTCGTGGGTGGGTTCTGAGGCTAGATGCCTGCGCCGGCGTTCGCCTTGGCGCCGTCCACCAGACTCTTCAAGATGCCGACGGCGGCAATCGCGATCACCAAGTTCACCAGAGCACCAAAGATGGCGGCGATGTAGCCACCAACCCAGGTCACTTGAGTCAGGACCGTGCTCGCATCACCCCAACCAGGCGCATTCAGGAATACCAGGGCAGCTGCGCCGATGGCGTAATCCTTTGCGCGAGATTCAGGCACGCAGGTCCAACCGATGTAGACCCCGGCACCAATGAGAAGGAAGCTGGCAATGGCGCCGACATCCCCGCCAAGGGAGTCTCCGGCCACTCCACCGATGAAAGCGACGGCCAAAGCCGCCCAAAAAAGGTTCTTAGACATGTTTTTCCCCAAGTTTTGAGTTATGAGTACCCCGCCCACGAAGTCCGGGCTGGGCTTGTCTACGGAATCGGCAGGCGGCGTCCCCGATTCGCCCTCTTCCTGGCAAGAACCCTAAAACAGGGCAAGAACACGCCCCAAAGCCTTTCAAAACCATTAATTTATAGGAATTTGGTATAAAGGAAAAAGTGAAGGAATTTGGGTTTATCCCTCGATTTTCAACCCAAAATAAGGATTTCCGAATTCCTAAGTTTCCTTTTCCTGCCTGTGGACCAAGGTGGGAGATGCCTGGTCCGTGGGGAGGAGAAGGATTTCGGCCGCGTTCACATGAGACGGCCGGGTTGCCGCCCACAAAACAGCATCCGCCACATCGTCCGGATGCAGCGGCGTCATGCCCTCATAAGCCTTGGCCGCCCGTTTCCTGTCCCCCCGGTAGCGGACCTCTCCAAATTCGCTTTCCACCAATCCCGGGTCCACGGTGCTCACTCTCACCCCCGTTCCATTCAAGTCCAGGCGCAGGGACCGGGTCAATGCATCGACGGCGTGCTTGGTGGCGCAATAGACATTGCCGCCGGGATAGACCTCGCGACCGGCGATGGAGCCCATGTGAATCAGGTGGCCCTTCCCCGCGGCCACCATCCCGGGAAGGAAGGCCCGGTTCACCAGCAACAAACCTTTCAAGTTGGTGTCGATCATTTCCTCCCAATCAAGAAGGTCACCCTCATGGAGAGGAGACAACCCGCGGGAAAGTCCAGCATTGTTGACCAGGACCTCGGGGGGCCCCGCCGCTTGCGCGAAAGCCTCCACGGCGGCGGGCTTCCTCACGTCCAGAACCCGGACCTCGGGTTTTCCCCCTGGAGATTCGGCCAATGCATCGGCCAAGGCCTCCAGGCGTTTCCCTCGACGGGCGGCAATCCACAGGCTGGCCCCCGCGGCAGCGAAAGCTCTCGCGCAAGCTTCACCGATTCCGGAGCTGGCCCCCGTGATGACGACGGCGCGGCCTAGAAAGGGAAGGCTCAATATTCGAGGGCTCGGGAATCCCTTCGCTCACGAAGGCGGGCGACGAAATCTTCAACCGAGAGCGCCTCCTGCCCGTCCTTTCCGTGGACACGCAAGCTCACCGTTCCCGACTCGACCTCCCTTTCGCCGAGAACCGCCATGTAGGGAATCTTTTCCATCTCGCATTCCCGAATGCGCCGGCGGAGAGGGCCCTCCGTCCGGAGCGCCGTCCGAAATCCAGCCTCCCCGAGGATGCGGGCGATGGACGCAGCGGCTTCTTCCTGGTCGGCGGTTATGGGCAACACCGCCGCCGGAATGGGGCAAAGCCATATCGGAAACCAGGCGGCAAAGTGCTCGATGAGCCCCCCCACGAAGCGTTCGAAGGAACCGAAGATGGCCCGGTGAACCATCACCGGGCGCTTGAGCTGGTTGTCAGCGTCGTTGAAGTGGAGGTCGAAGCGCTCAGGGAGGTTGAAGTCCACCTGAACGGTCGGGCCCTGCCACTCACGCCCCAGCGCGTCCCGCATCTTGAAGTCGATCTTGGGGCCGTAGAAGACGCCGCCGCCAGGGTCCTCTTCGAGGGCGAGATCCCGCCGAGCCGCGGCCCCGCGAAGGGCCTCCAGAGCGTGCTCCCAAACCTCGTCGCTTCCCATCGACTTTTCAGGCTGGGTGGCGAGATAGGCGGTGTAGGAATACCCGAAGGTGGAAAGAATCTGGTCCACCATCTCCAGGACTTCGACCAGCTCGTCCTCCAGTTGGCCCGGGGTGCAGAAGATGTGGGCGTCATCCTGGGTGAATCCCCTGACCCGGAGCATTCCGTGCAAGGTTCCGGAGGGTTCGTAGCGGTAGACCGAACCCAGCTCGGCGTACTTCAGGGGCAGGTCGCGGTAGCTGTGGCGACGGCTGTTGAAGATGGACACATGGCCGGGGCAGTTCATGGGCTTGACGCGGTAGGGTCGGCCATCGACATCCATCGGCGCCCAAATCATGTCGGCGTAGTTTTCGAGGTGACCCGACCTCTCGAAGACCTGTTCCCCCGCCACATGGGGGGTGTAGACGGGCCAGTAGCCGGCGGCCTCGTGAAGGTCCCACCACCAGGCCTCCAACTTGCGGCGCACCTGGCCAAGCTTGGGATGCCAGAAGACCAGGCCGGCACCGAAGTCGGGATCGATGGAGAAAAGGTCGAGCTCGCGGCCAAGCTTGCGGTGGTCCCTCTTCTGGACTTCCTCGAGCCAGGCGAGGTATTTGCGGAGGTCCTTCCGGTTCCACCAGGCGGTTCCGTAGATCCTTTGCAGCATCGTCTTGTCGGAATCGCCCCTCCAGTAGGCGCCGGCGGTATGCGTGAGCTTGAATCCGTTTGCGGGAATCTGGTCGGCGGTCTCGACATGGGGGCCCTCGCACAGGTCGGACCAAGTGCCGTGGTCGTAGAAGGTGACCCCCTCGTCCTCGGGAATGTCGTCCAGGAGTTCCAGCTTGTAGTCCTGGCCCGCCTCGCGGAGTCGGTCGGCAGCCTCAGCCCGGGAAAGTGAAGAGCAGATGAATTCTCCAGCCTCGGCGAGAACCTTGCGCATCTCCTCCTCGATGACCGGAAGGTCCTCCTCGGTCAGGGGCCGGGGAAGCTCGAAGTCGTAATAGAAACCGTGGTCGACCGGGGGCCCGATGGCGACCTTGGCCTCGGGGAAGAGCCGCAGTACCGCGTCGGCCATGATGTGGCTGGTGCTGTGCCGCAGGGCATGCAGGGAAACGGGACCTTCCTGCGGGTCGAATGGGAGGCTCATGGCGGTCCCCCGGCCGACCGTACCTGGGCCGCGCGGGGTGCGAGATTCTAGCATCGGCCCCCGGCCATCCATGCAACCTCCCACCCACCTCCTCCTCGGCATTTTTCTGCTCCTTTCGCCTTTCGGAGCCTGCCAGGAAGCCCTCAGTCCCGCTCCCTATCAGGACTCCTGGGCCGCTTCTCCCGACAGGCCCTGGCCCGGCAAGGATTGGGTCGCGAATCGGGTTCAGGATTGGCGCATTCGGAGTGGACGCCTGGAATGCCTGACCGGACAGGACCGTTCAGCGGGAAGAACCGCCCATCTCCTGGTTCGTGAAGTCATGAGAGGCTTCACCGGGACGGTCCATCTCGGCGTCGACATCGAGGCCATGGACCCCGGCCCCCTCCGGGAAAGAGCCTGCGCCGGATTCCTTTTCGGAGTCGGCAATCCAGGCAACGACCCTCGAACGAGTGCCATGGTTCAACAGGTCCCGGCTCCGGGGGGAGGCCTCCTGGCCTCGGTCGACGCCGACGGAAAACTGACCCTGAGAGATTTCTCCCAGGACCTCGAGAAGGCGGGTTCCTGGGTCCTTCCCGGAAATGTGGATTTCGGCTCCCTTCCTCTTCTCGCAGAGTCGAATCAAACCATCCCCACGGACGCTTGGCCCTTGAGGCTGACCATGGATTTCGTGGACGAAGGAGGATTGACCCTCACCGCCCTTCAGGGAACGAAGGTGATGGCTCGCTTGGCTCTGGCCAACCTTCCCAGGGACCGGGTCGCCGGAGGGGTGGCTTTATTTTCGGCCAGGGGACCCGAGAAATCGAAGCGGGGCTTCGCCTTCTCCAAATTTTCCCTGGAAGGAGCCCACGGTTTCCCCGAGCGTGCCTTTGGCCCCGTCCTCGGAGTTCTCTACACCGTGGGTACCGACATGGACGGGGAACGAGCTCTTCGTTTTTCTGCCCAATTGCCCGTCCTTGGCCCTGAAGAAAACCCCATCCTTGAACTGAAACTGGGAGGTGCCCCATCCCTTCCCGGAATCCTCTCGACCGATGGCAGCTGGACCTGCCGCTGGGTCCTTCCCGGATGGGAATTCAAGGAAGCCGTTTCCTGGACCCTCACCTATGAAGCCAAAGAAGTTCTGAAGGGGTCCATCCGGGCCGAGCCGGGTCCGGACGATGCATGGTCCCTCGCAGTCCTTTCCTGCGTCAAGCACCAGGTCGGCCGGGTCCGCTGGGATTCTCTCGGTCTCTGGTTCCCCCACGCCGACCTGGTGGAGCGACTGTCCACGCACGACCCCGACCTTCTGTATTTCGCCGGCGACCAACTCTACGAGGGTGACATCACCGGGACGGATCGCCGAAGCCCGGAAATCGCCATCATGGATTACCACACCCGTTGGCAGAGGTTCCTTTGGGCCTTCGGAGACCTCACCCTTTCCCGCCCCGCGGTGGTGGTTCCTGACGACCATGATGTCTTTCATGGGAACCTCTGGGGCGCGGGGGGAATCCGAGCCCAGGGCCCTGGGGGCCATGACGCCGGCGGCTACAAGATGCCCGCCGCCTTCCTCAAGGTGGTGCACGGAACCCAGACCGGCAACCTTCCCCCCACCCGGGTGAGCCCGGTCATCGGCCAGGGGGTCACGACCTGGTCCACCGCCTTCTCCTGGGGGGGGGTCGATTTCTGCGTCCTTTCCGACCGGATGTGGAAAAGCTCTCCCGCGACCGCCGTTCCGGCCGGAAAGTTCCGCAACGGATGGTCGCAGGTGGACGGATTCGACCCCCGGGACGCGGATGTCCTCGGGGCGGTCCTTCTCGGCGAGGAACAGGAGGCCCTGCTGGAGGAATGGGGGTCCCGGACCCCGCCGGGAACCTGGACCAAGATTGTCCTTTCCCAGAGCCCCTTCGCCTGCCTCCACACTCTTCCCGGCAGGCCCAAGTCCGACCGCATGGTCACCTCCCTGGTGGTCCCCAAACCCGGGGAGTATCCGCCCAACGACCACCCGGTGATGGACGGCGACAGCAATGGCTGGCCCCAGACGGCCCGAAACCGCGCCGTTAGATTGCTGGCCCGCGCCGGCGCCCTCCATCTTGCGGGCGACCAACACCTGGGCACCGTGGCCTGGTACGGGTCGGAGGCCTTTCGGGATGGGACGGTGGCCTTCACTTCACCCGCCATGGGCAACACCTTTCCACGCAGGTGGATGCCGGTGGAGGAAGGGATGAACCGGAAGCCGGGCGCGCCCGCCTGGACCGGGGACTTCCATGAAGGCTTCGGCAACAAGGTCACGGTTCTGGCCGTCGCCAATCCCGTGGACGAGGGCCGCAAGCCCGAGCTCCTGTTCAATCGGGCGCCGGGGTACGGGATCGTGCGCCTGAACCCTGGAAAGAAAACCGTCCAACTCGAGGCCTGGCCCCGTTGGGCCGACCCGGCGGACCCGGCCCAAATGTTCCCCGGTTGGCCCCTGGTTCTTGGGCCGGATGGACGCCCTCTTTCCGACTAGACTCCACTCATGCTGATTCCCCTCCTTGCCCTTCCCCTCCTCATCCCTCAGGGAGAGGAGTCTTCAGTGAAGTCCGAGGACTTGGTGGCCGTCATCAACCAGGCCCAAAAGGAAGACAAGCGGGTCCTCTTGCGTTTCCAATCCAAACTTTGCGCCGATTCTCAGATCTTGAGCAAGCTGATCAAGAGGCGGAAGGTGGCCAAGGTTCTTGGGGATGAATATGTCCAGCTCGGAATCGAGGTGGGCTCATTGAACCAGAACATGAACATCGCCGAGGCTTTCGATGCCCCCTTGGTGGAAGTCGGAACCCCCTATCTCGTGGTTCTGGACTTCGGTGAAATCATTGCCGCGGCGACCGCATCCCAACTCAAGAACGAAAAGACCGGCGTCCTCGACAGAGGAAAATTCCTCGCCTTTCTCAAGGAACACAGGGTTCCTCCCCCCGTCGCCCTTGATGTTCTTGAAGAAGCCCGCGCCCGAGCGGCGAAGCAAGGAAAGAACCTCTTCGTCCACATCGGCGCCCCGTGGTGAGGCTGGTGCGGCGTTCTCGAGGAGTTCCTCGAGCTTCCCAAGGTGGCCGACATCCTTTCCCGCGATTTCGTTTCGGTGAAGATCGACGAGGACCGCATGACCGGGGGCAAGGACACCGCCAACGCCTTGCGGGCGCATGCCGTCCAGGGAGGAATTCCCTGGTTCGTCTTTCTGGACCCGTCGGAGCGCGTCCTGTTCAGGGGCCCCGCCCCCGAAGAAGCGCCGGAGGGAACCCTCGGCCCCCTGCTGAGAAGGGATGAAGCCGTGCTGGCCACCGCCGACGGTCCGGATGGGAACGTGGGCTGTCCCATGACTCCGCCTGAGCGGGACTGGTTCCTCAAGTCGGTGCACCGCGCCCGGGTGACCCTCACCGGCGACGACATGGCGGCGCTTTCAGCCCAGCTTCTGGCCTTCGCCCGGAAGAAAATCGGCGAAAGGGCGGACGGCTAGGCCGACCAGACCACCAATTCTCGGTGAAGGCGGATTCCGGAATCCTCCTCCACTGCCTTCTCCATCCTTAGGAGGAGGGTGACGACTTCGGAGGAAGTTCCCCCTCCTTCTTGAATCAGGAAGTTCGCGTGTTTCTCCGAAACCAGGATTCCGCCTTCCCTGGCCCCCTTGAGACCCGCGGCCTCGATGAGAGCTCCGGCCGAAGAATCTCCGGGAGGATTCTTGAAGGCGCAACCGGCGCTGGAAAGGGTCACCGGCTGGGTGTCCCTCTTGCGCCTGAGAAAGGACTCGATACGGGCTTGAATCTCCTTCTTCGGCGCCGGTTCGAGACGAAACAAGGCCTCAAGAACAACCGACCCATCGAGATTCCCGTCCCGGTATCCGGGCCCCACTTCACCCCGGGTCCGGGAGATGAGATCCCCATCCCGCAAGCGAAGGACGACTTCCTCCAGTGGGTCCCACATCCCCCATCCAGCCGTGCCCGCGTTCATGGCCAATCCTCCCCCCACGTGCCCCGGCACCCCCGCCAGATTTTCCATTCCCGACAGACCCGATTCGGCGGCTGCCCGCACCAACTGGGGAAGGGTCGCCCCCGCCCAGGCACGCAATCCATCTCCCTCCCGAAAGACCCTGCGCATGCCCCCCGTATGGATGACGGCCCCGCGAACCCCCTCGTCGGGTGGAAGAACATTCGCGCCCCCGCCCAACATCCGCCATGGAATCCCCTCCGCCTGGCATCGGTCGATGAGGGCGGCCAAATCCTCGGGCCTTCCCGGCTCGAAGAAGAATTCAGCAGGACCTCCCACCCTCAGAGTGGTCCATTGGGAAAGAGGCTCCTCCCTCCGCAGGGGAACCTTTTCAGGCCAGGTTTCGGGCGAGGTTGTCAACATCTCCTGCGCCGAGGAAAAGGACGATGTCCCCCGGGAGGACCATCTCCCCAAGACGAGATTCAACCTTTTCCCTGGGAACGGGTCCAGCCAAGGGGCGCCCCGGAACCCTGGCTTCCAGGGCCGGAATCAATTCCTCCACGCTTGCCCGAACTTCCTCCGGGTCCCTTGCCCGATGGATTTCCAGAAGAAGGAGACTGTCGGCTTCATCCAGGGAAGGGGCGAATTGGTCTCGATAAGCGTGGAATCGCTGAGCTTGATGGGGTTGAAAGACCACCACCAACCTTTTCCCCGGCCAAGCTTCCCGAGCCGCCTGCAGGGTGGCTTCCACTTCGCGGGGATGATGGGCGTAATCTGAAACCACCAGGGCCCTTTGCCACTCGCCCACCGTTTCCATCCTCCGGGAAGCGCCTCGGAAATCGGCCAGGGCGGCCAGGACATCGTCTTCGGTCAACCCGAGAGAGGCAAGAACCGAAGCGACCAGGGCGGCGTTCCGGCGATTGTGATGGCCGGGGAGACCAAGGGAGAGGTCGGCATCCAGGGGAGCGACCTTTTCCCATTCCCCCCGGGTTGCTTTGTGCAAATCAGGGGCTTCCGGGCCGGCAAAAACCTTGCCCGTTGCCGGAACGGAGGCGAGAAAGGCCTCGAAGGCTTCCTGGACCTCCGGAAGCCCGCCGGGATACGTGTCCGGATGTTCGGCGTCCACATTGAGCAGAACCACCTGCTCCGGAGCCATGGCAAGGAAGGAGCGCGCAAATTCACAGCTTTCCACGATGAGGGGACTTCCCGGGGTTCCCCAGGAAGAAGAACCCGGAAGTTGGGGAACATCCGCCCCCACCAGCCACCCTGCATCCTTGCCGGCCCGGTGAAGCCCGAAGGCAATCCAAGAGGCCACCGTTGTCTTTCCGTGCGAACCGGCGACGGCGATGACGTGGCGAAGGCGAGAAACCTCGCCGAGAAAGTCTGAAAAACGAAGGGCGCGGGCACCACTCGAAAGGGCGACCTGAAAGCCCTCGTCCTCCTCGGGAACCGCGGCGGAGCGGATGGCGAGGGAAACAGGGGGGAGGGCATGGCCAGGGCCAGGGGGCTTCATCCCGGCGACGAGAAGAGGGTCGTTTGGATTCAATCCGGCTCTGTCTTCTCCCCAGATTTCCCAGCCTTCCGCAAGGAGCCAGGCGGCTGCGCCTCGCATTCCGCACCCACCCGCCCCGGCCAGATAGGCGGTCCGCCCTCCCGCCCCGGCGAGGGAATCCAGCGCCCCGTGGCCAGCCGGGACTGCCGTCTGTTCAGAGAGAAGGTGTTTCACCGTCCTCCACTTTAGGCCGGGTGGGAGGCGATTTCCTCCAGGATTTCCGCCGCCTTGACCGCCCCATCCCGAGGAGCCAAATCCTCGAGGACTGCTCTCATCGTTTCTCTGCGTCCTTCCGACTCGAACAAGCACAGGACCTCGGACGCGTCCTCTCCGGCAAGGGGTTCTTCGAGAACGACGGCACCCTGCCCAAGAAGGGAAGCGTTGTGAAACTGCTGGCGGTCTCGATGGTGGGGATAGGGAACGATGGCGGAAGGAAGCCGAAACAGGGCCAATTCGCCGATGGTCGCGGCCCCACCGCGGACGAGGGCAAGGTCGGCAGAGCTGTAGGCGGCGCCCATGTCGGGGCAGTGGCTCAGGATGCGATGGGTGATGCCCTCCTTCGAGCACGCTTCCCGCACCTCCTCCCCCTTTCCTTCTCCCACAAGGGCGAGAATCTGGCCCCCGAGCGCGCTCAAACCCGGCACCAAGCCGGCGGCGAAAGCGTTCAACGCCCCTGCCCCCTGGCTGCCCCCCGCCACCAAGAGGGTGGGCCGAGAAGGGTCAAGACCCAGGCGGGCTCGCGCTTCTCCAGCCGGAATCGGCTTCAGGGATTTTCGACCCAGGGGGCCCACGCAGATGCCGCTCCTCAGCGAGGAAGCCGGACCGGGAAATTGGGTCAGGACTGCGCGAGCCCCGAACTGGAGAAGACGAACCGCTTTCCCCGGAACGGCGTTCCCTTCCAGGACGACCCTGGGGACTCGGCCAGGAACGCCAAGTGAAACCACGCTTCCCGCTCCCCCGAGCGCCACCACGATGTCGGGGCGAAAAGACTTCGCGTGGTTCCGGGCCAGGAAAATTCCCGGCACGAGGGCGACCATCCGAGGAAGGCGGGTTCCTTCGAGGAGGAGGGAATGGGCGACCCTCCCCTCCAGGAATGGGGCCTCGGCAGGTCTCCCATTGACCAGGAAGAGGGTCTCCTGTCCCCGGTCCTCAAGAGCCTCAGCCAAACCAAGGGCCGGGGCCAGATGGCCACCCGTTCCTCCTCCGAGGAAGAGAATCCGCAGCCCACCCATCGTCAATCCAGGGGTGGAATTTCGAGGACTGTTCCTTCTCGAAGAGACCTCGGGTCTTCAATGCCATTGGCTGCGAGAAGCTTGCGCCAAAGACGGGAATCTCCGTAAACCTGGAGAGAGATTTCCCCCGGTGTCTGGCCCGACTCCACGACCCAGGTGCGGGCAGTCGCCGCTTTCTCAGCCACCATTGCAGTGGAATGTTCCGGGGGAATCCTCAGGGCTTGGCCGATGATCAAGGCGCCGGGATCCGCCAGGGCGTTGAGCTCGGCGATTTCCCTCCAGCGGAGAGCGGAACCCAGTTCACGGGCGGCGATTTCGGAAAGAGTTTCGTCCTCCCGCACCCGGATCACCCTTTCCACCGGAAAGGTGGCAGGAGCCACCTTCAGCGAGGAGATGCGACCGCTTGCGGGAACCGGGCGCGAGACCGGCTTCGATTCCAGGGGACTGGGGAGAGGAGGGAGGGTGAAATCCGGAGCCTCGACGAACAATCGGCGCTGGGCCGGAGGGAGGAGGTCGACCCCGGGCAAGGCCGAGGGGTCGAGGGCCAGGACTTCCTGGATGGTGGGAATGCCCGCTTCGCTCTTGGAGCCGAGAAAACGGCCCCCCAAGGCGACAAGAAGGAGAACAAGAAGGGCAATCAGCCCATTACGCTGGATTCGGTCCATGGGATTAGGTCGGAGACTGGGACGCGTGAGCGTCGGGGTACGAGGGAGGCGCGAACGGCCGCCCCGAGGAGCGCTGCAAGGGCGATCATCGAAGATCCGCCCCGGCTGACGAAAGGAAGGGGGAGCCCCTTGATGGGAACAGCCCCGGTCACCATGGCCATGTTGTAGGCCGCTTGCAAGGCGATGGTGACCGTCGCCGCTGCCATCAGGATGGCTCCGTAGCGGGTGTCGGCCCTGCGGGAGGCCATCACCCCGAACACTGTGAAGGAAACGAAGAGGGTCCAGACTCCCAGGCATCCGAAGAGGCCCCATTCCTCACCGATCAACGCGAAGATGAGGTCGGTGTCGCCCTCGGGAACCCAACCATGCTTCATGAGCCCCTGGCCGGGGCCCATCCCCCCGATGCCTCCCATTTGGAAGGCTTCCACCGCCCGGCCAACCTGGAAGCCGGTTCCGGCGATAAATTCGCCCATGCGCGCCTGGACATGCGGGAAAGCGAAGAAAAGGACCCCGCAAAGGACCACGGCTCCCAGGACGAGGATTCTCAGATAGCGGACCGGGGCGCCGGCGAAAAAGAGCGTCACGGCGCTCACGAAGAGAAGAATGAGGAGGGTGCCGGTGTCAGGCTGCATGACCACCGGCAGGAGGAGGACGGAAAAGACCGCCAACATCCGAATGAGTTCCCGTGGCTGGACAAGGCGCAGGGGGTCCTTCGCGGCCCAGGAGGCGAGGGCGACCGGCCATAGAAATTGCAGAAAGGCCGAAGGTTGAAGACTGAGGGGGCCCAATTGAATCCATCGCTCCGCTGAGTGGCTCGCTATTCCAAAGGAAGAACTTGCCAACATCAGCACCAGGATTCCGAACACCAAGACAAGGAGTCCGGGGACCAGGATTCGCAAGCGGTGCGGCGGAATCAGGTAGGCCGCCAGGAAGGCGCCCAACCCCAGGGCGAGATGGAGACTGTGGAGGCCAAGCTTGTCCCAGGCTTCTCCTGGTGGCGCCGCCGACACCCCGGCCACCAAGCCCACCAGGCCAAGGGCGATGACCATGACGGTCAAGGCAACCGCGGCTCGAAAAGCGGGAGGGCGGGGATTCACCTGACTTTGAGGGCCAACAAGCCAAGGGTGGAAAGCACGGCGGCAAGAATCCAGAACCTCACCACTAATTTTGATTCGGCCATGCGCCCCTGGAAGCAATGATGAATGGGAGCGATGGGAAACAAGCGCTTTCCGCCCGTCATCTTGAACCAAAGAATCTGAAAGAGGGAGGTGGAGACTTCGAGGACGAAGACTCCGGCCAGAAGGGGGAGCGCGAATTCCTGTCGGCTGACGATGGCCAACCAGGCAATCATGGCGCCCATGGGGAGAGATCCGCTGTCTCCCATGAACACTTCGGCAGGGTGGCTGTTGAACCACAGGAACCCGAGGGTCGCTCCGAGAAGGGCCCCTCCCATGACCGCCACCTCTCCGGCCCCAGGCAGGAAGGGCAGGTGGAGGTATTCCGCCATTCCGGCGTGGCCCACGGCATAGACCGCGACGCAAAGGGCTCCAAAGGCGGGAAGGGCTGAACCGGCGGCCAACCCGTCAAGCCCATCCGTAACGTTCACCGCATGAGCGGTGGCGAGAATGACGAAGGATTCGAAAAGAACGAAGAGAAGCAACCCCACCCATCCAAGAAGCGCGGGGTCGGCGGTGATGCCTTTGAGAAGGGGAAAGTAAATCACACCCAGTTCCGCGCGCCCGCTCTCCCGGCCCAGGAACCAGAGCATGCCCGCCACCCACCCCGCCAGCAGAAGGGAAGAGAAGAATTTCGCCTTGCGGGACAGGCCATTGCGGCCATCCTCGCTTTTGAATTTCACCCAATCGTCCAGGAAACCGATGGCTCCCATGCCAACCAGAAGAACGGCGCCCAGGAGAACGAGAAGCTCATCGGTCCGGGCGAACAACAGGGTGGAGAGGAGCACCGCCGCCACCCAGAAAACCCCTCCCATGGTCGGAGTTCCCTCCTTGCCTGCTTCCTTGTAGAGGGCTGCAATCCGTGGGCTGTCATGGATGCCGGCGGCTTCCCCCACCCCCGCCGCTCGAAGCTTGGCGATGAGAGGCTTGCCAAGAAACAATGCCGCGGCGAACGCGACCCCGGCCGCCATTCCCGCCCTGACCGTGATGTACCCCAGGGCCTGGAAGGGGTGCCAGAGTTCGGTCAACCACGGAACCAACCAGGGAATCAACGGCTTGCCTCCAGAGCTTCAAGGGGGGATGTTCGGGCCCAGTCCAGCATGGAGGCGAGAACCGCTTCCAGGCCCTCGGCCCGGGAAGCTTTCAGGAGAATGCAATCTCCCGGAAGAATTTCGGGAAGGAGGATCGAGCCCATGGATTCCGCGTTCTCTCCCCTCAGGGTGGGAATGCCACGGGCCTCAGCCCCGTCCGCAATCCATCCTCCCCCCTTGCCCACGCCCACCACCAGGTCCACTCCGGTCAATTTCAGTTGCCCCCCCAAGCCGCGATGGATTTCCTCCTCCCGAGGACCCAATTCCCTCATGGTTCCCAGGACGGCGATTTTTCGCCCCTTCCCCGTTTGCATGGCCAAAGTTTCAAGAGCGGCCTTCAGGGCGGGAGGGCTGCTGTTGTAGCTGTCGTCCAGAACCCTCACGCCTCCCTTCAATTCATGGACGGACATGCGCCCGGGTGGCGAAACCAGGGTGCGCATCCGGTCATCCACACGGGCAGGATCGACCCCGAGTTCGACCGCGATGGTTGCCGCGGACCAGGCCAGAACGGCCTCGTGGGCGGCTTGAAGCGGGAGATGGACAGAATCAGAAAAGAAGCCGGGAACCCTCCAGGATCCAGGTTCTCCCTGGGGCCCTCCCGTTCCATCCCACGGGTTCAAGGCCCTAGGAGGGGTGGCCCAATCCCCGCGACAAGCTTTGTCCACATCGGGGCCGAACCAGATTTTTCCGCCCGAAGAGACGGCGCCAGGCAGGAAGGCCTTTTCTCTGCCCACCCCCGCCAAATCCTGAAGGCCCTCGAGATGCGCTTCCCCGATCGCGGTCACCCACGCGCAATCCGGAGGCGCGGTGGCCACCAGTCTCTCCATCTCCCCCGGAGCATTGATTCCGTACTCGAGAACCAAGGTGCGCGTACCCG
>DCAK01000085.1:18122-22736 GCA_002311925.1 Planctomycetes bacterium UBA1135
CCGAGAGCACCGAAAGAGGAAGACCGATTTCGGAATTCCACGATCCCGGGGAGGCGAACACGGGGTCGGGATGGTCCTTGAGGAGGGCTCGAAGGAAATCCTTGGCCGTGGTCTTCCCGACGGAACCGGTGATTCCAACTACTCGGGAACGGAGCCGGCTCAATTGGAACCGAGCCAATCCACGGAGGGCCTCAAGAGGGTCGGCGACCACCACCCCTGGAAGAGAGGGAGGAAGAAGCGCGGCTTTCGAGACGAGAGCTCCGGATGCCCCTGCATGGGCTGCGGCTTCGAGGAAATCGTGGCCATCCGCCCGACTTCCCGGCAAGGCGATGAACAAATCCCCGGGCTTCACATTCCTGCTGTCGATTGCGACCCCCGTTCCGGGGACGCCGGGACCAGCATGGAGTTCTCCGCCCACGACCTCGGAGATTTCCCGAGCGGTCAAGCCGTGCATGAAGCGGCCTCCTCCAATTCAAGACGGTCGTCGAAAGGGTGGCGGACACCGTCCAACTCCTGCCATGTTTCATGGCCCTTGCCGGCAACCACCAGAACGTCGCCAGGCGCGGTCTTTTCAAACCCAGCCCGGATGGCGGTCCGACGATCCAACTCGATGCAAGCCTCTCGCCCGGAAGCGCGAACCCCCTCCGCCACCTGCTCGGCGATGGCCTCCGGAGATTCAGTGCGCGCGTTGTCGGTCGTCACGATGCACCAGTCCGAACCGGACGCGGCAGCTTGACCCATGGGGAATCGCTTCCCGGGGTCGCGGTCGCCCCCGGCCCCGAAAACAACGCCAAGCTTCTTCCCCGGGTGGGAAGTTCGAATCGAGGCCAGAACCTCCTCCAGGGCCGCGGGAGTGTGGGCGAAATCCACGTAGAGAAAGCGGTCTCCCCGGGGACAGATGCGTTCCAAGCGGCCCTCCGGGGGAGCCGCTTGGGAAAGTCCCAGCGACACCTCCTCCTCGGTCAGCCCGGCCGCCCTCAACAAGCCCCAGGCAAGAAGCAGGTTCTCCGCATTGTGTCGCCCCACCAGAGAGCTGTGGATTTCACCAGCTCCCCAACTCCCCTCCACGGCGAGCAACAATCCCTCAGGGTGGAATTCCGCCCGCCCGCGCAGGGGGGCTGAACCCTCCAAGCTCCAGGGAACGAGCTCGGCCCTGGCCCCCCGACAAGGGCCGAGAATCGAATCCTGGCCCTCGGGAAGGAAGGCGGGAGCGCCGGCGGGAAGGGAATGGATGAGCCGAGCCTTGGCCCGGGCGTAGGCTTCGGGGTCGGGGTGGTAATCCAGATGATCCTGGGTCAGATTCGTCCAGCCGGCCGCGTCCACCGCAGCGCCGGCCAGGCGATCCTGGGCCAGGGCGTGCGAAGAGGCTTCCAGCGCCACAACCTTTCCTCCTCCGGATTGAACCTCGGCCAGCCAGGAATGGAGGACGTCCGAGGGAGGGGTGGTCCATTCCTGGGTCTGCGTTTTCCCCGAGAAACAGCGGCCCAAAGTCCCGCACCGCGCGGCGGGAATGGATGCTTTTCCCAGGGCTTGGTGGATGAGATGGACCACGGTGGTCTTCCCATTGGTCCCCGTCACGGCAAGAACCATGAGGGAATCCGAGGGTCCGCCGGCCAAGGTGTGGGCCGCCTCACCTGCTACCCGGGCTACCTCGGCCCCATCCAGAGGAATCAGGAAGGGGATTTCCAGCCCCGTGGTGGGAGTCCCGAGGGCCGCGCGGGCTCCCCGGGCCGCAGCTTCACGGACGAAACGCAAGCCATTCTCCCGAAACCCGGGAAGGGCCAGGAACAAATCCCCTGGTTCGACCCGCCGCGAATCGGAACACACCCCGGTCAAGACGGGATTCCCCCCCTCCTTCCCCTCCGGGAAGGCAAGAGTGCACAAATCACGGAGGGCGTCGGCAAGCCCCGAAAGACGCATCCTCACTCGGTCAGCAACATAGCCGACAGGAACTCCCGTTCCAAGGCGGAAACAGCTTGAGCATCGGCGGGTAGACCCAGAGCGCGACGAAGAATGCGGCCCGCGGCTGGCCCCGCGACTCGACTTCCATAGGTTTCCTTGCCGCTCGGGTTTTCCACCACGACCAGAACCACCACACTGGGGTCTTCCACGGGGCCGAATCCGGCGAAAAGAGAGGTGTAACCCTCCTCGTGAAGTTTCTTCACCGTTCCGCTTTTCCCACCCCATCGCAAGTCCTTCCATTTGGGCAGCCAGGTTCGATGGGGCATTTCGACCACGGCTGCCAGGGATTCGCGCATCCATTCGGACCATTCCCGGGGAAGGACGCGACGTTCCTGAATCGGATCTTCCCCCATGAGCACCCTCGGCTTGAAAAGGATGCCTCCATTCACCAGGGAGGCGTAGGCATAGGCAAGGCGGAAAGGGGTGAGGCTCAATTGATGACCCATGGAAACCGAGGGCAGGGTCCACACCCTGTTCTTCCATTCCTTGGGACCCGGGCGATGACCAGGCGGAGGTTCCGGGGAGCCCAACCCGGTGGGGTCCCAAAATCCGAATCGGTCGAAGGCCTCCGCCAATCCAGGGGCGCCAAGCTTGAGCCCGACCTTGCCCACCCCGATGTTGGAAGACCAGGCCAGGATTCCGCGGGCGTCAAGTAGTCCTCCAGGCACCCCCCGTGAATTCCGGATGGGAGGTTTACGGATTTTCCACACCCCGCCCTCGCCGTCGAATTGGTCGGTCGCGCGGATGGTTCCCTTGGCGAGAGAGGCTGCGATGACGAATGGCTTGCATGTGCTTCCCGGCTCCAGCGGCCAAAAGAGGGGGAGGGCGTCGGAGGGGGAATCGCCCAGATGATTGGGGTCAAAGTCAGGGAGAGCGCCCGCGGCGAGAAGGTCTCCTGTCTTAACATCCACGACCATGGCAGCCGCCCACTCGGGTTTGTGCTTGGCCATGATGCGGCTCAATTCCGAGCGCAGCACGGCCCCGATTCCCGCGTCGAGTGAAGTGACCCAATCGGGAGCTGCCTTCATGGGCTTGAAGGAAACTGCCGGGTTCACCCCGTAAGCCCCTGAAACCCCGAGGCTTTCCTTGCGACCATCAATTCCGGTCAGGCCGACATTCAGTCGTTTCTCCAGTCCAAGGACTCCCCTGCGCATCTCTCCCACGACCCCCGTGTATCCCACCAGGTGGGAAAGAGTCCTGCCCTGGGGGTAGACCCGTTGCCAGCCGGGTTCCAACTTCAATCCCGACGCGGGGAGCACCCCAAGGGCTGCCCGGGCCCGGTCGGCCGAGGCGGTGGAAAGATTGCGGGCAAGAACGGCCCGCACACGGCCGGGGTCAGCGACCACGCCTGCCATCTTGCCGGCATCACGTCCGCAGGCCCGGGCCAGGATTGCAAGGTCCAAAACCCGTTCCTCGGTCCCCTTCTTCCACCTTCCCCCGTGGCGCCTTCCCTCCCACGGCGCGTCCATGACCAATTGCCACACCGGCCGGTCTTCTGCGAGCACCCTTCCCTCCCGGTCCAGGATGCGGCCCCTCGGGGCCTCCAGGATTTGTGTCTGAACGTAACAGGCCTCGCCGTCTTCCCGAGACTCCTCCCACTGCAGTTGGGCGAGGCGCACGAAGGAGGCGAGAAAAAGCAGGCCGACCGGCATGAGCACCCAGAAGGGGTTCAAGGGGCCGAGCCGATTTCTCAAAGTTCCGGCGTCCTCGTTTCTTCCAGGAATCGCCGCCATGATTGCCGCTCCGCCACGGCCGCTGGCGAGACCAGGGCCTCAAGGAGCGCCGCGTATTCCCGAACCCTTGATTCACGGTCCAGGGAATGGCGCCGGTGGACCTCGGCTCGGGCTCGGCAAGCCATGGCTTCGCTCTTGGCCCCCAGACCTCCCACCAACTCGACCACGGCGAGCAGGAAGAGACCGGCCGCCTTCCCTTTCAATCCTTCCCCTCTCCCTTTCGGACCGCGCGCAGGCGCGCGCTTCTTGCACGGGGATTGCGCTTCACTTCTTCCGGTGAAGCCACCACCCCTCGCGGGAGGAGGTCCTCGAATTCCCCGCTTCTGACCTCGTTGCGGAAAGCGAGCTTGACGGGGCGGTCCTCCAGCGAATGGAAGGAGATGCAGGCCATCGTGCCTCCCGGGGCAAGTAGGCGGAGGCCGGTCTGAAGAAAGGCCTCGATTTCATCCAGCTCCCGATTCACCGCGATGCGGAGGGCCTGAAAGGTTCGCGTGGCTGGATGGATTCCGCGGCGTCCCCTGGGAATCGTTCTTTCCACCAGGTCGGCCAACTGGGAGGTCCGGAGAAGCGGACCGAACCGGCGGGACTGGACAATGGCATGGGCGAGGCGCCGGGAAAAACGTTCTTCCCCAAAATCCCGGAGCCAGGCTTCGATTTCGTCCTCGCTCGCGTGGGCGAGCAGGACCGCGGCGGAAGTTTTTTGCGTTCCCCTGTCCATGCGCATGTCGAGTGGGCCATCTTCCTGAAAGGAAAAGCCCCGGTCGGCGTCGTCCAGTTGGTCGGAGGAAACGCCGAAGTCGGCGAAGATTCCGACCACCCGGCCTTGGGAAAATCCAGTAGGAGAAGGGTTTTTCCGGCTTCGAGAGGGCCAGGATAGCCGTAAAGCCTTTTCCTCAAAGGGAAAACAATTTCCGACTTC
>DCAK01000119.1:0-3557 GCA_002311925.1 Planctomycetes bacterium UBA1135
ACGACCCCGAAGTCACCCGGAATCTCCCTTTCCAAGCCGCCACCGCCGCCGCTGAAGGATGGGGCAAGGAGGCGGCTCTCCGGGCCATCACCTTGGGAGCCGCTGAAGTTCTCGGCGTGGACGCATTCGTGGGTAGCCTGGAATCGGGCAAGGTGGCCACCTTTTTCCTCGCCGACGGCGACCCCTTGGATTTCCCCGGCCATGTGCGCCGGATGTGGATCGGCGGCAAGGAAGTTGACCTGCGTTCGAAACAAACAGAGCTGCGAGACCGTTACGGAGCCCGCATCGAGAGGTCTCGAGCGGAGCGTTAGAATGAACCCGTGACTCTTCTCCAAATGGAATCCCCACCCTTCCAGATATCCCTTGATTGCGGAGACGAAGATGCCGCCCGCGGCTTTTCCTCCATGGCCAACGCCATGGAAGGTTCCGCCATCCTCAAAATCGCCCAGGAAATTCGGGATTTGAAAGCCAGCGGGGTGGAGGTGACCGACATGACGGTGGGAGATTTTTCTCCCAAGGAGTTCCCGGCACCCAGCCTTCTTCTGGACCGGATTCAACACTATGTGTCACAGGGTGCGGTGAATTACCCCCCGGCTCGTGGCGAGTTGACTCTCAGAAAGGCCATCCGGGCCACTTTCCTCCGCGAGCAGGGAATCGAGTACCCCATTGAATCCATCCTCGTGGTTTCCGGCGGGCGTCCCTCCCTCTATTCCGTTTACCGGCTCCTGACCGACCCCGGCGACTTGGTGGTCTGCCCTGTTCCGTCCTGGAACAATCACAACTACAGGGACGCCACCGGCATCAAGTTCCAACCGGTCATGACCCGGAAAGAGGACGCTTTCCAGCCGACCCTCGGGCTTCTCCTTCCCCACCTCAAGAACGCGCGGCTCTTCGTCCTGAACACCCCCCAGAATCCTTCCGGCGGGGTCATGCCCAAAAGCGAAGTGGAAAAGGTGGGACGCTTCCTGGTGGAAGAGAATGGGCGTCGCCGGGCCGGCGGGGACAAGCCGCTCTACCTTCTCTACGACCAGATTTATCGGACCGTCCTCTCCGAGGGCCACGAACACTGGTCGCCGGTTCAGTTGGTTCCGGAATGCGCGCCATGGGTCATCCATTCGGATGGGATTTCGAAGGCTTTCTGCTCGACTGGTCTGCGCTGCGGCTGGATGGTGGCGCCCCCGGCCATCGCCGAGAAGGCGACCGGCCTCATGACCCATGTGGGAGCCTGGGCCCCCAAACCGGTCCAGCTNNGCCGCCGACCTCCTCAATGACGAAGAGGCATGCCGCAATTGGCACCGCGGCATGAACCGCAGAGTGGATGAAAGGTTGAAGGTTCTGCACGAAGTCTTGACGACCCTCCAAGAGGAAGGCCTTCCCGTCGAATGCATCGCCCCTCAGGGCGCCATGTACATTTCGGTACGTTTCTCCGTCGGGGGAAAAACCGCTCCTGACGGTTCGATTCTCGAAGACAACGAAGCCATTCGGTCCTGGATATTGAAGGAGGCCGCATTTGCCGTGGTCCCCTTCCGGGCATTCGGGGTGGACCCCGAGGATGAAGACGGTTGGTCCCGGGCCAGCGTAGGGGCCGTGGGCACCGAGGACATCCGGGCCGCGCTCCCCCGGCTCCGGGACACTTTGAGCAAGCTGTCCTAGACCCTTTTCAGCTCGAAGGGCGCCTCCGCTTCCTCCTTCCCATTGAGGAAGAAGCGGACACGGCCCGTCCCGTCCAGAAGCGGCGCGCTCTTCTTGTCGTAGACACGCTCGCGCACCCTGAAGACGCAACTCTCTCCCTTGGGCAGAAGAAGGCTCCCCAGCCTCCTGCGACGCCTGCGCGGTTTGGAGGGGTTTTTCCCAGTTGTTTCCAATTCACAAACCAGGGCCGCTCGAACCTCCTGCTTGCCGAGGTTGCGGACCTCGAGCTCCAGGTCCAGGTTGCTGTTGGGCGGAATCGGTCCCACAGACTTCAGGCGGGCCACCGCTTCCACCTTGAGTTCCTCAAGCCCGAGAATCTTCATCGCCCGGGGGTCGCCCAATTTGACCAGGGTGCGGAGCCCCTTGCCCACCACATGCCGGGTCCACGGGCCTTGTCGGCCTTCCTCCAACCACCGCCCAGCAACCTCGAGGGCGAATTCAGGCTTGGCCTTGCTGGCATCGTTCAAGCTGTTGCCCACCGCATTGCAAACCAAGCGGGACGGGTCCGCTTGCAGAGAATCCAGAAGGGGAAGGAGAAGGGCCGGACTCTCGACCGCCCAGCGCAGGTGCTTCACCCACACCCCCCTGGGACGCAGAGCTTCCACCACCGCCCGTCGCACGCGCGGAGACGGGTCCTTCGTCCAGGGGAGCAAAAGATGCCGGACCGGAGCACCCTCCCTCTCCGCTAGGGGCCGGAGTCCGAATGCTTGCACCGCCTCGGAAATCCTCAGGTCCTCTTCCCGGGCCAGAGGATGAATCAATTGCAGGACCTCCTTCGCCCCGAGACCGGGAAGGGTGGACGCGGTCCCGGGAACCAGGAACCGCAGCTTGGGCTCGGCAGAGCCGGAAGCCTCTTCAAGCAAGGCAAGGGGAGATTCGGATTCGGAGGCTCGCGCGGCCAACAGGTCGTGCAACTTGCGCCACTGGGCAAGAATGCCCAGCCCGTGGTAGCCCTCCGCTTCGGCCTCCGCCTGAAGGCTCAAGGCGCGCGGGAATCCCGCCGCCATGCAAGCCGCCTCGAGGAGGGGAAGACTGGAGGTGGACCTTGTTTCGGCAACTACACCGGCTCCTCCGGAACGGCGACGACGAAGCTTCCCCGGCATTTCAGCTCAGCTTTTTTTCCAACTCTTCGAGTCCGAAGCGGACCGCCCGGGTCCAGAATGGGCGGCCTCCCTCCTCAAGCTTGAGAAGAGCTCGTCCGTCCACCCGTTCGACGATGCGGGCGAAGAAGATTTGAGAAAAGGATTCGTCGGAGGCCAGGAGCTTGAGCAGCCAGCCGGAATCCGACCGAAAGACCTCCTTGACCTCGACCACGACCCCTTCATCTTCAAAACGAAGGCCCTGGAGGGCCCGCATTGAATCCTCGAGGGGAAGAACGGGAAGGTGATGGTGAGTCATGGGTGAAGGGAGGAAGAAGCGCTCCGCGGGGAGAGGACGGGTCAGAATAGCCTTGACCTTCCAGGTCTCCCGCCCCTCCTCCTTCCATTTCCTCTCGTATCGGGTCAGGAAGGGCCGGGAATCCGGGGCGAGGGGTCCGACCACATTGAATCCTCCGTGGGTCTTGAACGCGGCTGCCGCCTCTTCCGCATACCAACCCTGGTCGGTGACCAATTCGAAACCACCCCCGGGGGCGAGCACGTCCGCGAGAGTCTCCGCCCATCTGGACCCGACGACCCGGTGCTTGGCGTGGCGGTCCTTGGGCCAGGGAAGCGGAAATTGCATCAGGACCTTTTGAAGGGTCCCGGTTTCGAAGAGCTCCCGCAACAGATAGCGAGCATCCCCACGAAGAATCCGGACATTCTCCCTGCCGCATGCTTCCAGCTCGGCGCTGGCCTTGACCAGACATTCGCGTGGGAGCTCCAAAC
>DCAK01000119.1:3601-4029 GCA_002311925.1 Planctomycetes bacterium UBA1135
GAGCTCCAAACCCACGAAATTGGTCTCAGGCTCCTCCCCCGCCCACCAAGCAAGGAATTCCCCGTTCCCAAATCCAACTTCCACATTCAGTGGGGCCTCGCGCCCGAAAACCGAGCTCCAGCTGAAGGACCCGTCCTCGGCTTCAGGCCGAATATGATACTTTTCGAGAAGAGCAGGGCGGACCTTCAAGGTCAGTTTCCCCAGCTGGTTTCCTGCATGGAATCCATGACCCGGTGAGCGAGGGTCACCGCCCGGAGACCGTCCTCGCCCGTCACCGGCACGGGAGAATCGGAACGGAGGGCGTTCAGGAACGCTTCCAATTCAGCCCGCAGAGGTTCGTCGTCATTCAGGGAAAGCTCCTCGGTATCCAAGAGGCCCGAAAACGCTGCCGCGGGATCGGATGCCTTCGCGGCTGCCATGGCCGATTC
>DCAK01000119.1:4070-7233 GCA_002311925.1 Planctomycetes bacterium UBA1135
GGGCCGATTCCAGGTCGAATTCGGCCTTCTTTCTCACGAGAAGGGCGTACCCGTCCCGACTGTCCACCGACAGGTAGCAATCCGGCCCGAAGACCCGAAAGCGTCGCATCGCCTTCAAGCTCAAGCGGGAAGCGGTGAGATTGGCGACCAGGCCGCCGGGGAATCGCAGGCGAGCGGAAGCAATGTCTTCGGTCTCGCTCAATGTCGCCCCCCCCACCGCATCCACCGACTCCACTTCCTGACCCGACCACGCAAGGAGAAGGTCAAGGTCGTGAATCATGAGGTCGAGAACCACCCCGGTTTCAGTGCCGCGAAAGGGATAGGGAGTCAGGCGGTGAGCTTCAACGAAGCGGGGCTCGATTCCCAGCTCCAGCGCTCTGCGGAAAGCGGGGTCGAACCTTTCCACGTGCCCCGTACCCAGGGCGGCGCCGGATTTCTCCGCGGCCTCGATGAGGACGCGACATTGTTGGGAGTCGGGGGCCAGAGGCTTTTCAACCAGGCAAGCCACCCCCTCGGCAAGAAAGGGAAGGGAGCAGGAGACATGAAGCGGAGTGGGAACCGCAACGACCACGAAATCCACCTCCGAGACCAGGCTCGCTCCGTCCTCCACCCATCGGCAGCCGTTCCTTTCGGCGCACACCCTCCCTCGCTCCGCATCCGGGTCCGCGACAGCCACGAGTTCCACTCCCTCCATTTCGGAGAGAATGCGGGCGTGGTGCCTGCCGAGGTGGCCGACACCGAGAACCGCTCCTCGCAATAGCCCTCCCGGCGGAGGCACGTGGTTCAGGAGGCCTCCCCGCCCGCCTCGGTCCGCCTCAAAGATTCCCGATAACGGCCCTGGTAACCCCTTTCCATGTCACGAAGAAAGGTCAGAAGCCGGGTGGTTTCAGAAGCGAGATTGCCCTCGGCTTCGAGTTCCTGGATGGCCAACATCTTGGGAGACTCGTCCGCGAAGAGCCTTCGGTAAGCGTCGCGAAGTTGGCGGATGGCATCGGGGTCCATCCCCCTGCGGTTGAGGCCCACGGTATTGACCCCGCGAACCCTGCCGGGAGACCCCTCGAAAATCATGAACGGGGGGACATCCTGCATCACCCTGGCCATCCCACCCACCATGGAAAGGGTCCCCACGGTGACGAAATGATTCACCGCGGCGCCACCCGAGATGATGGATTGGCTTTCCACCCGAACATGGCCGGCGAGCAGAACGTTGTTCCCCATCACGACCTCGTCCTCGATGCTGCAGTCATGGGCCACATGGGAACAGGCCATCAGGAGGTTGTCCGAACCGATGCTGGTGATCCAGGCTCCCTTCGCGGTGCCGATGTTCACGGTCACGAATTCGCGAATGATGTTGCGATCGCCGATGACGAGCGCTGATTCCTCGCCGGCATACTTGAGGTCCTGGGGAGGCCCCCCGATGCCGCATTGACCCACGAAGTGGTTGTCCTCGCCGATGGTCGTCCTGCCCTGAATGGTGACATGAGGGCCCAATCGGGAACCCTTGCCGATGCGCACCTGGCCGCCCACATAACAGAACGGCCCCACCACCACGCTCGGGTCCACTTCGGAGCCGGGAGCGAGAAAGGCAGTTTCGTGGACGTTGGTCATGTTGCTGAAATCATGGCGAAGGAAAGGACCGCCTCGGAAACCACGCGGCGCCCGACTTTACCCTGGGCCTTCACCTGGCCCCGGTTTCTTCCCAGCCGAAGGGTCTCCACCTCCAAACGGAGCTGGTCGCCGGGGACCACGCTTCCCCGGAAGCGAACCTTGTCGATGGAGGCCAGAACCACGAGCTTGCCGGTGTGTTCGAGTTTCCTCTGAAGCAGAAAACCGGAAAGTTGAGCAAGAGCCTCCAATTGAAGGACGCCGGGCATGAGAGGTTTGTCGGGAAAGTGCCCCTGGAAAAAGGGCTCGTTGATGGTGACGTTCTTGATTCCCACCGCCCGTCGAAAACCGTCCACTTCAATCACGCGATCCACCAGGAGAAATGGATAGCGGTGCGGCAACAGCCTCATCACGCTGGAGATGTCGTATTCGACATCCGGCGCAGGAGTCACCGTTTCCCTCGCTTCCAAATCGCCGCGCAGGTGTCGGGCCAGGTCCTGATTCAATGCATGGCCGCTGCGAGTCGCGATGATGTCGGCGTTGAGGTCGGCGCCAATCAGGGCCAGGTCGCCCACCAGGTCCAATATCTTGTGCCGAACCGGTTCATCGTCGACCCTGAATTCAGGATTCGAGTCGCCTCCAAGAACGAGCGTATTTTCCGCGGTCGCGCCTTTGCCGAGCCCAGAAGCCAGGACTTCATCCACCTCCTCTGCAAGGACGAAGGTCCTTGCAGGGGCGATTTCCTTCTCGAAGACTTCAGGAGTCAGGCGGACGTCCACGGGCGTATCGTCCACTCCGTCCGGGAATACCGGGAAATAGCGGATGCGAAGCCCTTCCCCGGAAGGAGGCAGAACGACGATTTCCGCTTCGCCCTCGCGGAGGACGATGGGTTCCTGGACCTCCAGGATTTTCCGGTCCCGCTTCTGGTCGACGATTCCCGCTTTCCGGAGGGCCTCGACATATCCCTTGGCCGAACCGTCCAAGCCGGGAAGTTCCTCACCCTGGACCCGAACATGGAGATTGTCCACCCCCAAGCCGTTGCAAGCGGAGAGCAGGTGTTCGACCATGCCCACTTCGGAGCTGCCCTCCTTGAGAACGGTCCGGCGACGGGTTTGGGCCAGATTGCCGGCAAGAGCGGGAATGTCGGCGGGGTCTTCGATATCCCCGCGGGTGAAGACGATTCCGGTTCCGGCAGGAGCAGGCTCGAGGCGAACCGCTACGGATTCACCCGAATGGAGAGCGATGCCCTCCAGCTCGGCTGATTTCTTGACGGTTCTTTCCTTGCGCGCCATGGTTACTCCGCCGCAAGCGCCTCCAGGACCTGGGTGGTGATGTCACATTCTGCCCGCACCCAAAGAGTTTTTCTCTCCATCATCGCCTGGAAACGAGCATCCAAACCCGCCTCAGGACCCGGAATGGGTCCCAGAATGACCTGGATGGCATCCAGGCCCTCCTGCTCGGCGATTCGGGACGCGACCTTGCGAATTCGGCTCCAAGCCCTCAATGTGAGTTCGGCCTTTTTTCCCGAAATTTCGGAAAGAGTGAATTCCTTTTCTCG
>DCAK01000119.1:7300-16906 GCA_002311925.1 Planctomycetes bacterium UBA1135
AGAGCATTCTGTGCCCCCTCCAGGCGGAAGAAGGCAATCCTGAATTCGGCGCTTGCGCGGTCCATGACCACGAGTTCCGACCGGGCCTCGTCCAGAGATGCTTCCCGCTTTTGAAAGGATTCCAACGCGGCTCCGAAATCCTCCTGAAGCTTGAGCAATTCTTCGCCAACCGCCGAGTCCTGGTCCATGCATTTCTGCACATCCACGAAGCCGATTGGACCCCGCTCGGCTCCCGGCGCCAGTGCCAACACGGCTCCTCCAAGGAGAATGGAAATGAAGAGGGCGTGAACGCGGTTTTGCATGATTCAATCAAAAGAGTCCAATGTCGAAGGAGAAATGACGAGCATCATCGCCATCCTCACTCTTGATGGGCCACCCGAAATCCAGGGCGATGGGAATGTGAGGCATGGCGGGAAAGCGGATGCGAACCCCGAATCCGGCGCTCACCCGTGTGGATTCGAAATCATTTCCGAATCCAAGAGCGCCGCTGTCCACGAAAAACGCACCGCGAACCCACTCGTATTCCTCAACCACTTCCCGTCGCCTCGTGGAACTGAGAGGAAAACGGAGTTCAAGACTGGAGCGCCAGGACGAGTCTCCACCCAGAGGGAATCCGGATTGGACATCGCTCGCTCCCCGGTAATCGAATCCTCTGAGTTGGCCATGACCGGAGTGGCCGCCCAGCCAGAAACGCTCCAGATAAGGAATCGAAGCCAGGTCTCCCTGGGCAAGCGAACGGCGGGCGGTCCCCTCGAAGACCAGCGACCATGCCCTGCCTTGGGAATCCTCCCAGAGGGGGAAGTAGCCACCAAAGTCCAAGGTGGGCCGAAGGAAGTCGTACTCCCCCCCCATCCATTTTCCGAACTGGGCCAGCGAAAAGTTGGCGCGCAAGCCTTTCCGGTCTGAGAAAGCGTCGTCGATGGTGTTCCACCGCGCCCCGAAAGTGAGGCTGTTGACGTCGTGGGCACCCTCAGCATCCTCGACAAAGTCAGGGGGAGAAGCGCCCGGGTTGACCAAGGTCATCCTCCCAACATCCGGTGCCAGGTAGATGGACATCCACCGGCCGAAATTTCGAGAAAGGCTGGGCCTGTAACTCCTACGGTCCTCCTCATGAGATTTGAGGAATCGATACCCCCTGGAAGCACTGAGGCTGAATGCGGTTCGATCGATGTGGTCACCGAACAAATCAGGCTCGAGGAAATTGAAGGAGAAGCGTGACCACCTAGCACCTGGTGTGGCTTGGACCTTCAAGGTCTGCCCTCCTCCCACGAAAGCCTCCCTTCTGAAAATTTCCCCGAGACCGGAACCGAAGGATGACGGGAGGTCACTGATGTCGAAATTCTCGAATTTCAAATTCATCATCAGGAACGCCCCGTATTCCCCGTTCACCCCCCCTCCAAAATTGAAGGTCCGGGTTCCCCGGCCCCCTTCACGGACCATGAAAGCCAAGTCAACTTCGTCTTCCCTCGGTGTGTCGCGGAATTGAAAATTCACATAGGGAGAATTGTCCTGGGCATCGATGAACCAACCTCTTCCCAGAAGCCTCCTTTGGGAGCGAACGGCGAGAGCCGTATCGGCAAGGTCACCGGGTTCCAGAAGGATGTCGCGCCGAATCACCCGATCCTTGGTGAGTGTGTTCCCCTCAACCAATACCTTGCGGATTCTCATTCTGCGCCCTTCTTCCACCATGAAGGCCACCTCCACCTGGCCGCCCCCGGGGTAGCGGAGGCGTGGACGCCCTTCGGGGTTCACCCTGAAAAAACCCTCGCTTCGGTTCATGGGAGGAGCGGTCGGGTGCCCCAGACGGCCATAGTGCTTGCGCAAGGCGACTTCGTTTGCACGAATCCTTGCCATTTCAAAGGGTTGACCTGGTTCCAGGGTAAGAATGCCGAGGAGCTCCTCCATCGGCCGAAGCAAACGACCGCCTTCGCGATAAGGGAGGATTTCCACCTTGGAAACCACATAAGGCTCTCCCTCCTCCACCCGGAAGCGGAGAATTGCGTCCTCGCCGCCCCCTTCAAATTCAACCTTTTCAAGAGTCACGGCTGCGTCCAGGAACCCGAAATCTTGATAGAAATGTTCCAGGGCGATGAGGTCGCGGGCGACGGATTCCTCTGAATAAACCGCGCCCGGAAAGAACAACTTCCCCGGCTTGCTTTCCATGGCATCGGTGAGGGCGGCCCCAATCAGGCGGCGCCCGGGAAGGGAGGCGTTCCCCACGAACTCCACCCGCTGAATTTTCACTTGAGGGCCCTCCTGAATCTGGAAGGCCACCTCGTCTCCTGCTTCTCCGATTTCCCAATCCACCTCGGCGAAAGCGTGCCCTTCTTGACGATAGATTTCCACGATTGCCCGCCCGTACCTGGAAAGAGCCGCATCTTCCAGCGCAAGGGCTCCACCCAATCCGAGTTGAAGAAGAAGCTCCTCGCGGGTGAAGACATCGTTCCCCCTGAAAACCACCCTCGAATAGGAGGGAATGGGCGCAACACTGAAATGCAGACGCACTTTCCCGTCCGGGAGGTCGGTGCGCCTGGTTTCCAAAATGAGGACCCGAAGCTTCTTCTTCAAGATCTCCTCGTCCCTCTCCAAGAGGCGGGAGGAGAAAGGACCACCCACTTGAAGAGCCAAGGATCGTCGGATTTCGGCTTCCAAATCCCCCGCTCCTTCGATGACAATTTCCTGGATGATGGGGTCCCCGCCGGATTCCTGGGGCGAGGCTGCCGCCACCCAGCCTGCCCCTGCCCAAAGGGCGAGAGCCACGAAAGCCACTCGGGTTGGATTCAAGGCTTAAACGACGGGTTTGTGGACCAGGTTTTCAAACCGCATGCTTTCGCGGTTGAAGCGCAAAGCGACATTGCCCGTGGGGCCGTTCCTGTTCTTGGCGATGATCAAATCCGTCACACCCGCGTTTTCCTCGGTCGGGTTGTAGTAATCCTCACGGAAGAGAAGGGCGACCATGTCAGCGTCCTGTTCGATGGCCCCCGATTCGCGCAGGTCGGACAGCAAGGGGCGATGGGAGTCACGCTTTTCCGCCGCCCGATTGAGCTGAGCGAGAGTGAGAACGGGGACCTGCAGGTCCCTGGCAATCGATTTGAGGTTTCTCGAGATGGTGGAAATCTCCTGCTGGCGACTTTCCACCCTGGGGAGGGAAAGCAACTGCAGATAGTCGACGATGATGAGGTCGAGCCCTCCCTCCTCGCGGATGAGTCGACGAGCCTTGGCCCGTATTTCCGCCAGGGATGGCTGGGAAGAATCGTCGATGTAGATCTTGGCCGCGGAAATCTGTCCCGCCGACAAGGTGAGGCGCTCCCTCGACGTCGCGTCGAGACGCCCCCTTCGAAGGGCATCATGGCGAACCTGGGAGTGCGAGGCCAGCAGCCGCATGATGATCTGGTCGGCCGGCATTTCGAGGGAGAAGAGCAGGACGGTCTTGTCCTTTTCCAGGGCGGCCCTTTCCAAAATATTGAGGGCCAGAGCGGTCTTCCCCATGGAAGGCCGGGCGGCGAGAACCACCAGGTCGCCTGGGCGGAAGCTCTGCATTTCATCCAGGTCCAGGAATCCGGTGGGAAGTCCTTGTTCTCCTTCCCCCGGATTCATGATGGAATCAATGCGGGCGCTGATGAGTTCCTTCGCCGAAACCATCTGCCCGCCGACCATGCGGTCTCCCACCTTGAACACCTTCTCCTCGGCGGCATTGATGAGTTGGGTGACATCCGGAATGGTCCCGAGGGCGACATCCCTCTGGATGTCGGTCGCAGCTTGAAGGAGAGCCCGCTTCAGGGACAGGTCGCGGACGATGCGGGTGTGATTCTCAAGAAAGGCGACCGAGGGGACGGCATCCATGAGTTCCCCCAGGAATTTTCGACCTCCCAGCTTTTCCTCCTGGCCCAGGCGTTCCACCTCGTGGGCAACGACCACGGGGTCGCAGGAGCCCGGCGAACGGCTTTCAAGTTTCTCGAGAACGATGAACAAGCCACGGTGACGGGGAGAGTAGAAATCCTCCCTCCTCAGACGGGCGGACACCTCGGGAAGACAGCGGGGATCCCGAAGGATGCTTCCCAAGACGCATTTCTCAGCCTCCAGGTCGAAGGGAAGAGAGTCGCCGGAACCGTTTTGACTCATGGCAGGAATGCCAGGATACCGAGCCCGCTCGGGGTCGGCACCGGCAACCTCAAGCTTGCTCGGATTCCTCCGATTCCCCTTCAGAAGCGGCTTCAACGGGGGAGGCTTCAGCCGAAGCCTCCTCGTCTGGAGTGGCTTCGGCAGGGGAAGATTCTGCGTCTCCTTGAGGCACATCCGCCAGGGGATGCCGATCGGCAGCATCGGAAGCTTCCATCTCGGCGAGCTCCGCCTTGACCTCCTCAGGAGTCTCCACCACGTCGCCCACGACCCAGACCTTCAGGACCGCCTGAAGTTCAGCGTGAATGTGGACTGCGACTTCGTACTCGCCCGGCTTGCGAATGGGTTCTCCGAGTCGGACCTGGTTTTCACCCACATCAACTCCTTTTTCGGCAAGAGCCGCTGCGATTCTCTTCTCGTTGACCGAGCCGTAAAGGTGGCCTTCCTCGGAAACCTTCTCCTCGAAGTTGATTTGAAGATTGTTGATTTTTTCAGCAAGCGCGGCGTGTTCGTTGGCCAGAGATTCGCGCTGTTCGTCGGATTCCTTCTTGGCGTTGGCAACCCTCTCGATGGAGGATTCGGACCAGGGGAGGGCAAGGCCCATTGGGATGAGGTGGTTGCGCGCGTAACCGGAGGCAACCTCGACTTCGTCGCCGATGTTTCCCAGGGAAGGGACTTCTTCTCGAAGAATGAGACGGGTTTTCATGTCACGCTCCGTAAGGCACGAGAGCAAGGAAGCGAGCATACTTCACGGCCTTCTTGAGCCGCCGTTGCCCCTGGGCGTCCAAACCGGTCCGCTTGCGGGAGTACAAGCGACCGTGAGCGTCCAGATAGCGCTCGAAACCCTCGACATCCTTGTAATCGAATTCACCCTTGGGGGGGCCCACGATTTCAGGTTCAGCATTGTCATACATTGGAAGTTTCCTCCTGGGGTGTCTGGTCTTCGTCGGTCTTCACCTCTTGTTCAGCGGGGGCCGCCTCTTCGGAATCGTCCTTCTTGGCCATTTCCGAACTGTTCTCTTCAGCGGCCTTCTCCTCGACGGGAGGCGCGAGATCTTCGGCGAAGACCTCCTCTTCCTCCACTTCGGGGATGTCCTCGGGAATGACCAATTCGCCTTCGGCGAGGTCTTGAATCCCGATTTCCAGCTCCTCTTGGGGGATTTCATCGGCTCTCAGGAACAAGACCCGAAAAGCCGGCCCAAGGAGGTACATCTCGCGCTTGGCCTCGTTGACCGCCTGCCCCGTGGCCGAAATCCAGCCCAGGAGGTAGGTCGCGCGGCGCTTCCCCTCAATGGGATAGGCCAGTTCCCGTTCGGCCCAAAGACGAAGAACGGAAACCTCCGCTCCATGCTTTTCGAGCGTGGTCCGGATCCAATCCCGGGCCTCGGCGTAACTTTTCCGAACCTCCTGGTTGTCCAGGAGGAACATTGCTTGGTAGATGTGTTTGTTTTCAGTCATGGTGCCTTTCCGGTCCTACCGGTTTTCCTCAGGGGTCCGCCTGGGGCGGTCGGCGGTTGGTTCGCGCCTGAAGCTCCTCGAAGGAAGCCCCGCGCACGGCCCAAGTTTCCGCGGCAAGAGCCGCCTCTTGAAGAGTTTCTTCGAGGAGAGCCAGTTCAGCGCTGCGGAAAGAGGTCAGGACGTGGTCCACCGCACTCCCCCGGGGCTCCCCCACACCCACCCGAAGGCGGGGAAAGGCGGAGGTCCCGAGTGATTCCTCGATGGAACGGAGACCGTTGTGGCCGCCGCAGGTCCCACCGGAGCGCAAGCGCAAGGAACCCAGAGGAAGGTGAAAATCGTCCGAAACGACGAGAATGGAGGCTGGCTCGACTTCACATTGGTCGGCTGCGGCCGCAACCGCGGCGCCGCTTCGATTCATGAAGGTGAGAGGCCGGAGGAGGACCCACTTTCTGTCCGGGATGCGAAGGATTTCTCCAAGGCGTCGCCCACCGGCGCGGAGGCCCGAAGAGTTTCCCCCGAGCTTGCCAGCCAAAAGATCAAGAACTTCGAAACCGACATTGTGGCGGCTTCCCTGGTAATCCGGACCCGGATTTCCGAGGCCCACCACCAGTCGAACACCCCCCACCGGGGGGTCTTCCCCGGCAGAGGAACCAGGAATCATAGAAGCAAGGGCGGAACGGGGCTAGTCCCCGGATTCCTCGGGGGAATCCTCGGACTCGTCCCCATCCTCCTGACCCACCAATTCCGGCTCGAGAGATTCTTCGCCCTCGACGGCCTCTTCGGTCTCCTCCTCCTGCTCCTGGAAGGGGCGAAGTTGACAGACGATTTCGTCGGCGGGAATCAGGGAATCGACATCCTCCGGAAGGCCCAGGTCGCCCACGGTGATGATGTCGTCCAACTCCATGTCGCTGGTTTGGACCGTAATCGACTCCGGAATGAGGCTGGGGCGACACTCCACTTCGAGGTCGGCCAGGTTCTTGATGAATTCGCCATGGCCCTTGGGGTGCCCGAGGAATTTCAATTCCACCTTCACCTGGACCTTGACCCCCTTCGGAGCTCTCTTGAATTCGACATTGTTGATGACGTCGCCCATGGAATCCCACTGGACCTCGTTGAGAAGGACCTGCTGGCCCTCCTCTTCGCCATCGACCTCAAGTTGAAACACGCGCACGTGATGCCGGAGCGCGGTTTCAAAATCGTGACGGTCGATGGTGACCGGTTGGCTGGGCTTGCCTTCGCCAACGACGTTTGCGGGGATGAGACCCTCACGCCGCAGGGCGAAGGAGTCGCGGGAGCCGGTAGTGGACCGGAGTTGGGCCTTGAAGACGGTATCCATGGTTCCTGATCAGGACGAACCTCCATCCCAAAAAAGCGCGCTGAGGGATTCTTCACGGTGAATCCGGGTCACGGCGCGAGCCAGGAGGGGGGCGACCGAAACGGTCTTGAGTGTGGGGGGAAGATCCCCCTCAAGGGGGATTGTATTCGAAACCCAGATGATTTCCGCAGGACATTCCGCAAGCCTTTCTCGGGCAGGTCCACACAAGACTGCATGGGCAACGGCGATGCAGACGCGATTCGCGCCCTTTTCCTTGAGAATCCGGGCTGCCTGGGTGATGGTTCCGCCGGTGGAAATCATGTCGTCGGTCAGGAGGACATCGCATCCGTCCACTTCGCCGATCACATTCTCCATGACCACGTTTTCGCTGCTGGTGCGCCGCTTGTCGACGATGGCGAGGCTCGCATCCAGGCTTTTTGCCCAGGCACGAGCAAGCTTGACCCCTCCCACATCGGGAGAACAAACCACGAGGTTTTCAAGACCCGCCCCACGCACCGCTTCCTCGAGAACCGGCCTGGCCCAGAGATGGTCCACGGGAATGTCGAAGAATCCCTGAATCTGTTGGGCATGGAGGTCGATGGTCAGGACCCGGTCGCAACCGGCCGAAACCAGGGTGTTGGCCACCAGTTTCGCCGAGATGGGAACCCGGCCCTCGTCCTTGCGATCCTTGCGGGCGTAGCCGAAGTAGGGAATGACCGCGGTGATGCGGCCGGCGCTGGCCCGGCGCAGAGTGTCGATGAGAAGAAGGAGCTCGAAAATATTTTCGTTCACCGGAGGACATGTCGGCTGGCAGATGAAGACATCGGTGCCGCGCATGTCGTCCTGAATCTTGATGTCGATTTCTCCGTCGGGAAAGCGCCCGACATAGGCCGAAGCGAGGGGGACATCCAGTTGGCCTGCGATTTCACGGGCTAGCTCGGGGTGAGCCGATCCCGCAATGAGCCGAAACCTTTCAGAGGTGGAGGGCATAGCGTCCGGGGCTGGGTGAGTCTTGGGAGAAATCTGGTGAGGAGCTTGAAGGGTCCGAGTCACGTTTTCGGGGGGATGGGTTTGGCGGGGACGCCGACGACCGTCGTCCCGTCGGGGACGTCGCAGCCGCGGGTGACGATGGCGCCCGCGCCGGTGCGGGCTCCAACCCCCACCTTGACGGGGGCCACAAGGACGGTTCCGGAACCGATGAAGGCGCGGTCCCCAATCACCGTCTGGTGCTTCTCCTTGCCATCGTAGTTCGCGGTGATGGTTCCACAGCCGATGTTGGCCCTGGACCCCACCACGCAATCCCCAAGATAACTCAGGTGCTTGGCTTTCGCCCCCTCCCCCAGGGTCGCATTCTTGCTTTCCACAAAATTGCCGACCTCGGCGCCATCTTCCAAGCAGGTCCCCGCGCGGAGATGGGCGAAGGGGCCCACCATGCAATCCGCCCCGATGCGCACCCCTTGACGGATGACGGTGAAGGGAAGGATGCGGGTTCCCTGTCCAATTTCGACACCGCACTCGATGAAGGTGCTTCCGGGGTCCTCGAAAACGACGCCCTCCTCCATGTGGTGGATAAGATTCCTGTCGGCGGCGATGCGGGAGGCCCGCGCAAGTTCAGCCATGGTGTTGACCCCACGGACTTCCTCGTCTCCATCCTCAAGCACCACGGTAAGGCCCTCGCATTCCTCCAGGACCGCCACCGCTGCATCGGTCAGGTAGAACTCCCCCTGGGAATTTTGAGCGGTCAAATTGAAAATCGCCGTTCTCAACAAGGCCAAATCCAGAAGATAAACCCCTGCATTGACTTCCGGAATGGGGTTGGATTCGTCGTCGGCGTCGGTTTCCTCCACGATTCCGGTCATGGAACCTTCCGCGTCGCGCATGATACGCCCATAGCCGGTGGGGTCGTCGACCACCGCGGTGAGCATGGCGCTGGTTTCCTGCTCGGCGATGAAGCCCAGGGTTTCCGAGGTCAGCAGCGGCATGTCTCCGTAAAGAATGAGCACCCGGCCCTCCTCGGGGAGGACATCCAGGGCGCAACGGACCGCGTCCCCGGTCCCGAGGGCCTCGGGTTGGAGCACGATTTCCCAGCTGTCCTCGGCGTTCTCAGTCATCCAGGCCCGGATTTCATCGCCATGCTTGGCCCCGACGACGAGGGAGCGGCTTTCCAGGGGAATCGAGGACACCGCTTCGAGGACATGTCCGAGAAGAGGCCTTCCACACAAGCCAAGCAGGGCCTTGGGACCGGCTCCGCCGGTCCGGGTGGACTCGCCACCAGCGAGAACAAGGAGGTGCAAAGGGGATTCCGCCATCAACCCTCCCGACAAGTATAGCCCCGCCCCATCATCCTTTCCCGGCTTGAGTGAGGTCGAGGTGGTGGGCAAGGGCTGAGACAAGGCGGGCCTGCTCACGGACCTTTTCCGGTTGGCGCGCCAGGTGGAGAAAACCCACCAACCCCTCTCCCTTCTCCGCAGCGATGCAGCCCCAATACAGGAGAGCATTGCAGGCGTGGGTTCCCGCGTTTTCACTCGATTCCACTTCGAAGCCTTCTCCTCGAAGTTCGTGAACGAGGACCCCGGCCGGCCAACCCGCGGCAATCTCCATCACCCCGCCGGGGTCGAGCTCACCCTGCAAGATTCCCCCCCCGGCGGAGGCAGGGTCGTCACCGAGGTCCAGATGGTTCCTTCCCAGGGATTCCAGACGAGCAGGACCCTGCC
>DCAK01000119.1:16964-18529 GCA_002311925.1 Planctomycetes bacterium UBA1135
TTCCAGACGAGCAGGACCCTGCCGCGCCCCTTCCCCGAGAGCCAGCCAAGTCTTCAAGCCGGGTCGAGCGCCTTCCACCGCGCAGAAGCGACGCAACCCCTCCAGGTTCACGGGAAGAACCTCCGTCCTCCATCCGGTTGGCAGCATGCCGAGGGTCCTGCATTCCAGGAGAACGGCTTCGCTTTGATTGCGGGGGCGGCCACGAAAGGGGGCGAATGCGGTGAGGAGCGAGGACATGGCCGGGCTCGCCATCCTACGATTCGTTTGCGTTGGCTTTCGACCCGCGAATCATCGTCACTCTTCCCGGCGTTCCGCGCCGCGGCCTCACCCGGCTATTCGGCGCCCTGGTCCGGCTCTCCCTGCCCCGCTGGATACGGGGTCTTGCATGGGGTTTCCTTGTCCGCAGATTCGGGATTCGGCGCGCATCCATTCATGGTGACTTGCGGGATTACCGAACCTTTCTCGATGTTTTCACCCGGCCCCTGCCTCCCGATTCGAGGCCTCTTCCCACCGAAAGGGGATGGCTGTCCCCGGCAGACGGCATTCTTGTGGACCATCAAAGGGTGAGCCCGGAAGGGTCCTGGGTCATCAAGGGCGCCCCCTACACCACCGGGGAACTCCTGCCCGGCCGCACGCCCGCGGATTACGCTGGCTATTCCGCCCTGCTGATTCACCTGGGTCCTGGCGACTACCACCGCTTCCACTCCCCCTGCGGGATGAAAATCGAAGAAGTCTCGGTGCTTCCTGGCGGGCTCCAACCAGTCGACCCCCTTCTCATGCGTAGGAGCATGCGCATTCTTGCTCGGAATCGGAGAATCGCTCTTCACTGCCGAGATGAACGGGGCATTCCCTTCTCCATCCTGCTCGTCGGCGCAATGAATGTCGGGAGGATGCGCTTTCCCTTCGACCCGGCCCTGGGCGGAGGGCCCTGGGTCCCCTCCCACCGCAAGTACGCCAACCCGAGGTCCTTCTCCGCGGGCGATGAACTCGGATGGTTTGAAATGGGATCCGCCGTGGTGTTGTTTTCCCCACCGGGCCTCCAGGTTCAGAATGAAATCGGAAGCAGGTGCTGGGCCCGTACCTTGCTGCTTCCCGAAACGGAGTCCTCCTCCACTTGAGCCGCGGGTTCCTCCTTCTCCTGGGGACCCAGTTCTGCGGCGCCCTCAACGACAACTTTCTCCGCTATTTTCTTTCCTTTTCCGTGGCGTTGGGAGGGGTCTGGGCCGGGGATCTCGGTGCAGGCGGCCAGGGTTGGGTGGGACTGGCCATGGCCGTCCCCTTCCTCCTGGTGTCTGGAATCGCCGGCCGCGCAGCCGACAGGAAGTCCAAGACAGACCTGACACGCTTTCTCAAGGGGGTGGAGGTCGGAATCGTCTTCCTTGCCGGAGGCGCCCTCTATCTCGGCAGCCTCACCTGGACTTTCGCCGCTTTCATTCTCCTCGCGACCCAGAGCGCCTTCTTCGGCCCCTCCAAGTACGGCCTCATTCCCGAGCTGATCCGGTCGGACACCTTGAGCCGAGCCAATGGGTGGATCAACGCCACCACGAATCTCTCCGCCGTCATTG
>DCAK01000119.1:18622-23488 GCA_002311925.1 Planctomycetes bacterium UBA1135
ACGAATCTCTCCGCCGTCATTGGCATGGGAATCGCCGGTCCTCTCTATCTGCTTTGGGCCGAAAGGGGTGGCGCGTGGACTCCCGGCGCGATTCTGTTCCTTCTCGCTTGGCTGGGCCTGCAGATGGCAAGGCGTATCCCCCATCAGCCTCCCTCAGCCCCCGGCCTCTCCCCCGATGCGAGCTTGCTGGGGCCCTACCGGGAAGCCTTCACGGCGATGCGGGAGGGCCCTGGACTCCTGGTCGCCGGATGCTGGGCGGGTTTCTATCTTCTCGCCGGCCTTGCCCTCCTATTCCTGCCTGATTGGCCCGCACTTCTGGGAGTCTCCGTGGCAACGGGAGGACTTCTTCTGGCGATTCTCGGTGGGTCCATCGGCATCGGTTCCGCCCTCGCCGGACATGTTTCAGGGAAACGCATCCGCACGGATTTGATCCCGGTGGGAGCCGCGGGAATGACCATCGCCTTCCTCCTCATGGGGACCCTGACCCCCACCTTCCCCACAACCGCCAGCTTTCTCATTCTCGGAGGACTTTCGTCCGGTTTCTACGTGGTTCCCCTCCAGGCAGCCCTGCAGCACCTCGCTCCCGACGAGAAAAGAGGTCGATTCCTGGGCGCCGCAAACATGCTTTCCTGGACCGCCATCGCCCTGGCGAGCCTTCTCTTTCTTCTTCTCCGCAGAAGCTGGGGAATTCCCGCCGAGAACATTCCCATGGCCGCCGGGTTGGTCGCTTCCCTCGGCCTGCTCCTCGCATTGCCCGGACCACGGGCCAAGTTGCGTCAAGCGACCAGGCCGACCTAGTTCCGGGCCGAGGGGGGTTCCAGCCGAACTCGGATTTCCGCCAAACCGAAGGGCGAACTCGCCCCCCCTCCAATCCTCAACCAGCCACGCGAGGGAGGCTCCCATGCACCGACACGGAGATTGTCGAGCTTGACGATTCCCTCCTTCCATTCAAGGACCTGGCGACTCCCCGCCAGGAGCCCAAATCCCTCGAACCGCTTGTCCCCCACCAGGAGGTAGGGAGGGGTCAGGCGTCCTAGTTGATGGAAGGAAAGGAGGTCGAGCCAATGGACCTCGGTGGGCGGGGTCGCGCCCGGGTCGAGTTGCCATTCCAATCGCCATGACCGAATGGGCCAGCGTCGAAGATCCACCTTGACCACCCTCTCCCATACTGTCCCCCACTCGGGCCGGGTCCAAACCAGCTCCAGCCCATGGCCGATGGCCGCCACATCCGCATCCCCGACACGCGACCCCAGCCTCTTGGCTTCCGCTCGCGCGGCTTCCGCGGCAGGGTCGGTCACCCCGGCAGCGGGTCGAGGGGCGTTCGATATCGCATCTTCCGGGGAAGGGGGTGGCGAATCGGGCGAGGCTACCGACTTCGGGACGGCCCCTGAGTCGGGGGGCGGGGTCTGAGCAAATGGGCCCTTCCCGTGCCCCCCATCTTGAAGCCCGGTTTGAGCCGAGACGTGGAGACGACGTCCGGCCGCATCCGAACGCACCCTTGGGTCCGGTCCCCCCGTCCAGGGAGGGAATTGCTCGAAAGGGATGCCTGCCTCGGCCCATGCCCCCTCGATGTGCTGCCTCCAGGCTCCGGATCCAGGGCGGGCGGAGACAGGAAGGCGGAGAAGGATTTCCAATTCCCGGTCCACCACCCTTTCGGCTTGGGCGGCGAGTTGCTCCGCTTTGGACCTCACGTCTCCTCGCGCTCGCTCGGCCAAGGCTTCGTGCCTGCCGGAAAAGGAGGGGTCCAACCCTTCTGGAAGAGATTCATGAGTCCATGCGTCGGCCAGGGACGCGGCTTTCCTGATTTCCCCCGCTGAAAGGGCGTAGGTGATGGCTTCGGACCTTGGGCCGGCCCATGCCCAAAAACGGCCGGTGGATTGACTCAGCTTCGGATTCGACCCGGCTTCTTCGGTGTTCTCGGCCGGATGGGCCGCCTGCAATTCCCCACCCGCCGGGGACAAAGGAGAAGACCCGACCCACCAGAACCCCACCGAACCGAGAAAAATGGCGCCGGCAGCCAGGGCCCCGATACGGATCCTCCTTCTCGCCCTGTGCCGAGTCGTCAGTTGCGGAGGATAGCCAAGGAGAACCCGACCCAGGTCCCCGGCCAGATAACGGGCCCCGGGATACCTCTGGTCCGGGTCCTTGGCCATGGACACTTCGAGCACACGGCGAAGAGGTTCGGGAACTTCTTCAGGCAAAGGTTCCGGCTCTTCGTGCAGAACCCGGTGGAGGACCTCGCCCACTCCGCTTCCCCCGAACGGTGGTTTGGATGAGAGGGCGTGATGGAGGGTCGCCCCCAGGGAATAAACATCGGCCTCGGGGCCGACCGAACTGGGATCGCGACTCTGTTCGGGACTCATGTAGGCGGGAGACCCCAACGCCGCTCCATGGCGGGTCAATTCCGGGTCTTCGGCGCGACGAACCAGCCCGAGGTCGGCGAGAATCGCGCCCCTTTTCACGTGGAGGAGGATGTTGTGAGGTTTCACATCCCGATGAAGGGCTCCTGCCTGGTGGAGCTTGGCCAAGGCTCGGGAGACTTGCACTCCGATGCGGGCGGCTTCTTCCCACCTCAAGGGTCCCCTGCGCAAACGGTCCCGCAGGGTTTCCCCCTCGATGAATTCCAAAAGGAGGGCGGGACGCCCCTCGACCTCGATGGCGCCGTGCGAGCCCACGAGATTGGGATGTTGGATCTCTTCCAGGAGTTGGGCTTCGCGGCGCCACCGTTCGCGGATGCGGGGGTCCAGCGCGGCGCTTCCGCGAAGAATCTTGAGGGCCAGCCGGCGGCCTTCGTCATCCACCACCTGGATGACCTCGCTCAAGGGAGAGGAACCCAGCTGCTTGACGGCGGTGTAGCCCGGGGGGGGGGATGGAAAAGGCGAAGGCTTGGAGGGGCCCGGAATCACGGCTCCTCTCCATCCTCGGTCTTCAGGCCCAGCTTCTCCATCTTCCGCAGGAGGGCGAATCTGGAAATGCCCAGAGTCCGCGCAGCTTCAGTTCGATTGCCTTCCGCCTCGCGGAGGGCGTCGAGAATCGCTTTTTCCTCGAGGTCTGCCACCCTTTCGGGAAGTGGCCGAGAATCGGATTCTTGATTGTCGTTGGGAGGCGTCTCTTCGTCCCCCACTTCCGAGGAGAGTTCCTGGGCCTGAACTTCTCCTTCCCCGAGGAGGGAGAGCCTCCGCATCTCGTTGCGGAGTTGGCGAACGTTTCCCGGCCAGCCGGATTTTTTCAGAACCTCGAGGCACTCCTTGGAAACCGGCCGGCAGGGCCGCCCCTGGGCTTCGCCTTCGACGGCGAGAAAATGGGTCACCAGAAGGGGAATGTCCTCCCCACGTTCCCTGAGCGGAGGGATTTCGAGTTGGACCACCTTGAGCCTGTAGTAGAGGTCCTCACGGAAACTCCCCTCCTCGACTGCGGCTTCGAGGTCGGTGTGGGTGGCGGCGAGAATGCGGACATCCACCTGGCGGACCTTGTCGGAACCCAGCGGCCGGATTTCTCCATCCTCGAGAACGCGTAGAAGCCGGGCCTGCATGGAGAAGGGAATTTCTCCCACTTCATCGAGAAGCAGGGTGCCGCCGTGGGCTTCCTCGAATCGCCCGGTTCTAGCGTGGGAGGCGCCCGTGAAGGCTCCCTTTTCGTGGCCGAACAACTCGGACTCGAGAAGAGTTTCAGGAAGAGCGCCGCAGTTTTCCACGACGAAGGGGCCTCCAGCCCGGATTCCGGAATAGTGGAGGGCCCGGGCGACCAATTCTTTTCCGGTCCCGCTTTCCCCGCGAATGAGAATCGGAACCTCGCTTTCCACGACCTTGTCCATCTTGGAAAAGAAGGAATCCATCGCCGAGGAAATTCCAAGGATGCCAGGATAACGGTCGGGAGTGAGTTCCCTCAGCCGCCTGCTCTCCTCCTCGTCCGCTCGATTCCTTCTCCCCAATTGGCGGCGGAGGGTGGCGACTTTGCGCCTGGTGTTGGCGAGAGCCTGGGCTTGCGAGGCCGCCCCCAGCCAGTTCCCGGCAAGGCCTGCCAACCCGTCGAGGAGGTCGATGTCGCTGGGCCGGAAGGCGCCGCCTGACAGGCGATGATCGACCAGGAGCAGGCCAAGAACAGTGCCTTTGAAATGGAGTGGCACGGCAAGGATGGACCTCAGTCCGAGGTCGGAAATGCTGGCAACCCCGGCGAATTCCCCGTCGCTCGCGGCGTCCTCCAGAAGAAGCGGCTTTTTCGAACCCAAGGCCTTTTCCAGGAGGGTTTGGGACACTTTCTTTTCCGGAGTCGGAACGGGCTCCCGGGCAAAATTCCGGCCCAAGGAAAAGGTCGTTCGACCCTCCTCGACAAGGAAAACAAAGCCCCGTTCGGCCCGGGTCAGGGCCACCGCCGCGTCAATCAGGAGACCGGCCACACCCTCCGGCTTTTCCTCCCTGGCAAGGCCTCGTGCCACGGCGAGAAAGGTCTCCAGCATCTCCTGCTCCCTTCCACCTTCCGCCATGCGGGTGTTTTCAGCGCCTGCAAGAGAAGGGGCGATTTCCCCTCCCACATGAAGAAGGGTGCTTCCCACCCGAACCGTCTCGCCGGGATTCAGAGGACGGCGGTCGACCTTGATCCCGTCGACCCAGGTCCCGTTGGCCGATTCCAGGTCGACGACGAAAAGCTCGCCGCCCAGGCTTTCGAATCGGCAGTGTTCCCGGGAGGCCTGGGGGTCGTCCAAACGAAGGCCGCAATCCGCACCTCGTCCCACAAGGACCGATTCTTCCTCGAAGCTGACGGCCCTCTGAATCTGGTCCCTCTCGACCAGGAATTCCAGGCGAGCGCCCATGGAAATAAGGATACCCCCAACATGGGGTCCAGTTTTCGACGGAGGGCCCTCCTGCT
>DCAK01000119.1:23519-24108 GCA_002311925.1 Planctomycetes bacterium UBA1135
TTCCGTGTCCGAAAACCAAAGCGAATACGTCCTCCAAGCCCTTGGAGTCGACAAGTACTACGACCGCACCCAGGTCCTCCGTGGGGTCCACCTTGCTTTTTTTGCGGGCGCGAAAATCGGGGTCATAGGGCCCAATGGGTCGGGGAAATCCACCCTTCTGCGCATCCTTGCCGGGGTGGACCCCGATTTCGAGGGGCGCCGCATCCAGATGCCCGGAAGGACCCTGGGCTACGTTCCCCAGGAACCCAGCCTGGACCCGGACAAAACCGTCAAGGAAACCCTGGACGAGGCCGTGGCCCATGTTCACGGAATCCTCGACCGCTACCAGGAAGTTTGCGGACTCATGGGAGATGTCACGGGTGAGGAATTGGAGAAACTCACCGCCGAGTTCGAACACCTCCAGTCTGAAATCGACACCCACGACATGTGGCAGGTGGACCGCCTTCTCGAGGTCGCCGCCGATGCCCTCGAACTTCCACCCATGGAGCGTTCATGCAGCGTGCTGTCGGGAGGGGAAGCCCGCAGGGTGGCTTTGTGCCGCACCCTCATCGAAACCCCCGACATCCTTCTCCTCGACGAGCCCACCAAC
>DCAK01000119.1:24196-28101 GCA_002311925.1 Planctomycetes bacterium UBA1135
GAGCCCACCAACCACCTGGACGCCGCCACCACGGCCTGGCTGGAGCAGCACCTCGCGGATTACGCGGGCCTGGTCATCGTGATCACCCACGACCGCTATTTCCTCGACAACGTGGTGGATTGGATGCTCGAAATCGAGCGAGGAGTCGCGACACCTTTTCAGGGAAACTATTCCGCCTACCTGGAGGAGCGGCAGAAGATGCTGGAAAGCAGCGACCGGTCCCAGGACAAGAGGCGCAAGCGGCTGAAGGGGGAATTGGAATGGGTTCGCCAGAATCCCAAGGCTCGGGGCCGCAAGAACAGGGCCCGCCTGAATCGATACGACCAACTTTGCGATGAGCAGGAAACCCTGTCACCCGATTCCATCGACCTCGTGATTCCCGCCGGGCCCAGGCTCGGGAACAAGGTTCTGGTTCTCGACAAGATTTCCAAGGCCTACGGCAAGCAGGTTCTTTTGGAATCCTTCTCGTTGGAGCTTCCCCCCGCCGCCGTGGTGGGCGTGGTGGGCCCCAACGGCGCCGGCAAGACCACCCTCATGAAGATGATCGCCGGCTTGGAGACTCCGGACTCGGGCTCCATCGACATGGGGCCGACGGTCGAAGTCTGTTTCGTCGACCAGCAGCGCACCGAACTGGACGACTCCAAGACCGTCTACGAGGAAATCACCGATGGCCTGGAATTCCTCCCCTTCGGGTCCGGAGAAATTCAATCCCGGGCCTATGTTTCCCGTTTCAATTTCAAGGGCACCGACCAGGAAAAACTCGTCGGCAACCTGTCAGGTGGGCAACGCAACCGGGTTCAACTCGCCAAGATCCTCAGGGTGGGCGGCAACCTCATCATTCTCGACGAGCCCACCAACGACCTTGACCTCCCCACCACCCGGGTTCTCGAAGAAGCCATCGAGCATTACCCCGGCTGCATGTTCATCGTCAGCCACGACCGCTATTTCCTCGATCGGGTCTGCACCCATATTCTCGCCTTCGAGGATGACGGGAAGCAGAAGTTCTTCCTCGGCTCCTGGACCGAATACGCCGAGTGGTATGCCGAACGCCGGGCCGCCGACGGGAAGGGCCCCGAATCCCAGGCCGGCCGCTACCGCAAGCTCCACACCTAGGGGAATCCCCGAGGGCGGAGGGGCTATTCCCCCTTGAATTCAGGGCTTCGCTTTTCGGCAAAAGCCACCAGTGCCTCCTGACGGTCGAGGGTGGGCAGGATGCGGGAGTAACAGGAAAACTCCTGTTCAAGGGCACCCTGAAGAGGGAGCCCCAATCCCCCATCCACGGCCGCCTTGGCCGCGCGCAAGGCGAGCGGGCCATTCTTGAGAAGGGCGGCAACCACTTCCGACCCCGTTTCGGCGGCCGTCCCATGGGGAGCGACGAAATTCACCAAGCCGATGCGAAGGGCTTCCTCGGAGCCGAGGCGACGCGCGAGGAGAATCAGTTCCTTGGCCCGCGCCACCCCCACGAGGCGTGGAAGGCGCACGCACCCGCCGGCGCCGGGAATGATGGCCAAGCTGGTTTCAGGCAGCCCCACCTGGGCTTCCTCGTCCATGACCCGAAGGTCGCAAGCCAGGGCCATTTCCAGGCCGCCCCCAAATGCGTGCCCATTAAGAATCGCAACGGTTGGTTGGGGTAGAGCTGCGATGTCGCCGACGGCGGCCCTGATTTCCAGGACGCATTCCTTCACCTGGGAATCGTCCATTCCCTTGCGCTCCTTGAGGTCGGCGCCGGCGCAGAAGGCTCGGTCCCCTGCCCCGGTCAGAACCACAACCCAGACGGCGTCATCCGCGGCCACCTCGGAGGCGGTGGCGCGGAGAGCCCGCAGGGCCTCAAGGGAAAGTGCGTTCCGTCGTTCGGGACGGTCCAGAATGATGGTGGCGACCCTTCCATCCTTTTCCAGACGAACCGGGGTGGAATCAGGCATCGTCGGCCATCGTAGGTCCGAGAGCCTCCGCCAGGAAGGATTCCGCCACTCGGAGGGGGCCTTCTTTCACCCCGCACGAGGCTCCCAGGTCCCGGGCCAACCCCACAAGGACCGAAGTGGAGAGATTGCCGCCGGCCCCCGGGGCGAAGGGGCATCCACCACCACCCCCGGCCGCGGAGTCAAAATGGCGCACCCCCCTCTCCCATGCCGCCCGAACCGAATCCCCGGCCAGACCTTCGTTGTCATGGAGATGAAGACCCAATCTCTCGGGGGCGACCCCGCCACCGAGATGGTCGAGCAAGCGGGCAACCTCATCGGCCCGGGCGTTTCCCAGAGTGTCGGCAAGAACCACTCTTTCGGCACCTTCGCCGAGGAAAGCTTGGGCGATTTCTTCCACCCGCAACGGGTCAGCCACGCCGTCGAATGGGCACTGCAACGCCATGCTCACCACCCCCCGGACCTTTCTTCCTGCAGCCCTGGCATCCTTCACCACGTCGACCGCTTCTTCCAGGGCCTCCGCCATTCCCATCCCTGAATTGGCCCGGGAGTGGCCCTCGGTCGCTGAAACCGGAATGGTCAGGATTTCAAGGTCGGTGGCGAGAAAACGGCCCAGGCCCCGGCGGTTCAAAACAAGGCCGGCAAGGGGGATTTCGCCCCTCCAGGGGGCGGCGGCGACGGCTTCAGCAAGGGCGTCCGCATCGGCCAGCGAGGCCACCATGTCGGGACGCACGAATGCCGTGACCTCGATGGAATCCGGTTGGGAACGGGCCAAAAGCTCCACCAACCGCAATTTGGACCCCGTTGGCAGGACTTGAGTCTCGGCCTGAAGCCCATCCCTGGGGGCCACCTCGTGGACATGCAGCTTCGACAAGGTCTGAAAACCGGAAAACCGGCCGCAACATCGTAGCGGAACCTCCTTGAAAGTCTGGCCCACCGCCCTCCGGCGGGATACGCTTTCCCGCGGAACGGCATCCGAACCCTTCTGGACGAAAATTGCAATGTCGGCAACAGCCGAGAACGCCGGAAACGGAGACGAGTTCAACCCTTTCCTGCAGATGCGCGAAAGGTTGGACCGGTCAGCCGAGCTTATCGGTTTGGACCCCGGCATCTATCGCATTCTGTCCACGCCGGCGCAGGAGTTGACCGTGACCATTCCCGTCCGCATGGACGACGACTCCCTGCGGGTTTTCACCGGATTCAGAGTTCAGCACAATGTCGCCCGGGGTCCGGCGAAGGGAGGCATCCGCTACGCGCCCGATGTCGATTTGGACGAGGTGCGCGCCCTGGCGGCATGGATGACCTGGAAGTGCGCAGTGGTGGATGTGCCCTTCGGGGGCGGAAAGGGAGGGGTCATCTGCGACCCTCGGCGCCTCTCCAAGGGAGAATTGGAGCGTCTCACTCGACGCTACACCTCCAGCCTTCTGGACCTCATCGGGCCGGAAAGGGACGTTCCCGCCCCTGACATGAACACCGATGAACAGGTTATGGCATGGTTCATGGACACCGTATCCATGCACTACCGATCCACCCAGACCGCTTCTGTGACCGGCAAACCCGTCGGCCTGGGCGGTTCAAGGGGCCGCAGGGAAGCCACAGGCCTTGGAGTAGCCCTGATGGTCCGTGAATCTTTGCGGCACCAGAAGATGCCGAAAACCGGTTGCCGCATCGTGATTCAGGGGTCGGGAAACGTGGGAGGAATCGCGGCCCAATTCCTCCACGAAATGGGGCACTCCATCATCGCCATCTCCGATGTGGACACCGCTCTGCACGATGAAAAAGGGCTCGACATCCCTCGCCTCCTCGAGCACCTCGGCGAGCATCAATTCTTGAAGGGGTTCGAAGGTGGGAAGACCATCGACCAAGCGGACCTCCTCTGCCTCGACTGCGACGTTTTGATTCCAGCCGCCATTGAACACCAGATCACTTCCGCCAACGCGGCCGACATCCGCGCAGCCATCGTCGTGGAAGGGGCCAACGGCCCGA
>DCAK01000119.1:28132-42607 GCA_002311925.1 Planctomycetes bacterium UBA1135
CGTGCCCGACATCCTCGCCAACGCCGGTGGAGTTACCGTCAGCTACTTCGAGTGGGTCCAGGACCGCACGGGTTACTTCTGGACCAAGGAGGATGTCTTCCAGCGGATGGAAAGGAAACTCGTCGCCGCCTTCAAGGAAGTGGTTGCGGAAGCCAAGACCCGCGAAGTCAGCCCCCGGCTCGGCGCCTACTGCGTCGGGGTGTCCAGAGTCGCCTACTGCCTCGACATTCGGGGTGTCTATGCCTGAGCCTCACGACCACGACCTCGGCCAGGAAGTCGCCCAGGCCCCGACCCCGGATGTGGCATCCGAGGATTCCTTCGCCGCCATGATGGAGCGATTCGACGAGGCTGCCGCGCTATTGGGCTTGTCGCCGGACGCCTATGCAATCCTTCGCCAACCCGACCGCATCTTCAAATTCGCCATTCCCCTTCCCACCAAAGAAGGTTCCATCAAGGTCCACCACGGGTACCGGGTTCGCCACAACCTTTCCCTGGGCCCCTGCCTGGGGGGTTTGCGACTGGAAAAGGAGATGAATCGGGAGAAATTATCAGCTCTGGCCGCTTGGACGACCTGGAAATGCGCAGCCCTGAACGTCCCCTTTGGGGGCGCAATGGGGGGCGTGGATTTCGACCCCACCGACGCCGAACCCGGGGATGTCGAACACATCGTTCGCCGATACACGGCAGGAGTCATGGACCTCATCGGGCCTGAAAAGGACATCATCGCTCCCGACCTCCATTGCAATGAGCAGGCCATGGCCTGGATTCTCGACACCTACTCGATGCATGTTCGGCACACCGAAAACGCCGTCGTGGTCGGCAAGCCCTTCGGGCTGGGCGGCACCCATCTTCGGGATTCAGCGGCGGGGCTCGGGGTGCGCATCCTGATGGAGAAGCGACTCGAGGAAATGGGGCACGAGGGTCCGGCCTCCGTCGTGGTCCAAGGTGCCGGCTTCATTGGTTCCCAGGTGATGCGGGAGCTCGTCAAGGCCGACCACATCATCGTCGGCTGCGGCGACCTTGGCGGAGCGGTGTCCAACCCTCATGGACTCGATGTCGAAGCCCTTCTCGCCCACCGCGAGGAAACGGGCACCGTCAACGGATTCGAGGAGGGAGACCGTTTGGACTCGGACGCTCTTCTTGGTTTGGAGTGCGATGTCCTCATCCCGTCCGCAACTTCGGGCCAGATCACCAGCCGAAACGCCGCCAGCATCCGCGCCAAGCTCATCGTCGAAGCTGCGCACAGCCCGACCACTCCCAAGGGGGAATCCATCCTCCAGGAAATGGGGGTTCCCATCGTTCCCGACCTCCTTGGCAATTCCGGCGCGGTCATCATCGCCTATTTCGAATGGATCCAGGACAGGATGGGCTACCAATGGACCCCCGCCATCATTTCCAGTCGATTGAAGAGGATGGTTCTCGACGCCTACCGCAAGGCGAGAAAGAGGGCCGGCGAGCACAAGGTGAGCCTGCGGCTTGCCACCTGCATGTTGGGGGTGGAAAGGGTCGCCTACTTTGACCGCATCCGGGGAATCTACGCCTGACCCGGGCCCGGCGAGGCTCCCCAGTGGAGCTTGCCACGGAGGCGTGAGTAGAAGAGGTTCTTCGGGTCGACCACGAGCCTGAAGATTCGACCGCTTGGGCTTGCCTTGACCTGGTCCTCGGGAAGGAGGGCCTTTTCAACATGACCGTCCGCCGTCAGAACGGCCGGAGCGTCCACCTTCAGAATCGCCACCCGTTTACCGGGAAGAACGAGGGAGCGTGTGCCCACCATGTGAGGGGCTATGGGCGTCACCACCCAGGCTTCCAGGCTGGGCCCCAGGATGGGGCCGCCGGCCGAAAGGTTGTAGGCCGTGGACCCGGTGGCGGTCGAGAGAACCAGGCCATCTCCTCGATAGAAGCAAACGGGCCTCCGGTCGGCGTGGAGTTGAATTCCCAAAAGGCTGGCGCCCGGTCCCCTGGAAAGGACCACGTCGTTGAGAATGTGGGTGTCCAGACGCATCTTTCCCTTCCTCTTGACCTGGACCCTCATCATCGCCCGATTTTCGCATCGGCCTTTTCCATTCAATACATCTTCAAGAATCTCCTCGACCCGGTCCGGAGCGACTGCGGCGAGGAATCCTACGCTGCCGAAGTTCACCCCGATGACGGGTGGCCGGTGACCGTCGAGGCGGTGAGAGGCTGCGAGCAGGGCCCCGTCTCCGCCGAGAACCAGAACGAGGTCGGGCCGGTTCTGGATTTTTCCGTGGTGCCTTCGCAAGTCCACCCCCACCACCTGGGCCCTGTCCTTGAGGAATGTCTTCAGTCGACGAGCCAGGAGAGGAACCTCGGACTTGGTCCTGTCGCCAAGGATGAGGACGCGGGGCGTGCGCGAACGGGGAAGTCGAACCCGGGTGGAGAGGGTCCCCACCTCAGGCATGGGCTCGAGGAGCTGGCTCCGCCTCCCGACTTTCTTCGACCCTCTTCCTCCACTCCTCGGCGAGCAGGGGAGCCGTCAAACCGAAGGCCACCATCTGCTCTCTGCGCGTGCTCATGTGTTCAACGAACAGGTCGGGGACGCCAAAGCGATGAAGCTTCACGTCGCATCCCAGGTCGGCGAGAGTCTCGGCCACGGCCGCAGTGAAACCGCCGCAAAGGGAATGGTCCTCCACGGCGGCCAACCATGGATGGCGGCGCGAAATATGGGCGAGAGCCCCCTTGTCGAGGGGGGCGCAAAAACGAGCATCCCAGACTTCGAGTTGAAATCCGCAATCCTCTTCGAGAAGACGGGCGGCCTCCATGGCTTCTTCCACCATGGCTCCGAGGGCGAAAACCGCTCCGTCTTCCCCCTCCCTGAGCTTTTCCGCCAGCCCGGGTTCGAGGGCCGGGCGAAGATTCTCGGGGGGACCGAGTGAATCGGGAGCCGTGTCGCGAGGCCATCGTAGGGCCCACGGACCTTTCGCTTCGACCGCGGCTTGGAGCATCCGGCCCAGGTCGATGGCGTCCCTGGGGGATGCGAGTTGAATTCCGGGAAGAGCGCGAAGATAGGCAAGGTCGTACAGCCCCATGTGGGTGGGGCCGTCCTGGCCCACGAGACCCGCTCTGTCCATGCAGAAGACCACATTTTCCTTCTGGAGAGCCACCTCCTGAAAGACCTGGTCGTAGCCTCTCTGGAGGAAGGTGCTGTAGATGGCCACCAGGGGCCGGAGCCCGGCTGTCGCCATGCCTCCGGAGAGGGCGACGGCGTGCTGCTCGGTGATGCCGGTGTCATGAAAACGTCCGGGGAAGGTTTCGCTGAATTTGGACAAGCCAGTTCCCGAGGGCATGCCTGCGGTGATGGCATGGACCCTGCTGTCCTTCTTGGCCAACGCCACCGCTTCGTCCCCGAAAACAGAGGTCCAGGATCGGGTGCCCATCTTCCGGTGTTCGGCGACCTGGCCAACCGGGCTGGGGACCTTCGACTGGGGGGAAACCCCGTGGGCTCTTTCGGGATCGTCAGCAGCCGGAGCAAATCCCTTTCCCTTCTCGGTGAGGAAATGAAGGAGGGTCACTCCATCCAGGCGCTTGGCCCTCTCCAGGGCTTCCATGGCGCCGCCCACATCGTGCCCATCCAGCGGTCCCAGGTAATGGACCCCGAGTTCTTCGAAGACATGACCAGGAACCAGGACATGACGAATGACTTCCCCGAGCTCTTCCATCCGGCTTCCGAGGCCGGGAATCTTGTGAGCGATTTCTCCCAGCCTGTCGTAGGTCTTCTGCAGGGTCCGCGACGAACGAATCCTGGATAGGTAGCGGGCCATGGCACCGACGGAACGGGCGATGGACCATTCATTGTCGTTGAGAATCACCAGCATGCGCGCCTTGCGCTCGGCGGCCTGGGTGAGGCCTTCGAAGGACACTCCTGCCCCGAAACCTGCATCCCCAACGAAGGCGACCGACCATGGGTCCTCCTCGCCGGGCGGGGCGCTCCCGCGGCACCCTTCGGCGAGGCCAAGGGCGAAAGAAATTGCGGTGCCGGCATGGCCTGCAGTCAGCAGGTCGTACTCGGATTCCTTTCGGTTGCAGAAACCGGAAAGGCCTCCCGTCTGGCGAAGTCCTTCGAAGCCGGCCTGGCGGCCGGTGAGAATCTTGTGGGGATAGCACTGGTGCCCGACATCGAACACGATGCGGTCGCGGCGGAAATCAAAGACCGTATGCAGAGCCGTCACGAGTTCGACAACGCCGAGGTTGCTGCCCAGATGGCCCCCGGTTTGATGCACCGAACCGACCAGGAAATCACGCATTTCGGCGCAAAGGCCTTCCAATTCATCCACGTCCAGACCCTTGAGGTCCTCGGGAGATTTCAGGTCGGCAAGACGAAGGGGAGTCATCGGCAGCGTTGGAGAAGGTGGGTGGTCAGGTCTTCAAGGACCGCCTTCCGGTGGGATGGTTGAATGCTCTCGAGGGACCGGGCGGCTGCATCGGCGAGGCATGTGGCCTTCTTGACGGCCCCCTCCAATCCCTCACAAGCCACAAGAGTAGCCTTGCCTTCCTCCTTGTCCCTTCCGGTGGGCTTGCCCAAATCATCGGAGAGAGCGGTCGCGTCGAGAATGTCGTCGGTCGCCTGAAAAAGAAGGCCCAGGTTGCAGGCGAAGTCCTCCCAAGGGTCGGGATTGCCCGCCGCAGCCAGAACCCCCATCTTCAGGGAGGCCGCCATCAGGGCGGCGGTCTTCCCGAGATGGATGGCTTCAACCTCTCCTGGAAGAGGAGTCCGACCCCGGTTTTCCATGTCCAGGAATTGGCCCCCCACCATGCCACTGGGACCGACCGCCTCGGCGAGGAGAGAGGCCTGGGAGGAGGCCATGGACGCCTTGGGCTGGGAAGCAAGAACTCCAAAGGCCATGGCTTGAAGGGCGTCCCCGGCCAAAATCGCAGCAGCCTCCCCGAACCGGGCATGGACGGTGGGTTGGCCCCTCCTCAGGAGGTCGTCATCCATGGAGGGGAGGTCGTCATGCACGAGCGAATAGGCATGCATCATTTCGACGGCGCAAGCCGCCGGAAGTGCCGCATTCGAGTCGCCACCGGAAGCTTCACAACCCAGCAATACGAGGGAGGGACGGATTCTCTTGCCGCCGGAAAGAAGCCCGGCTTCGATGGCCTCCGCCATGCCCGGGGGGGTCCCGCGCAATCGGGATTCGCATTCCGCTACCAGAAAAGGCTCGAACACGGTCATTGCCTCCTCCAGCCAGGAGGAGAAATCAGTCTTTTGCGTCTTCATCCCCGGAATCCTCCTCAAGGTCGGAGATCCCTTCCCGAAGAACAGCGGTCATCTCCTCGACCTTGGTTTCGGCCTTGGCCAGGGAAGCGTGAAGTTCCTTGAGGATTTCAACCCCCTTTTGATAACGGTCCACGCCCTCCTCCAGGCCGAGTTCCCCCTCCTCGAGGGCGTCGACGAGCTTTTCGAGTTTTTTCAAACCCTGTTCGAAGCTTTCCTTTTTCTTTGCTGCCATGGCGCGTAGGGCCCGCTGTGAAGCCCTCATTCTACCCGGGCACGAAGAGAACCCCGAGAAAGGGTCACATTGAGCCCATGGCCGGAGGCCACCGAGCCGGGATCACGAAGGAATCTAGATTGGCCGTCCGCCTCGACCAGGGCCCATCCCCGCTCCAGCAAGGCCTTGGGGGACGCCCCTTGGAGGCGGGCTTGGGCGCCCAGCAACCCCTCCCTGAGGAGAGGAAGGGATTGGCGGAAGAGGCATGCGTGGAGTCGCCTCGATTCTCGCAAGAGGGTGGATCGAGCCCGGGCCGACCTATGGAGCCCGACCGCCACCAGCCGGGTTTCCCCCTGGAGAAGTCGGCTTGAGAAACGCTCCAACCTCCTTGAGGGACTCTGGGCCCCGAGGTCTCTCGCCACGCGCGCCAAGCGAACGGAACACGCATCTCCCACCCGGGTCGCAGCCTCTTCCAGGCGATTGGCCAGAAGCCCCATGGATTCCCGGGCCTCTTCCCAGCCGGCACAGATGCGCACCGCCCCTGCGGTCGGGGTCCTTGAAAAAGCGTCCGCTGCGAGATCGGTCAAGACGTTGTCGGTTTCATGGCCGACGGCGGAAAGAATCGGGAAGGGGCAGTCAGCAACCTCACGGACGAGAATTTCATCGTTGAAGGCCCACAAATCTTTGAGGGACCCTCCTCCTCGAGTCAACAGGACGAGGTCCGGCTTGGCGGAAACCATTTCCCTCAATCCCTGGACCATGTCCTCAGCGGCGCCTTGTCCCTGGACTCGGCACCCCCGAACCAGGATGCGAAAAGGGGCCTGGCGGTCGAGGAAGGTATTGAGGACATCCTCCCAGGCGGCGGAGGGATGGGAAGTGAGGACTCCCACGGTTCGTGGCAAGGCCGGAAGGGGCTGCTTCCTGTCGACGTCAAAAAGGCCTTCTACCAGGAGGCGCTCCTTCAGTTGCTGGAATTGGCGGGCGAGGTCCCCCTCCCCCTGGTCCTCGACCCTGTCGAGAATGAAGGAAAGAGTCCCCCGCGCCGCATAAACATCAAAGGCTCCCCGAACGCGGACCTTGCGGCCCTCTTCCAACTCGCAACGCAAGGCCCGACCGACCGATTGAGCCCAGATTTTCACGTCCATCACGGCCCGGTCATCTCTCAACTTAAAGTAGTAGTGCCCCGACCCCTTCCAGGGACCCTTGTATTCAAAGACCTCCCCCTCAACCCAGAGGGGACCCAGAACCGCCATGGCGTCGCCCGCCCTGCCGAGGGCTTCCGAGACTCCTACGACCTCCCTGTCAGGGGCGGAATCAGAGGGCTCCATCCGACAGCGGGATGGGGGAAGCCCGCCAATCTTCCTGCTTCTGCCGGGGGAGGTGAAGACGGAAACGGTCGAGGAAGAAGGGGCGCCTCAAGCCTGCCTCCAGGAAGGCCCCGTGGGTCAGGAGCAATTCAACCGAACCCGAGGCATGGAGAATCACCTTGAGGGAATCCGCGGCCAGGGTCTTCACCAACCGACCCGACCCGTTGTACCAATCAATCTGGACTCTCTCCAACCGGTCGGAAAGAACTCCCCCCAGCTGGGTGAGTCGGTAGTAGCCGGCGGGACGGCGGACCGTCAGGAATTTGTTGATGGCCTCCTGCACGATGGCCTTGTCCAGGGGAGAGTCCGGATTGGGGTCGGGGACGCTGGTTTCCACGGATGCCGCGGTCCCGGTATCCGGTTTGCGAACACCCAGAGCTGGGAATTGTTCAAGCCAGACCTCAGGGCGAATTCCGGCGAGGTCGAGCCGAAACCCGCTCGAAGAGAAGGGAATTCTCTTGCCGCTCCGGAGCCGATGCCCCTTGTTGAACTTCAAGATGAGGGTGGAGGTCATGACCTGGAGTTCCAGGTGGACTTCCTCGGCAACCAGAGCTCCTCGCAAGGAACCTTCGGGGCTCCATTCAAACAGGACCACATCCGTGAGTCGGGTTCCTCCTGAATCGAAAGCCCCCTTCCTGAAACGAAGCCATGGGTAGCCATCGGCTGCCATGAGGGCGTTCAAGGAATCCAACCAGGGTTGGGGCTCCACATCCGGTTCGGGAGTCGTTTCCAATTCAGAAAAGGAGGCATATTCCGGGCGAAAGGGCCAGCTGTCGGAAGCCGGCGAGGGCCGAGTTTCAATCCCGGGCATGGCAGCCACCGTCCTCAAAAAGGCGAGCTGCCTCTCTTCGCTCTCCAGGAGCCTGGTGTTCAGGGCCGCGATGGTTTCACGGTCCTGGTCCCGGAATTCACGCAAGGATGTCATTTCCGCAAGCAGGGAAGCCACTGCTTGTTCATCGATGGCCGAGGCGGGCACCTGGATGGAAACGGGGGCCGGTTCGACGACGATGCTGGCGGCCTGGGGCAGAAAGGCCTCCAAGCGTTCCGCTTCGAGATCGGCCTGCCATTGGAAGGCGAGAAATGCCAAGCCGGCGCCGAAAACCACCGCACCCCCGCTGGCCATGGGAAGAGCCCACCGCCTACGGGAATGCCGCTCATCTTCGAGTTCGTGGATGTACTCGAGAAGGGCTTGCTGGACTTCGGCGACCCTGCGAAAAGAGCGATTCAGGGCCTGGGCTTCCTGACGCCGCAGAGCAATCTCAGATTTCCCTTTACCAGATGTGGGCAAATGAGGGTTTCGGCTTTCAGCGGAAGTGGATTCAGAATCGGTCATGGAGAGGAGGGAGAGGGAGTTTCCTGCAGAAACTTGCGTCGCTCGGATTCCGTCCAGCGCCTCGGCTCCAGAAAAACTTCCTCCTGTCCTGACTCCCAGCGTAACGGTACCGGGGGTCCGGAAGAAAGAGGTTCTCCCATGAAAAGGAAACTGCGCCTATGGGCGCCGGAGGCGATGGGAGAGGGACCTCCCCGCCCCAAGCCTTCCCAAATCAGACGCTCCCGGGCACTCAACCCTTCCGCCGGAATCCCGAAGCCTTCCCATGGAATTCCGCCACGGGGAAACACCCTTCCGCTTTCGCCAAGGAGGGCGGGAGCTCCGAGAATGTGAATACGAAACAGATCGCGCCCTTCGGGCACATGGAGAACGCGCTTGAGAACCACCTCCTCCGCCTGATCGAAAAACCCATCCGGGGAGGGGTCCAAGCCTTCGGCAACCACCCAAAGGCCCCCGGGCGTTTCCCCCACCCAGGCCAGCCTGGCCTCCAGTTCCTCAGGAACCCGGGACGGGGAAGACGCCTCGCTTCCCCCACACGCGGGGAGCATGAGAAGGCCAAAAAAAAAAGCCCTCACTCGCGATCCTTCCAGACGGCTTTGTTCTTCTTGTTCTTGTTCCACCACCGGGTCCAATCCTGGGCATCGCGGAAATCCTGCCCGGTCATGATTCGAAGGGCTTTGAGCATGGGTTCGCGCACGGTTCGGTAGAGCTTCTGCGCCTCCAGATCGGCCTCCTGGGCCGTGGCGGCGGAATGGTAAGCCTCCAGTTTCTTCACCAATTGCTTGGTGCATTCCTTGCGGGTCAACCCCGGAGCATCACCGAACAAGGCCAAGGCTTCGGCGGCCTTCGCAATGACCAGCTCCTGGTGATGGTCGAGGAGGTCGAGCAACTCCTCGGATTGCTTGAAATCCAGGGTGTATCCAACCTGGTGGACGCACCGTCCTCGAAAATCCACTTCCCGACTGAAACGCCTGTCCTCGAATGCCCTCCAAAGGTAGGGAGGCCCATGGATGCCCATTCTCCCCAGAGCGGTCACGGCGGCTCGCCAGACCCGCATATGGGGTTCGGTGACCTTTCTCCTGGCGAAGCAGGAGAAAACAATGGCGGGGATTTCCTTCTGCTCCCCTTCCAGTTTCTTGATGGCCTTCTTGTGCTCGGAAATCTTGCCCTCCTTGATTTCAATCATGTCCTCGAGATTCTGGATGGCCTTCACGTTGTTCTGCCATCTTTGAAGCAGACCGTCCATCATGGCGATCATTTCGTTTTCAGAATCCCTGCCCCTGACAAGCTTCTTGAAGGACGCCGATTGTTCCTTCAAATCCACGGGCGCCGCTTGAGGAGGCGTCGGCAGAGGGTGCGCCGCAATCAGGAGAAGTGCCGCAATCATGTCTAGGGTCTAGCTAGCCGGGCGTCCCAGGTATCCCTCCAGGCGGATTGAACCTTGGGGAGAAGGGGCCCAGCGGCCCCGGGAAGATCCAGGGACATCCCCACCATCCTAACCACGGGTTGGACTCCGAGAATGGCGCTGGTGAGCCAAATCTCGTCGGCTTGCTCAAGATCGGAGATTTCCACCCGGGTTTCCTCGGTAGGGATTCCGTTTTCCCTGCAAACGGCGAGAACTCCGGCCCGGGTGACCCCTGGGAGGATTCCGCGGTCCAAGCCGGGAGTCCGGACCACCCCATGGCGGACGACGAAGAAATTACTTGAGGTCCCTTCCGCCAAATCCCCGTCCAGGGTGGGAATCAGGGCCTCGAAGGCTCCCGCAGCCTGGGCCTTGCGTCGGGCGAGTTGAAGAGTTGCGCGGGACAAGGTCTTGGCGCCAGCCAAGGGGTCGAGGGGATCCCTCCGCATGTCGGCGATGACCAGGGCGATTTCCGCAGGGGGAGGAGCAGCCGGAGATGCGGTCCACATGCGGGAAACTCCGTCATCGCTCCTTCGGAACAGGGTCAGACGAACTCGCCAGGAATTTTCGCGGCCCAGGCGGTCAAGGAAACGCTCCAAGCCCTCCATGGGTTCAACTCCCGCGTCCATATCAATGAGAGCCGCGCTGCGGACCAGCCGGGCGGCGTGGTCGCCCAGGTAGGGAGTCGGCAGACCGTCCTTGACCAGGAAGGCCTCGAAGACTCCCTCTCCGCGGAGAACCCCCGGCATGCCTGCGCAAAGGGCGGGAGCCTCCGGTTCCAAATCCCGACCGTCCAGGGTCAGGAATGCTGGATTTTCGTATGCGCTTCGATGCATGGGCCGAGAAAACGGGCCTTGAGAAGGGTTTCCTCCCACTCGCGGGCGGGTTCGGAATCCCAAACGATACCGGCCCCGACGCGCAAGGAAAGACGCCGTGGACAAGCTTCGGCGGTGCGGATGAGAACCGAAAAAGCCCCTCGCGGGGTTCCCGGTCTCCACCATCCCAGGGCCCCGCAGTAGGGCCCCCGAGCCACGCCTTCCAATTCAGCAATGGCCTGGAGGGCGCGAACCTTGGGGGCGCCGGAAATGGAGGCGGGAGGAAAGGTGGCTCCGAGAAGAGCGGAAAGCCCGTCCTCGGGATTCCAGGTTCCCTGGATGCGGGCGGTTCGATGGAACAGGGTCGGGAAGGCTTCCACCTCTCCCGCATTGAGGACCTGGACTCCGCCTGGAGGGGCGAGGCGGCCGAGGTCGTGCCGAGCCATGTCCACGATCATGGTCAGCTCGGCGACTTCCTTGGGTGACATTTCCAGGCCCGAGGCTTGAGCTGCATCCTCAAGAGGCTCGGCGCTCCGGGGAGCGGTTCCCTTGATGGGACGGGTTTCCAGGCGGTCCCCTTCCACGGAGAGAAACAACTCGGGAGACCAGGACAACAGTGAGCGACCCTGCTCGTCCTCCCAGTAGGCGCTCATGGATGTGGGCTGGGATTCTCGAATTCCGGAATAAAGCGCGCGAGGATTACCAGGGGCCGGAGCCACGAGCCTATGGGAAAGGTTGGCCTGAAAAAGTTCCCCTTCTCCAATCCATTTGCGGAGGGTCTCCACCCCGGATTCGAAGTCCTTCGGACTGGTTTCGGGAACGAGGTGTCCTGCTTGCTCGAAGCGGGCCGGGGGGGCGGCCAAGAGGCGGCGAAACTCTTCCTCCCACCCCTTTCTTTCTTCCGCCTCGGAGTTTTGGCTTTCAGCCCAGAGAAGTTTGAAGCCGCCCTGGGGGTCGAAGAGGACTCCCCCACGATATCGATTGAAATCCCAGTCTGGCAATGGGGAGCCGGCGCCTTGGTTCCAGGGAAAGGGTTCCCATGCATGACCGCTTTCAAAGCTGAGCCATCCCGCCCAGGCAGGACCCAGCGGGAGGGTGGGATCGTCGGCCTCCCAAATTTCACCCCGGCAAGCTTCATCCAGGGCGGCCCCCGGATTGCCGACCGAGAGGGGCCATCTTCCCGCGGGACCCTGTCCCGGGGACGGGGTTCCGGGAGTCACCCGCCCTCTACAAGATGCGTCCGGATTCCAGCCCAGGAAGGTCCACCCTCTGCCATCCGAACTGTCGAGGAGAACCGGCCTGGTTGCCCTCGGCAGGGCTTGCAGCATCTGCACAGGGGTCGGCCCCTCCCCTTCGGCAAGGATGCGGACGGAAAGAATCTCCATGCGGCCTATTATGGCCCCCCCATGGGGACTCTCGAGCGGGCCCGACACGACTTCCTCGCCCACTTGCGCCAAGCGCGAAGGCTGAGTCCGCACACCTTGAGGGCCTATGGAGCCGACCTGGAACGGTTGCTTCAATTCCTCGGGGAGGAGGGCTCCCGGCCTTCTCCCAGGGACATCCAAGCATCCCGCCTCAGGTTGCATCTGGGTCGACTGGCCGACCACGGTTTGGGCCCCAGTTCTCTTTCTCGGCATCTCTCCACCTTGAAAACCTTCTTCGGGTGGTTGGAGGCAGAGGGGAGAATCCTTTCCAATCCCACCACCCTGCTCCGGGGGCCCAGGAGGCGAAGAAAGATTCCGCGCTACCTGGAGGAGGAGGAGGTCGAAGCCCTGCTGGCCGCCCCCCAGGAGGGCGACCCTGAGGGAAGAAGAGACCGGGCCATCCTGGAAACCCTCTATTCCACGGGTTGTCGTGTCTCGGAATTGGTTGGATTGGACGAGGCCCATGTCGACCTGGACCGAGGAGTGGTCCTCATCCGTGGCAAGGGAGCCAAGGAGAGGATGGGAATGCTGGGGAAGCCCGCCCAGGACGCCCTTGTCGGATACATGGATTCCAAAGCTCTCCAAGACCTCAATCGAAGCCCGCTCTTTCTCAATCGATTCGACAGAAGGCTGTCCTCCCGGTCGGTGGCGGAAATCCTCCGCAAGTCCCTTCTCCGGTCGGGAATTTCCCGCCATTGCTCTCCTCACACTTTGCGGCATTCCTTCGCCACCCATCTTCTGCGCCGCGGGGCCGACCTGAGGACGGTCCAGGAGCTTCTCGGCCATGCCGACCTGGGAAGCACCCAAATCTACACCCATGTGGATGTGGAAGGGCTGCGCAGTCTCTACCAACAGGCCCACCCCCTCGCCGAGTCATGAAAAAACCCGCCGACAGATAGTCGGCGGGAAGATTGGTGACCCCAAGGGGATTCGAACCCCTGTTGCCAGGATGAAAACCTGGTGTCCTAGGCCAAACTAGACGATGGGGCCATGTCCTGTCGTCGCACTCCCGGTCGGTCGTNNTCGAACGGGGCGCAAGAGCCGTGCGTGCCGCCCGAGCCTTTGTTGTTCACCGAGGAGTAGCACAGGCCCCGCCCTTTATCCTCCCACTGGAAGGCCATCAGCATGTCCGGCCCCCGGGCGCCGCCGCATCCCGCGAGCCCGAGAGAGAATGAACCCGGAATCCGGCCCTCGGGGCCGCCCCTTCCTCGCGAGAAGAGCGGGCCGGCCCAGGGGCGGTTCCTGAGAAACTCGGCGACGGGCGCAAGCGTCCTGATTCCTCCCCGCAGGGCGTAGAACAGCGCCGCGCCTTCGCTGTGGGCGACCACCCAGTCCCTCCCCATTCCCCCNNAGGCCAAACTAGACGATGGGGCCAAGGGGTTCCGAGAACCCAGCGAGGGCGGAAGACTAGTTTCCTGAGGAAGGGGAGTCAAGGTTCAGGCACCGGGCGGCGGCCCGGATTTCTCCTTCAAGGTCCACCATGCCGCAGACCGATGACATGCCATGGTCGGACATGACGAGAACATTCGCCTGGCCGGTACCCGTCCCGTTCAATCTGTCGAGAAATATTCCGATGAGGCGGTCGAGGCCGCGCAGGGTCTTCCGGTGGAGCGGGCCGTCGACGCCGATGGCGTGCTGGAGCGAGTCCGGCTCGCTCAGATGGATGATGAGCGCTCGCGGCTTCATTTTGGGAAGGACGTAGTCGGCCGCGAGGTCTAGCATATAGGCGCAACGCTCGAGGTCGGGCGAGGCGGCGGCCGGGATCGCACCGCACGCACTCTCGGCCCGCGCCCGGAAACCAGAGGGCCAGTGAAGAGCAGGATTAAGAAGGGCGGCGCTCTTCCGCGCATTCCAGATATAGGCCGAGCCTGGCGAGACCGCGTTGAGGATCACACAGCTCTCGCCGAGTATTTGAAAAAAGGTCCGCCGCCCCAGCAGGCGTCCCCCGAGGGCGCGCTCCCACGCGATGAGAGCCCTGTGGTCGCGGGTGCTGATGGCGCGCGGGCGGGCGAGCGCGCGGGCGAAAACGACGTTTCCCGCGAGGCCGTGCGTGCGCGGATAAACGCCGGTCACGAGAGAGGCCGTGCAGACCCGCGTGGAGGTCGGAAAAACGCTGCGGTGGCTCAGGAAGCGGACGCCCTCCCCACCGAGGGCGGTGAGGCGGGGCATACAAGCCTCGCGCACGAAATCGGGGCGGAGCCCGTCGCAGAGGATTCCGATGACGGCGGGTTGGCGCATATGAAACCTCTCTCCATGGAAGGCGGAAACCGGGATCCTTAAAAGCGAATTATTTTTTCTGCCGCCAGGTGTCTGCGCATTCCGCCGAGAGGACACCCGTAACGAGTTTGACCGATTCTCCGGTCAATTTCATGAGCGTTTCCACGGAATACTCGCCGTAATGTCTCTGAAGGTCCGCCAGCCGCGCGCCCAGGACTAGCACTTCAATCCCAGAAAACAAGATTGCCCAACAACACATCGGGCATGGTTCCATGGTGATGTAGAGGACGCCTCTCGAAAGATCTGATTTTTTTAGCTCTTCGCAGGCCTCCCGGATGGCGACGACTTCGGCGTGGGCGGTGACGTCATGCTGAGAGTTAACCACATTCCTCCCGCGTCCAACAATCTCAACGTCCAGAATGACGATTGATCCGACCGGAGAATTTCCCTCATTGAGTCCAATCCGAGCCTGT
>DCAK01000093.1:0-3436 GCA_002311925.1 Planctomycetes bacterium UBA1135
GCAGTTCCGCGCCTTCGGCCGAGCCGAAACCGGCCACCCACCCCGTCATAGGAATCATGCCCAGGATGGTCGTCGCCGCGGTCATGAGAATGGGGCGCAATCTCACCTTGCCGGCTTCAAGCAGGGCCTCGTCCGTTTCCATGCCGGCGGCTCGGTTTTTGTTGATGCGGTCGACCAGAACGATGGCGTTGTTCACCACCAGCCCCGCCAGAACCACGGTTCCGAGCAGGGCGGGCACGGAAAGGGAGGTCCCTGAAAAGTAGAGCCCGAAAACGGCCCCGATGCCAGCGAGGGGGACCGCGAAGAGGATGAGGAAGGGTTGCAGCAGCGATTCGAACTGGGCCGCCATCACCGCGTAGACCAGGAAGACCGCAAGCAGGAGGGCGAATCCGAGCGACCGGAGGGCTTCCTCCATTTCCCCCTTTTGCCCTCCCACTCTCATCTCGATTCCCGGGGGGGGGTCGACGGTCGCCAGGCGGGCGACGGCCAAATCGGTCACCCCGCCAAGGTCGAAACCGCTGACCGAGGCCGAAACCACGGCCGCACGGCGTCCGCGGATGTGGCGGATTTCTCCAGGCCCGTCGGCGATGGAAAGGGTGGCGACGGCCCCGAGGGGGAGGGGATGCTCGGCCCCGGGGTTCACGGGAAGTTCGGCCAACTGCTCCACATAGCGCATGGAATCCAGGTCGGCGCGGACCCGAATGTCGATGCGTTCGTCCCGGCCGGGGAAGGTGGACGAGACCTCTCCCTCGACCGCAAGGCGAAGCCTGCGGGCCACCTCTGCAACCGTCATTCCATGGCGGGCCAGGGCCTCCCGGTCGAAAGTCACCCGGACCTCGGGGTTTCCTCGCCGAATGGAGGACCTCAAATCGGTCAGGCCTTGAGTTCCTTTCAGGGCGTCCACCGCAAGCCGGGCGGCGCGGCCGATTTCCTGGAGGTCGTCCCCCACGACTTCGATTTCAAGGGGGGCGTTGAGGGCCATGAGGGTGGGTCGCCTCACCTTGTATCGGGCAAGGGCGGGTTCCCGCTTGAGAATCCGGCGCAGGGATTTTTCCACCTCGGCTTCGACCTGGCGGAAGTCGTTCCCGCGAGTGGTGCGCAGGGTCAGTCGCGCCGTATGAGGCCCGCTTTCCTCTTCGCGGACCTCGTCCCGGGCGGTTCCGGCGAGGACGGCGGTTTCTTCCACCCCGTCGATTTTCCCCGCCGCCAATTCCAGCGCCCGGGAAATCCGGTCGGTCTCCTCGAGGGGATAACCGGGAGGGAAGAAGAGTTCAGCCGTCAGTTCCCCCTGCCTGACTTCGGGCAGCAATTCCCGGCCCAGCGATCCGGTCATCCGAATGGCGATGAAGGTCAGCGCCAGGATTGCCAAGCCCATGGGAAGGGGAGAATGGAGGGCCTTGGACAGGAGCCGCGGGTAGATGGTTTCCAGATTCCTGTGGAGGCCGGCCACCAGGCGCGCCGGGAACCAGAGCAGGAAGCCGATTGCTGCCACCAGGGTTCCGCCGATTCCCGTGAGGGCGAGAAGGGCGAAGGCCAGGAGATCGCGGGCCACCCGGCCGACGGCGAAGAGAAGGGGTTCGCCCAGGAACCAGAGCAGGGGGAGGGCGAAGAGCGAGCCGGCGAAGGAGTAAATCGCCGTCTGGGAAGCGACTTCGTCCGGAATCGGGTTCCAGAACTTCGCCATCGAAGGTTCCCATCCCTTGGCCATGGCCTCTTCCAGGAAGGGCTGCACCAGGACGGCCTGCTGCCAGAAGAAGGCGCCGGCGACCAGGCCCGCCAGGATTGCGAGGATCCAGGATTTCATCCCCCGGGGTCGGCGGCTTCCGGAAAACAGGGTTCCCGGGCTGCGCAGGGCGGGAAAAAGGTTGGCGAGCTTCTCGCCCAGCTTGAGCCTTTTGCGTTCGACTCCCTCCAGCTGCATGCGGGCGGCAAGGCCTGGGATGAAGAAGAGGGCCACCGCCAGGGAAATCAGCAGCGAGGCCACCACGGTCAGGGCCTGGTCGCCGAAGGTCTGGCCGGCCACCCCTTCCACGAAGACGATGGGTGCGAAGACCGCGATGGTGGTGAGGGTCGAGGCCGTGACGGCCCCGCCGACCTCTCGCACCCCGTTTAAGGCGCCTTGCAGCGGCCCGTCGCCTTGCTCGCGTCGGCGGATGATGGATTCCACCACCACGATGGAGTTGTCGACCAGCATCCCCACCCCGAGGGCGAGGCCGCCCAGCGACATCACGTTCAGGGTGACTCCGGCTCCGAAAAGGACGCCGAAGGTGGCGACCACCGAAATCGGAACTGCCAGCCCGATGAGCAGGGTGACGCCGAAACGGCGCAGGAAGAGGAAGCAGATGAGAATGGCGAGAATCCCGCCAATCAGGGCCGCTTTCCCCACCTCGGCGATGGCGCCCTCCACGAAAATGGATTGGTCCGAGAGCACCGTCAGCTTCATCCCGGCGGGGAGCCGAGCCTCCACGTGTTCCGGGGTGCTCATCATTTCCTTGCCCCCTTCGGCCTCCAGTTTCCATTCGGGGACGGGTTTGCCGAACAGCTTTTCCCGCACCACCTGGGCGACCTGGACCAGGTTGGCCCCGTCTTCCCGATAGACATCCACCTCGACGGCTTCCTCGCCGCCCACGCGCAGGATGATGTCGCGGTCCTTGTGCGACCGCACCACCTTGCCGAGATCCCGCAGGAGAATGGTGCGGTCTCCCCGGGTCACCACCGGCAGAAGCTCGATTTCCTTCAGGCTGGAAAATTCGTTGAGGGTCCGCACCACGTATTCGATGTCGCCCTCCTCCAGCGAACCTCCCGGCACATTGAGGTTCTCCTCCTGGATGCGTTGCTGAACCAGCGTGGCTTCGACCCCGAGGGCCGCCAGCTTGCCGGGGTCCAACTGAACCTGGACCTCGTCCTCCAGTCCCCCGCGAACCCGGACGGCGGCGACCCCGGGGAGGCCCTCCAGGGCCCGCTCGATTTCCGATTCAGCCACATCCCGAAGGTGGACCAGGTCGCTGTTTCCCGAAAGCGCGATGCGCAGAACCGGGTCGAGGTTGGGGTCGTAACGCAGGATGAGGGGCCGCTCGGCCCCTTGGGGCAGGAACACCCGGTCGAGTCGTTCGCGCACTTCCTGGACGATGAAGGGAATGCGCGACCCCCAGGAGAATTCGAGCAGGATCTCGGAAACCTCGGCGCGCGAGGACGAGCGCAAGCGCACCAGGCCGCCGACGGTCGAGAGGACGTCCTCCAGCCTTTCGGTGACCCTTTCCTCGACATCCTCGGGGGCGGCTCCGGGGTAGAGGGTGCGGACGGTGATTCCCGGGTGGTCGACGGCGGGAAGGAGGTCGACCGGCAGGCGGGAAAGGGAAACGAAACCGAAGACGACGGTGGCCAGGACGATCATCAGCATCCCGACCGGTCGGCGAACCCCGAATCCGAGGAGGCC
>DCAK01000093.1:3531-5516 GCA_002311925.1 Planctomycetes bacterium UBA1135
GCGAACCCCGAATCCGAGGAGGCCTGCGCCTTCCGGACCCTCGCCCCGCGTCATCCTTGGACCTGCTCGACGGATTCGCCGTCCTCGAGACGGTCCGCGCCCACCACGACGACCACGTCGCCGGGAACGAGCCCGCCGCCGAGAACTTCGAGATGGTCGGGCTCCTCGAACCCGGGTTCGATCTCCAGGCGGACGGCGATTCCGTCGCGGACGGCGAAACAGTGGGGCAGGGGCCCCTCTCTCAAGAGAGCCTTCTTGGGAATCATGAGCGCGTTTTCGTGCCGCTCCAAGGTGATGCGGGCCCGCATCAGGATCCCGGTGGGGAGGATGCGGTCGCCGGGTTCCAGCCGAACGGTGACCTTCAAGGTCCCGGTCGCGGCGTCGACCACCGGTGAAACTCGTTCAATCCGTCCGGGGACGGGTCCTCCGGGGACGGCCTCGCTTGTGGCTTGCAGAGTCTGGCCCTTCCTCAAATTGGGAAGGTCGCGCTGGGGCCGCCAGAACACCAGCCGCGGCGACGAGAGGTCCGTCACCTGGAAGGCGGGGGCGCCCACGGCGGCCATGTCGCCCACCGAAAGGTCGCGTCGAGAAACGGTCCCCTGAATGGGCGACCGCAGGGTGCAGCGTTCCAATTCAAGGAGGGCCTGTTCGAGCCCGACCTGGGCCGATTGGTGGGAGGTTCGGGCGGTATGGAAGGCTTGGAGGCTGATTTCCAGGTCGCGTTGAGAAAGGAGGCCGGCATTTCCTGCCCCGGTGCGTTCCGCCAGCGCCTGGTTGCGCTCGTAATCCCGGGAGGCCCGTTCTTGTTCATTGAGGGTTTCGTCGACTCGAATCTCAGCTTCCCGCACGCCCAGTTCCGCGACTTCCGACCTCAGGTGGGCGAGGGCGGAGCCGGCTTCCACTTGGTCTCCCTCCTCGGCGAGAATCTTGAGCACCGGTTCGGCCCTCTCGCTGACGATTTCCACCACATCCAGAGACTCAACGTTGCCGGTGGCTTCCAGGCTCCGCTCCACGGCCCGAACCGCCAGGGCGGCGACGCGAACCAGGGTCTTTTCCTGGGCCTCGGCCGTCTGAACTTCCGCCGCCTCGGCGGAGGCTGAAGTTTCGTCCACGGCCGCCGCACCGGCTTCCTCCGTGCAGCTGGCGAACAAGGGCGCAAGCAGAAGAGATGCCGGGAGAAGACGGGGGGTGAGGTTTTTCACGGGGGGGCCGGGGAACCCGGGAAGGCTATTATCGGGCCATTGCGGCTTCGGTTGGGTCTTTCTCGGCCGCTTCCTGAATTTGGATACCGCCCTGACCCCCTGGCCCGAGGCCATCCGCCAAGCGGTGGAGGGCCTTTCTTCGCTGGATTCCGGGCTCCGGTCCTGCCCCGGCGAAACCATCCCCCTTTCCGACGCCGTCGGGCGCATCCTGGCCGAGGCCATCACCCTGGACCGCGACGAACCTCCGGCTTCCCGGTCGGCCATGGACGGTTTCGCCGTCAGGGCGGCCGACGGAGACGGTGACCGTCGGCTGGTGGGGGCCGTCCATGCGGGAACTTCCGACTTCCCCGAGGTGGGGCCGGGTGAAGCGAGCAAGGTCATGACAGGGGGAACCATTCCTCCCGGAGCCGACGCCGTGGTCCCGGTCGAGCGGACCTCGACGGAGGGCGAAACGGTCTCTTTTTCCATCGCTACCGAAGCCGGGGCTCACATCCGCAAGCTCGGCGAGATGGGGGCGGCGGGCAAGGAGGTCGTCCCGGCCGGCGCTCTTCTCGGCCCCGGAGACCTGGGAGTTGCCGCCGGGTGCGGGGCCGACCCCGTCCTGGTTCGCGCCCGCCCCCGGGTGGCGGTGATTTCCACCGGCGACGAGGTCGTGGCCTGGAACCTGGCCCCTGAACCCCACCAGGTCCGGGATTCCAATCGATTGGTGGTTTCTTCCCAGGCGGAGGCGGCGGGCGCCGAGGTGGTGATGGCCGAGAGAATCCCCGACCGGATCGACGCTCT
>DCAK01000093.1:5532-8616 GCA_002311925.1 Planctomycetes bacterium UBA1135
CGGGGTCGAAACCGCGCTCGGCCAAGCCGACCTCGTCGTGACCTTGGGCGGGGTCAGCATGGGAGAGAAGGACCATCTCCCCGGGGTCTTTTTTTCGCTGGGGGTGGAGAAAATCTTTCACGGCGTGGATGTCCAACCTGGCAAACCGCTTTGGTGCGGAAGACGGGAGGGGGTTTCCGTTCTTGGTCTTCCCGGCAACCCGGTTTCGGCCTTCGCGGTCTTTGAAATCTTCGGAATCCCCATCCTTCAAGCGCTCCTTGGTCTTGCCCCCCCGGGCCCCCGGCCCATGGAATCCGGAATCCTGGGAAGCGACGCCCGCTCGAAGGGTCGGCCCCTCTTCCTGCCCGCCTCGGTCGCCCCCTCCCCCGAAGGCGACAATCTCGTGACCCCCCGCCCCTGGACAGGTTCGGGAGATTGGACGGCCCTCTGCGGGGCCACCGCCCTCCTCCATCTGCCTCCACGGACCGCCGCCACGTCGGGCGACCGGGTCGATTTCCTCCGCTTGAGCTGAATCCCGGTCTGCCATGAGCCGCCTTCCCCTTTTCCTGGTTCTCTGCGCAGCCCTTCTCAGGGCTTTGGCATTGCCGGGCTGGCTCGGGTGGGCCCTCATCTTGCCGGCCCTCGCCCTTCGTCTCGAGGGTTGGAACCGCGGCGGTGGCTGGCGGACCGACCTGGCCGGCGGTTTCTTTTTCTGGGCCCTGGCCTTTTCCTTTCTGGGCCATGTCCACCCGGTGATGCCCATCGGGGCCGCCCTTGTGATGTGCCCCTTCTGGGTTCTCGAAGGCTGGGTGGCCCGCCGCTTGCGCAGCCGCATTGCCGCCTCTCTGGCCGGAGTTTTGGCCATCGCCGCCATGGAATGGGTGAGAACCCTCTTCCCCATGGGCGGAATCCCCGGGGCCAGCCTGGGCCTGGGCGCCGCTGACGGTTTTCTCCTTCCTCTCGGAGTGGTGTCGGGAGAGGCCGGAGTCGGCCTCCTGATCCTTTTCGGGGTTGGGGCCTGCCTGGGTTGGGCCCGCAAGGAAGGAAAATTCGCTCTGCTCCCATTTGGAGCCCTCCTCCTCCTTCACATGGCTTCCCTGAGTTTCACCCACCTGCCCCAAGGAGGGCCTTCTCTTTCCTGCCTCGCCGTCCAGGCCAACCTCACCTTGGAAGAAAAGCATGGGGCGCTTCCCACTTCCGAGGTTTTCGCCCGCCATGCAGCCCTGACGGAGGAAGGGTTGGCGCAACACCCCGACACCCAGCTGGTGATCTGGGCCGAGACCATGTGGCCCTGGCCGGGGGTCGAACCCTGGGATTCCGGAATCATGCGGCGTCCTTGGCCGGGGCGCCCCCCCGAAGAGTTGCCCATCCAAACCCTGGCCCGCCTTCAAATCGCCCAGGTCGCAGCCCTCCTCGAGGGCCACCCCTCAACCCGACTTCTGGCCGGGGCTCATTTCTATCGAGGGATTCCGGAGTCCTCCCCGCCCGAAATCATGAGCCCTCGAACATCGGAGGTCATGCTCTTCGACGCAGGCGGTCTCCTCGTCGACCGTTCGGGCAAGCAGGAGCTGGTCCCCTTCGGTGAAAGCCTTCCCTTCGGCGGGGCCTTCCCCGGAGCACGCTCCCTCGCCATGCGCGTCTTCGCCGCGACCGGTCTCCTTCCCGATTTCGACCGCCCTCCCTACGCCGGGCCGCTGACCACCGGCCGCTCCCCTCATCTTCTCGGTGTCGCCGTCTGTTGGGAGAACATGTTCGCGGAGGTTTTCCGCCGACAAGCCCTCGACGGAGCTCAGGCCTTCATCGTCCAATCCAACGAGGCCTGGTACGCCACCGGGGCCGAAATGGACCAGATGGTGGCCTCCACCCGTTGGCGAGCGGTGGAAACGGGGCGCCCTGTCCTCCGGGTCACCAATACAGGGGTCACGCTTTTGGTGGGCCGCAACGGTTCGATTCGGGATTTTCTTCCCCGGGGTGAATCCGGGGTCCTTTTCACGAATCTCCCCTGCCGCCCCTTGGGAGCCCCTCTACCGCCTTTTGCCATCTGGGGATGGCTGCTTTCCCCGGCCATCGCGTTGCTGGCGCTCATCCTCTCCTTGACCCCCTTTCAGGTCATGGCTAGATTTTCTCTTCAACGCGAGGGAAACCCCACCGTCCGAGCCTCCTAGAAGGGAAACCGGGCGGCAGGAGTCCTCCCGAAACCCACACACCCCCCCTTACGCACCACCCCAGGAATTCGGGATGAGCACAATCGGAAAGGTATTCGTCGTCATCAACTTGGCATTCGCCGCCCTCTTCGTGGGCGCGGCCGCCAGTCTCATCGGCACAAGTGAAGGTTGGAGGGCCCAGACGGAAGAGTTGCAAGCCGAACTGGCCACCACCATTGTCACCAAGGACGGCGACATCGCCAGCCTTCAGTCCAATGTCGACCAGCTCGAGAACGAGCGGGATCGCGTCAAAGCTTCGCGCACCCAGGTCGAAACCGACCGCGATGCGTTGGTCGCCGACCTCGCCACCGAGCAGGCCCAGAACGCCGACTTGCGGGAACGCTTGACCGGCATCGAGGGTCGCTTGGGAGATCTCGAGGGCACGAACCGGGCCCAGGCCACGCGCATCACCGACCTCAATCGAGAAACTCGCGACCTGCGCACCCAGCGCGATGATGCCCAGGATTCCAAGGCTGCCGCCGACAGGGCCGCGACCGCCTCCAAGGATTCCGAGGCCATGGCCAAGGGCAGGGCCTCCGACCTGGCCATCGAGCTTGCCCGGGCCAATGACCGTGCCGGTGAACTGGACGCCCAGCTCGCCACGGTCGCCAGTCTTTACAAGATCGACCTCAACTCCATCAATGCCCAGCCCGACCAGAGCGGTCTCGTGCTGACGGCCGCTTACTCCGGCGTGGTGCCCATCGTGGTCATCAACATCGGCCGTTCCGACGGCGTCCGCCCCGGATACAGCTACGACGTCTACAGGGGCAGCATCTACAAGGGTCGCATCCGCATTGAAACCGTCGGCGACCGTCAAGCCGGCGCCACCATCGCGATGGGCGCCAATGCTCGCATCGAGGCCGGCGACCGGGTGGTGACCCGCCTCTAGAGATGGCTGCTC
>DCAK01000005.1:0-3550 GCA_002311925.1 Planctomycetes bacterium UBA1135
TACAACCACTCAAAAGGCCCTTCTCAGGGGGAGGCCTCAGCTCCCACCGCAGCCCCGCCCCGCAGGGAAATCCAGCCTTCCGGGCCGCCCTCAAGGATCAAAATTCCGCCCCGCATCACCACTTGAAGAGGCCCCGAAAACCCGCGCGCGCCCGCGGCGAGAAGAATGGCGACGGCGCCGCTTCCGCAGGACCCGGTCTCGCCGACCCCCCTCTCGTCCACCCGTGCCGACACCCGTCCATCCGTTTCAGGCCCCACGATTTCCACATTCACCCCGTCGGGGAAGAGGTGATTGAGGCGTCGGGTTTCAGCCGCAAGGGCGCCGAGGTCGACCGCGTCGGGGTCGTCCACCGCAAAAACGGCATGGGGATTCCAAAACGGAACCCGCAATCCATCCAAGCCGGAAACCTGGAGCACTTCGAAATTCTTGGTGGCTGGAAGGGATGAGGCTGGAATCCGAAGCTCCACCTCCTGTCCGATGCGCCGCCAGTCCACCCTGTGGCCCGCCATCAGGAAGGCGCCCTCCTCGCCACCCAGCCAAAGGGCCGCCACCCGCAGGCCATTGAGGCAGGCCCCTCCGGCGCTGCCGTCCCGGTTCCAGATTTCGACGGTCCGGGCTTCCGGTCCTTCGGACCCCATCACCAGAAGCCCATCCCCGTCGCCGCATCGTTCACGAGCCAGGGCGGACGGATTGGCCCCCTCCAGGCCGGAAGCCTCCACCAACAGGAAACGGTTTCCGAGAGCTTCGCCCGCGGTGAGGCCCGGGTTCACCGCCCGTCCAATCCCTTCCGGAGAAAGGCCGCGAATCGATTCGGGTCGGGGTCGTAGCCGGGGTACACATCCAGCACCGCCACGACCTGGCCCTTGGATGGGTCGCCCTTGCGAGGGTCGACCACCACGTAGAGCGGTTGCTGGGAAGTGTTGAAGCGCTCGATCTGGAAGCTCATGTTCCACTCTCCGAACGGGGGCTTGTCCACCCACAACTCGGCCCGCACGAATTGTTCGAGCAGGGGCCGGACCTCTGGGTGCGGGAAAATGTTCCCCTCCATGCGCCGACAGTTGATGCAGGAGACTCCGGTGAAGTCCACGAACAGGGGCTTGTCCTCCTCCACCGCCTGGGCGAAGGCGGCCTGGTAATCGAGCCACCAGTTCATTTCAGCAGGCCCGGGGACGAAATCCCCCTCATGGGCCTTGCCATAGGAAGCGGGCGGGAAATAGCCCTCGATGGGCCCCGCATAGGGTTTCCCGCTCAATCCGGTTCCCACATAAAAGGCCAGGGCGACCACCCCGAGGCCAAGGACCATCCGAATGGGACCGGGCCGCGCGCGTTCGAGGTCGCCCGGGGTCTTGTAGACCCCGAACAGGTAGAGGGCCCAGAGGACGAAGGGGATGAGGGTGATCCAGACCACCACAGGGCGGGTCAGAATTTCCCAGTCCCAGTAGAGGTCGGCGTTCGACAGGAATTTCCAGGCCGCGACGATTTCCAGCCAACCCATCGAGACCTTGATTCCGTTCATCCAGCCACCGGCCTGGGGCATCTTCTGCAGCGCGCTGGGAAAGAGGGCCAGCAGAAAGAAGGGCAGGGCGAAGACGGTGGCGTAGACCAGCATCCCGGAAAGGATGTAGAGCCAATCGGCGGTGCCGGCGGCCAGCGCCAGGAGCCCACCCACGAATCCCACGGTGCAGGTGAAGGCGGTCACCGTGAAGGCGACGGCCATCAGGACCACGGCTCCGTAGCCCGATTTCTTCCGGCCCCCGGCCTGCGTGCGGGCGGCGAAGTTTTCGAGAAAGCGGGGCGCCCGGATTTCGTAAAAACCCAGCAGCGAGAAGGCGAGGATGAGGAACATCGCCGCCAGCCCGAGGTTGAGCCAGGGGTTGGAGGCCACCAGGTTGGCTCCGCCGGCCCCCAGCGCCAGCGAGGCTCCCAGCCCCAGCCCGGCGAAGGTGAGGATGATTCCCAGCCCGTAAGCGGCGGCGTTTCCCAGCGGGCTGCCCATGCCCGATTCGCTCCGCTTGGTGAAGAAGGAGACCGTGATGGGAATCATTGGGAACACGCAGGGCGTTGCCAGGGTGGCCAGCCCAGCAAGGGCGGCCGCCAGCAGGAAGGTCAGCAGGCCCTGGGCCATCTTTTCCTGGACCCTGGATTGCACCGAGCCGGCACCTGGGACCACCTCGGGCCCCCCGGTTTTCACGGCCCCCGCTTCGCCGGGAAGAACCTCCAAGGCAACTGACAGGAAGGTGGATTCCGGCGGCAGGCAGAGCGATTCGTTGCAAATCTGCCATCCAACCTCGACTCCGAGGGTGCGGACACCAGGCGGCCCCTCCACCTTGATGGGCAGGGTGAATTCGGGCGACCCGAACAGCCACAAGGTTTCGTAGACCTTGCTGCCGATGGTTTCCCGATGAACCCGGGGTGCCTTGTCGCATGCGAGCTTCCCGGCAGCCTCGGCCCCCTCCACCTCGACCGAAACCGTGATTCCGTTGGCTGAGTCCTGGTCAGGATGGTAGACATGCCAACCCGCTGGAATATCCATCCCCACCCGCAATTCGACCGTTGCGCCAGCCTGTACGGAAGCGGGTTCAACGGTGGCATCCACCAGCACTTCCCCCTGGGGGAAGATGGCGGCGGCGAGCAGGAGGAGCGTCTGCATGGAGGACNNCGCCGACGGGCTGGAAAAAGGTCTCCGACCCCTCGTGGACCCTCATTCTAGAATGGCGGGCCCTTCCCCATGGCAGACACCGCAGTCCTCGTCCGGTACGGCGAAATCGGCCTCAAGGGGGGCAACCGCCCCTCCTTCGAACGCCGCCTCGTCGACAACCTCCGCATCGCCCTCGCCGGCGAGCCGGGGGTGGAGGTGGAACGCCTCCGTGGCCGCATCCTCATCCGGGGGAATGGCGAAGTCTCCCGCCTCGCCCCCGCCGCCGCCCGAGTCTTCGGAGTCACCAGCCTGTCGCCCGCGACCCCCTGCGTAAGCGACCCCGAGGCCCTCAAGGAAGTCGCAGTCCAAATGATCGGGGACGCCCTCGCCCGTGATTTCCCCGGAGCCGAAAAGGTTCGCTTCCGGGCCCGTGTCACCCGTGCCGACAAGACCTTCCTGCCCGGCAGCATGGACTTTGCCCGCGACCTGGGCAGCGCCGTGCTCCCCACCCAGGACCGGCTGGTGGTAGACCTCAAGAACCCCGAGCTCACCCTCGAGGCCGACATCCGCCCCGAGGGGTCCTGGATTTTCGCCGGCCGCATTCCCGGCCCGGGCGGGCTTCCGGTCGGCTCGCTCGGCCGCGGCCTCTGCCTACTCTCGGGGGGAATCGATTCCCCGGTGGCCGCCTGGCAGTGCATGAAACGCGGAATGCGGGTCGAACTGGTGTCCTTCTACTCCTTCCCCTTCATCGGCCCCCAGACCCGCGAAAAAATCATCCGCCTGGCCGAGCACCTCGCCACCTGGCAGCCGACCACCATCCTCCACATGGTCCCCTTCGCCGACATTCAGGTCGCCATTCGCGACCACTGCCCCGAGGAATACCGCACCGTGCTCTACCGCCGCGCCATGCAA
>DCAK01000005.1:3584-4071 GCA_002311925.1 Planctomycetes bacterium UBA1135
ACCGGCGAGAGCCTGGGCCAGGTCGCCAGCCAGACCCTGGCAAACCTGTCGGTCATCGAGGAGGCTTCCTCCCTGCCGGTCCTGCGCCCTCTCGTGACCCTTGACAAGGTCGAAATCATCGAGCAGGCCAAACGCATCGGCACGCTCGAAACCAGCAATCTCCCCGCCCCCGACTGCTGTACCGTGTTCCAACCCTCCTCTCCCATCATCCACGGCAAGCTCGAGGACGCCCTCGAAGCGGAAGCTTCCCTTGACCTGCAAACCTTGACCCTGGATGCGGTCAGGGGAACCGAACGCCTCCGCATCCCAGAAGACGCATGAAATCCAGTTCCCTTCTCCTGGCCGGCCTCGCCGCCATTCTCCTCCTTCCCGCCGCCTGCACCACCAAGAAGGTCGAACGCCGCAAGCCCACCGAGACCTTGAGGCCCGGCACCGGCCCCGCCGCCACAACCCGGCCGGTCACCAAGCCCACTCCGCCCGCCGTGGC
>DCAK01000039.1:0-255 GCA_002311925.1 Planctomycetes bacterium UBA1135
GGTGGGGTAGCGGACATGGCCGATGGCCAGGTTTCCCGAGAGGCGACTCATGTCCTCCGGGCCGAAGATGTCCCGGACCATTCCGTTCTGCTTGCGAAGGTGGAAAGCCTGGTCCAGGGAAAGAATTCCGGCGGCGTCCTGGCCCCGATGTTGAAGGGAAATCAGGCCGTCATAGATCTCGGCGGACACGTCGGTGCCGGGTTGACCTGCGATTCCAATGAAGCCGCACATGGGGAGTTGGCCTGGGGGGGGGGG
>DCAK01000039.1:314-6822 GCA_002311925.1 Planctomycetes bacterium UBA1135
GGCCTGGGGGGGGGGAGCCGGGAAACCGGCTGGCTTGAATTCTAAACGGTCGGAGCGATGGCTGCTCCCTGTTCACGCAGTGAAATCAGGCTTTCCACGAGACCGGGGTGGTCGGACCGAAGGGTTTCGGTCAAGAGGCGACCCGCGTCATGGCGGGAATAGAGGGGGTCGTAATAGTGTTCGAGGAGGGTTTCCGCCACTTCGCGCCATTTCCCATCGGAAAGCCACCGGGTCAACCGGCCATTCCACTCCCTTCCCATCCTTGCCTCCAGAAAGGGAAGGCGCTCGGCCATTTCACCCCGAGCTTGGGGGAAACTCAGGTATTCCCGGCCCAAAGTGGCGGCTCGCCATTCCAGCGGGGCGTCGAGCTGTACCTGCGCCCCCTTCCCCATGGCCTCGAACAGGGGCGAGGGAATCTGGGAATCCCCCACCTTGCGGCTTTCCCCCTCGATGAACCAGGGAGGCTCTTCCATTTCTTCCAGCCTCGCCGCCAGGGCGGATTCGAAGGCCGGCTGGCTGACGGGGCTCATGCCGATGTCCCCGAGAATGGATGAGCGATGCTGGGCCAAGCCCTCGAGGTCGAGGGTGGAGCCGGGAAGAGCCTCCTCCAATGCGGCCAATGCCCGCGTCTTGCCTGCACCGGTGGGCCCGCGGAGGACGATGAGGGGAAGGTCGTGGGGGATGGCGACCATGCGGGCCATCACCCAGGCCCGGTAGCTTTTGTATCCGCCTTTCAGAACCGCGACCGGGCCCTCGCCCATGAGACTCAAGAGCGCCGTCACCGAAGCCGACCTCATCCCTCCGCGCCAGCAAGAAAGAACCTTGAGCGATTCGGGCGAAGGGGGAAAGGCCGCCGGCTCGACCTTGATGGCCGTGGCTCCCCCTTTCAACCGGCGGGCCAGCGCGCCGAAGACTTCCTCCCACTCCAGGGTCGAAACTTCCCGGTCCAGGATTCCGCCGAGCAGGGAACCCAGTCCCTTCTCCACGAGGTCCAACCCATGGTCGAGGGCGGCCCGGTGGGAATCCTTGTGGTAGAGAAGGCCGACCGCGGCGCGGCCCTGGTCGTCAAGGAGGGGGTGGCTTCTGGACCCGGGAATGTGGTCCCGTGCGAATTCTCGCGGGCTGCGCAGGTCGATGAACTCGACGCCAGCGGAGCCGCGAACCTCCTCGAAACGAACGGACGGGAGTCTCATGACCCCCCAGTCTAGTCAGCGGCCCTGGTGAGGAGGCGGCCGATGCCGTCCATGGGGCCGAGGGATGTCTCCCCTGTCAGGCCGTACCCTTTCCAATCCACGGAAAAATTCTGGAGGGGAAAGGGCCTCAAGAGTGGCGGATTGCTCGGCGTCCAATCCCCACTTTTTCCACAACCCCCGCTCCCTGGCTTTCCGGCAAATCCTCCACTTTTCGACCTGTCCCAGGGCGGCGAGGACCTCGGTAGTGGAAGCCGTCTTCAAGTATTCCGCCGCCTTCTCACCGATCCACCCCTCGGAAACCGCCCGAAGAAGATGGGATTCCATCTGGCCTCGGCGGAATTCTCTAACCATTTCTCGGGACCTCCGGACTCGGTGCTCGAGCGGAGCGCCGCGAAGCTCCTTTTCGAATCCAGGTGGAAGGGCCTCGCCGAGCTTCCCTGCCCGGTGAGCCAATCGCCCCCTCATTCTTTCATGAAGGCGATGGGTCCGGTCCTTGCGGCTGCTCTTTTCCCACACGGCTCTTTCGTCGGGGGAGAGATTGTCCAGCTCCGCTCGACCCAGTTCGCCCAGAACGGAAGCCCGTCGTCGGAGTTCCCGGCGGGCCTCAGAAGAGAGTTTGCTGAATTCAGCGTGGCGCTTCACGAAGTGGCCCCGGTCCTCCTCGCTCAAGGCAGCCCACCAAGCCGTGGCACGCCCCTTTTGGCGGACAGGCTCATCCCCCGCCCCTTGCCCCTCGTCCACGCCTCCCAACAGCAACAGCACGGTGAGAATCATTTCTCCCCCTCCGCCTGGTCGAGAATCCAGGTTCCGGCGGCTTCGTCGGTGAGAGCGAGCTCGAGGGCGTCATCCGAAATCAGGTCCCAGGCCTCCAAAAGGGCCCGGTCGGAAAAAATCGCATCCAGCTCGGCCTGCGCGACGGCCGGGCCTTCGATGACGGCGGGTGGCAGGTGAAGAGACGGGGCCCCCTGACCCATCCAATAACCCGCGCCGAGAAGAAGAAGAGCGGCAGCCGCCCGGGCCAACCAAGCCCCGCGAAGAACCTTCGCAAATGCCGAAGGCTTCTCCTGAGCCACCCTTACGCGAACCTCATCCCCGAATCCCGCCGAAACGGGGGTTTCCGGATAGCGGTCCAGCATCGTGTCCAACCAATCTTCAGTCATTTTCTCGATTCCTCAGGGGGGCCAGCTGCTCTCGAAGCTTCTCCCGGCCTCGGTGGAGAAGCGACTTCACGGCCTTGGGCCCGATTCCAAGGACTTCCCCGATGGCGGGGAGGTCCAGGTCTTCATAGTGTTGCAACACCAGGGCCGCCCTTTGGTTCTCCGGCAATGTGGCAAGGGCTCGGTCCAGGATGATCCCCCAGTCCACCCGGCCCAAGGCCTTGACCGGCGCGTCCGGAGCGGTGTCGGGGATTTCCCCCCCGGGAGAACCAGGTTCCTGGATGGACAATACCGCCTGCCTCTTGTCGTCCCGGATTCGATTGAGGGCAAGGTTGAAGGAAATCCGGTAGAGCCAGGTGGTGAATCTTCCCCGGGGGCGGTAACGGTCCCGAGCGCGCCAAACACGGATGAAGGTCTCCTGGGCAAGGTCCTCCACCATGGAATGAGGACCCAAAATCTTGCGAAGCATCCCGACCACCGGGCCCTGATATTCCTCCACCACCTTGTCGAAAGCGAGATCGTCTCCCGCCTGAAAGGCGAGCATCCAGGCCACTCCGGGGTCGGGTTGGGCCCGGCTCATTCCCGTCCCTCCGGCTCTCCCCACCCTGGAGAAAGGTCCCCGGCCGGCCACAGGCGAAACGCCACCCGCCCGCGAATCGCGGAGGATTGAACGGGACCGTACTGGCGGCTGTCGCGACTCAAGCTGGAATTATCCCCGAGAAGGAAAAACTCCCCCTCCGCCAGCCTCAACCCCTTCCCGCAGGCATGGGTTCCGCTGGCTTCCCACCGAAAATCCCGAAGAACCCGGGCCTGGCGAATGAGCGCCCCATCCTGGCCCCCGAACCCGGCCTGCTCCCATCGGACCGAGCTGGGGACATCCGCCAGGACGATGGGTTCCACTTCGGCATAGGGAGTGGGCGGGAAAATCGGCTTCCCGTCAAGAGAGACCTGCAGGACCTGATTGGCCAGGGTGAGGAACATGCGATGCCGGGGAAGGGGGGGGAGGTCTTCGACCTTCCCCAATTCAAGGACTTCCCCACGGCGCAGCGATTGGAGGCGGAGCTCCCGTCCACCCTTGGCCAGGCGGAGCAGAAAGGTGGTTCCCCCTTCCCGCAGGGCCACGAACCCATAGGCCTCGGGAGAAAGGAGCTCCAGGTCCACCTCGATTCCCAAATCTTCCGCCGGGCGACCGCCCGGCTCCCGACCACCGCGCAGAAGCATCCCCTCCGACGGGGGCGTACGCAGAAAGGCGGTGCTGCGCTTGCGGGCCAACCAACCGTCGGCCTGGGGTTCGAATCCAGCTTCAAGGAGGCCGAAACCCTCGTCAAGAAGAGGGCCGGCAAGGTGAATCAGGGGAATCATCCCGTCAGGGCCGGGGAGGCGGCGGGCGAATAGATTTCCATCCACCAGGAGGTCCCCCCCGACGAGCATGATTTCTTCGCCGGGGAGGCCCAGGACCCGCTTGACGGCGGACATCCCTGAATCGGGTTCCCTGAAGACCAGGACATCGCCGCGCTTGATTTCATCTTCTCCAACGGGAACCACGAGGGCCCAATCTCCATTTTCCAGCCACGGCCTCATGGAGGGGCCGCGAATCTCGACCGGCGCGAACCAGGTGGAGAGGAGAAGAGCGGTGGCGATTCCGGCAACCACGGCAAGAAGGGTCGCCTTGGGTCGCCGCCTCACTGGAGAAGGAGAAAGGCCGAGCCGAAGAAAAGAAGAACGGCAGATAAATCGCTGACGGCCATCATGACCGGGCCCGAAACCAGGGCGGGGTCGAGCCCCGCGGCTTCGCTTCCCATGGCGATGGAGCTGGCGGCGATCGCGGCCCAGGTCATGGCGAGAAACAGGGCGAGGCCCATGGCCAAGCCGAATTGAAGATTGCCGGCGAAGACCGCCGCAACGGGGGTGGCGAGAAGGGCGCAGAACAGGCCCAAAAGAGCCCCGACCTGGACCTCCGCCAGGAAAATCGGAAAGCGGCGGCCGGGAACGATTTGGCCCACGGCAAAACCCCGAACAAGGACGGCGGAGATTTGCATGCCGATGGTTCCGGAAAGGGCCAGGACCATTGGCACATAGGCCACCAAGTCCAACCAAAGACCACCTCCCGCTGAAGATGCGTCGAATCCGGACTTGGCCGCAAAATAATTCATGATTCTGGACATCACCAGGCCAGCGGCCACGGTCACCACCAGCATCGGGGCACGGTGGCCCACCTTTCTCAGAAGAGGTTCAATGGCATCCAACTCCGCCCCCGCGCCGGCGAGAAGCAGAACGTCTTCCGAGCCCTCCTCTTCCAGGACCTCGAGCGCGTCGTCGGCGGTCACGATGCCCACCACATGGCCGCGCAAATCCACGATGGGGATTGTGCCCAGGTTGTAGTGAAGGATGCGGTGGGCGACCTCCTCGCGGTCCTCGTCGACCCCGGCGTGGAGGATGTCGGGATTCATGATTTCCCCCACCTCCTCGTGGATGTTCGCCTCGAGCAATTCCCGCGTCGAAAGGACCCCGATGAGAACCCCCTTCTCGTCCACCACGTATAGGGCGTAGACCGTCTCGGCTTCGTCCTCGTCGCGCTTGATTCTCTTGAGGACATCCCCGACATGCTCATGAGGCCGGATGGAAATGAATTCCGTGGTCATCATTCCGCCCGCAGAATCCGCCGGGTAGCCCGAAAGGTGACGCAAATCCGCCGCCTCCTCGGGATCCACGAAACACATTACCTGGAGGCGGAATTCTTCGGACAACACCTCCAGGAGGTCGGCTCCATCGTCCGCGGGCATCTTCCCCAGCAGGGTGCCGAGCTCCTCGGGGCTCATCCCCTCGAGCACCCTTTCCTGAAGTTGGGGCTCGCCCTCAGCCAACACCTCCGCCGCGTCTTCCAAGGAAAGGTCCTTGAAAATCCTCCGGGCCTCTTCCTTCGACAGGTCGAGCCAGAGGACATCCGCGAGGTCGGCGGCATGGTGGCTTTCCGCCGGCTGGAATGGAGTCCCCGAAGGCTCCTCCAGGTGATCGCGCAGCGCCTGAAGAACCTGCTGTCTGAGCTCGCGACGACGTGCCATGGCCGGTTTCCTCCCTTTCAGGTCTAATGGTAGCGACGGCCTTCCCCTCGAACCCGAACCCGTTATCATCGCTCACACGCCCTCTGACCATTCATGAACCGCAACCCCAAGGCCCTCGAAGGAATTCTCGAATTCTGTGACCAGCTTCGGGCCATCACGGAGGACAAGGCGGGTAGGACCTCCGGCTCGAACCCCGCCCTCGCCGGGGACCGCCTTCGAGACCTGCGCGGCAAGGCGCTGGAGGCTCTCCCCTCTTTCGGCGGAAAGGGGAATGCGGAGGACTTGGGGGTTTTGGAACTCCTGGTCCTTGCCTTCCTGTTCCACCGCCGCACCCAGGGATCCATGGACTGCCTCTACGGAGGAGAAATCATCGCCATGGCCCACAGCGCCGGGTTCCCTCGAACGCGAACCCTCGAAGCCCTGGGCGCGACCGCCCCACTCCGGAAAAGCGGGTGGCTGCTCGTGGATGGAACTCCGAGGGGGGTCGACCCGCTTGAAACCCCTTTCTTCGCCGACCCGAGGGGCCTCGCCCTTTTCCTCGCCTCCTCCAGGCCTTCCCCCGCCGGGGCGGACGCGCAGCCCTACACCAACGAAGAGGAATTCCTCTGGGACCTCTACAGGTGGCGCAACCTCTGCCTTCAGCGCGCGGAGGCCCTTTTCGAATTTTCCCCCGGCGATAACGACCCCTCCGAGCGTGCCGCGCAGGCGGACAAGGCTTCCCGCAACGCCTGGATCCTCTCGCGCAAGCGGCTTGGCCTCACCCCCGGCGGCCGCGAGTTCGCAATCGAACGCTTCCGCAAGGAGCACAAGCTGGGGGAAGACGATCTCCTGGTCGTTCTCCATCTCCTTTTCAGCGAACTCATCGAAGTCGAACCCTTCCTCCCCGCGCTGGAATGCCTCCGGGTCGCCACCTCCACCCGCGGCGAGCTCCTTCGCCGCCGCCATTCCCTCAGCGAAGGCAGCCCCCTTCGGCGGTCGGGAATCGTGATGGTTCGTGACCCTGATTACGGAAAGGATCGCGCCGTCCACTTCGGGCTTTCCGACTGGGCGGCCGACCAGATTCTCGCCGGCATCGCGGGCCCCCCTCGCCTGCGCC
>DCAK01000039.1:6882-7066 GCA_002311925.1 Planctomycetes bacterium UBA1135
CTCGCCTGCGCCAGGGTGAACTCGACGAATTCCTCAGCGGCGACGCCTGACCTTGGACCGGGAAGGGCTGATTCACGATTGGGCGAGCGAGGGGGAAGCCTCACTTCCCGCCCCTTCCTCCCCCATCCTGCTCGACGATGAGACCCTTCGGGACGGGCTGCAATGCCCGTCCGTGGTCGACCCC
>DCAK01000039.1:7123-16331 GCA_002311925.1 Planctomycetes bacterium UBA1135
CGTGGTCGACCCCCCTCTGGACGAAAAAATTCTCCTGGTCCACCTCATGGACCGGCTCGGAATCAACACGGCCGACATCGGGCTCCCTGGAGCTGGTTCGACCGCCCGCGAGCACATCCTGGCTCTCGCCCGAGAGATGCAAAACCTGAGCATCACGCCCAATGTGGCTTGCCGGACCCTGGTCGGAGACATCGAACCCGTCGTCGAGATGGTCCAGAAACTGGGAACCCCCATCGAAGTCTGCGCATTCATCGGTTCAAGCCCCATTCGGGCCTATGTCGAAGATTGGGACCTTGAAAAGATGGTCGGCAATGTCCGGGATTCCATCCGATTCGCCAAGGAGAACGAGCTCCCCTTGATGTTCGTCACCGAGGACACCACCAGGGCCAAGCCCGAAATGCTCGAGGCGCTTTACGGGGCGGCCATCGACGAGGGCGCCGACCGCCTCTGTCTTTGCGACACCGTCGGAAGCGCCACTCCCGAAGGTGTGCGCAACCTGGTGGATTGGATGGTCGGCTTTCTGGAATCACGCGGCACGGAAAGCGTGAGGCTCGATTGGCATGGCCACCGCGACCGAGGCCTGGGCCTGGCCAACACCCTTGCCGCGCTGTCCGCAGGGGTGGAGCGCGCCCATGCCTGCGCCCTGGGCATCGGCGAACGAGCCGGCAACACCGAGATGGACCTCCTCCTCGTCAACCTCAAGCTTCTCGGATGGATCGACCGCGACCTGACGGGGCTCAAGGATTACGTCGAAACCGCCCAGGCCGCGGTCGGCCGCCCGCTTCGAAGCGAATACCCGGTCTTCGGCGAGGACGCCTTCGAGACCGGTACGGGGATTCACGCTGCCGCGGTCATCAAGGCCTTCCGCAAGGACGACCCCTGGCTCGCCAACCGGGTTTATTCGGGGGTTCCCGCCGACGACTTCGGACTCGAACAGAAGATTTCGGTCGGCCCCATGAGCGGCCGCAGCAATGTGGTCTGGTTCCTCGAAAAGCGCGGGGTCGAGCCGACGGACGAGCGCATCGCCGCCGTTCTAGAGCGGGCGAAGACTTCCGACCGCTTGCTGACCGAGGAAGAGGTTCTGAGGGCTGCCGACTGAATGGGCTGCCATCTTCTTCTTCTGGCTCTGGCTCCTTTCCCCCAGGGGGCCGATGAGGATTCCAGGCCTCCCAACCTCGTAGTTTTCCTGGCCGACGACCTCGGCTGGGGGGATGTATCCACCCATGGGTCGCAGGCGAGGACCCCGGTTTTCGAGCGCATGGTCCAGGAAGGCGGGGAGCTTCAGCGTTGCTACGCCTTTCCGCTTTGCACTCCCTCCCGGGCGGCGCTCCTGACGGGGAGGTCCCCCGTCGGATTCGGAATGGGTTTCCGGCCCATCCGCCCCTGGGATTCCTCCGGGCTTCCCGAAGGCCTGCCAACCCTTGCCGACCGCCTCGGCGACCAGGGTTACCAGACGGCCCTGGTGGGCAAGTGGCACCTGGGTCATGGCGGCCCGGCCACCCATCCCAACTCAAGGGGCTTCAGGCATTTCATGGGGTTCTTGACCGGAAGCGTCGACCACATCTCCCATGTCAGCCGTGATGGCGGCTATGACTGGCAGCGCAACGGCGTGAGCATCCGAAAGGCTGGACATTCCTCCGCCCTGATCGCCAGGGAAACCATCGGCTGGGTTGAGGGGCTCGACCCCGACCAGCCCTTCTTCCTCGTGGTCTCCTTTCACGCCCCCCATCGCCCTCTGCAGGCGACGGCGGAAACGATTCAATCCTGGGCAACCATTGAAGATCCGGAAAGGCGGACCTTCCTCGCCATGGTTCAAGAATTGGACAAGGCAACGGGGGAAATCATTCGCGCCCTTGAAGAGGCCGGCGCCTGGGAGAAAACGCTCGCCCTCTACCTTTCCGACAATGGGGCGGCCCGCGGGTGGGGTGGCGACAACGGGAATCTCCGAGGTGGCAAGGCCTCCACCTTCGAGGGAGGACTGCGCGTCCCCGCAGTGGTCCGCTGGCCTGGCATCGTCTCCCCAGGTTCGAACTTCAGCGACCCGGTCTCCTTGATGGACCTGGCAGCCACCCTGCTCGCGGCAGGCGGCGCGGCACCCGACCCGGAAGCCGATGGAGGGGACCTCCGCAGCCACTGGGAGGAAGGGACCCCCCTGCCCGACCGACCCCTCGTTTTCACGGCATGCAGCCCGGCCGCCCTCAACTACGCCCTCATTCAATGGCCCTGGAAGTTGGTGCGCCGGTCCTTGCGCGAAGGGGGAAAAACCCGCCAGCTTCTCTTTCACCTTGAACGCGACCCCGGGGAAGAAAGAAACCAGGCCTCCTCTCGGCCCGGCCTCGTGGAAGACCTTTCCCGGGACTTGGATGCCTGGTTGGAGGGCAAGGGGGCCGTTCCGGAATGCGCGGATGAAAAACCGCCTCCTGGGTGGACGCCGCCCCTGGATTGGGCGCAACCCCGAAAGACGGATTAAATCAGGCCCTTTTCCCTGGAAAAGTCGGCCGCCGCGGGGGCCAGCTCGTGAAAGCGGTGACTGTCCCGCGAAAGTTCCCAGCAAGCGGGGACATCCGATTCAAGAGCCTGGACCGCTCCGGCGAGAGATTCCCAGTCCATGTCGCCCTCTCCTGGCCCGAGATGTCGGTGCTCCCCTCGCCCCATGTCGTCCAGCTGGAGGCTGATGATGTGCCCGGCGTTTTCTGCGAGGATTGCGTGAGGCTCGCCCTCCTCGGTGGCGAGCGCATGGCCCACGTCGAAAGCCAAGCTCACCGGCGGGGAATACCCCTCGCGGAATTGGTTCCAAGCCGCCACCGTATCGATGAAGTGCCCGGGCTCGGGCTCGAGGGCCAGCTGGACCCCGTATCGTTCAGCGAGCTGGCCCAGATTCCCACACGCGTCCACCAAGCGCCCGGTGGCCCCCTGCGGGGTCTGACCCTCGGGAAGAACCCCCGACCAGAAACTCAAGATTCCGGCCCCCAACAGGTCGCACCATTCAATCAGGTGTCGGAGGTATTTCAGCCGGATGTCCTTGCTGTCGTCGAGCTCAAGGAGATTGGGCCTATGTTTTCGGCGCGGATCCAGGGCGAAGCGGGCTCCAGATTCGACCACGATTTCGAGCCCCAAGTCCTGGCATCGTTGGCCGACCGCCCGGACTTCCTCCGGGGTCGAATACCGGGGGTCGAGGTGCCCCACATCGGGGGTGATGGCCACGACTTCGTAACCGTGGTCGGCCAGGAGGGGAAGGGCATCCTCGAACCCATGGGAGGCGAAGCCGTTCGAATTGTACCCCAGCCGAAGACCCAAGTTCAGGACCCTCCCTTTGAGCGGGTGCCGGCCAAGGCCCGGGAAAACCTTGACTTGGCTCTCTTGATTTCCGCTGTCGCCGTCGAATTGGATGCGAAATCCGTCGCCAAGGCGTCGAACAAGTCCAAGCAGGTTTCCAGCTGGCCACGGGCAAGCTTGGTTTCCGCCCGGAAGTAAAAAGGATCGCCCCCCTCGCTCTGATGCCATTCGAAGAGTTCTTCCAGCCTGGCCTTACCCGCCTCCCCCGCCTCCCAGGCGGCATCCCAGCGAGAATCCTTTTCCCAGGAGTTGCGGAAGTCTTGTGGGGTGAGCGGGGTCGCTGGAGGAGGTGGGGATACCACTTCCTGGGCATCCTCCGGGGGTGCCAGCTCAACCACGGGCGGGGTCTCGCCCATTTGAGTTAGGCGACCCAGCCCCCAGACTGCCAGCACCGCGAGGGCGGCGATGCTGCCTGCGACCGACCCTGAATCTGGAGGAGAGGCCATGAGGGGAATCATTCCCCCCCGTTTTCACGAACTTGATCCGGAGGGGCGAGAAGGGAAGCGTAGCCGCCTCCTCGAAGACTGTCGGGTTCGAAGCGGACTTCGGAAACGGGTTCCAGGCCGGCTTTTCTGGCCAAACGCTCGGCCATTTCCTCGTTTTCTTCCGGCTCCAGGGAGCAGGTGGACCAAAGAAAACGCGTCCTCGGTCCCTGCACGAGCGGCAGGGCCTTCTTGCGGATCAGGTTCTGGATGGTGCAAGCCTCGTGCACTGATTTTCGGTGAAGGCGGTGGCGCGCCTCCAGGCGGCGATCAAGAACCCCCGTGTTGGTGCAGGGGACATCCAGCAGGACCAGGTCCCAGGGCCCCTCGGGCATGTTCGAATAATCCGGCTCGAGAATGCAGGTGCCGACCTCGTGCCCCAGGCGATTCGCGTCCTTTTCCAGATCGGCCAAGCGGCCGGCATCCAGGTCGCAAGCGACCACTTCCGCTTCCCCGCCGGAAATTTCCAGACTTGCGAAGCTTTTTCCTCCGGGGGCTGCGCAAAGGTCGAGAATCCGTTCCCCGGCAATGGGAAGGCCCAGCGAAACCGCTTCGAGGGCCGAGATGTCCTGAACCGACCAGGCCCCTTCCCCGAATCCTGGTAGCTCGGGAATCGGGCCTCGATTCCCCTTCACGACCAACGACAGTTCGTGCGAGCCCTCCTGGACCTCCAGGCCACCCGCTTCGAAGTTGCGCCGGAGACTGGTGCGGTCGCCCCGAAGGGGATTCACCCGAATCCAGAGCGGGGGCTCCTTGTTGAGGGCCTTCATCCTGTCCACCGCCGCCGCCTCGCCAATGTCGACGAACCATTTCCGCGTGAGCCAGTCGGGGAATCCCAGGGTCCGGGCGTGAAACTCCGCCGGCTTTTCGTCCGCATCGGGAAAAATCCGACGGTCGAATTTCCACTTCTTGCCGTCCGCCTCCAGGAATCGCCCCTCGGCCTTACTGTCGCTCTCGCCGGCGGAACTTCCCCGGCGGGAGGACCGGAGAATGGCGTTCGCCGCCCCGGAGATCCCGCGAAGAAAGGGCTGAGCCGCCCCCAGGGTTTCGTGGACGGCCGCGTGATCGGGAATCGAATCCAAATAGAACATCTGGTAGAGGCCCAGGCGAAGAACCCACTGGAGGGCGGGGTCCCGAACGCGTCTTTTCGCGTAGGCCCGGCCAATCTGGTCGAGAGTGATTCCATGGCGAAGGACTCCCGACAGGAGGCGACGGGCGAGGGCGCGGTCGGGCCCTTCAAGCCCTGCTTTATCGGCGGCTGCTGGAAATCGTCTGGATGGAGGTCCTCCCTCGCCAAGAAGGAGTTCCAGGACCAGCTTGCGGGGGCAAGAGTCGGTGGTCATTGCAACTGGGCCCCTTCCTCGAGCAGGAACCCGCGCAGGAATTCCGCGGCATTCAAGGCCCTTTTCCCCGGCCTTTGCAATTCATCGATGTGGAAGGAGCCCTCTCCGCAGGCCACCTCGATGGATTCTCCCACCGCGAGAATCACCCCCGGGTGCGCCCCGAGCAAGCCCGCGTCCACCCGGCCCCTCAACACCCGGACCCCCTGGCCGCCCGGGAATCCAGCCTGGGCCCAGGGCCATCCGGAATAGGCCCGCACTTGGCGATCGATCCTCCCCGACGAATTCGACCAGTCGATGCGCCCGTCCTCCTTCTTCACCTTCCGGCAATGGGTCGCTTCTGTGGGGTCTTGTTCATCGCCCGGGGGAACCTCGCCCTGCCCCAGGGTGGCGAGGAATTTCTTCAGCAATTCCGCCCCTTCCGCCGCCAGGACGTCCTGCAATCCGGGTCCGGTTTCCCGCTCTGCGATGGCGACGGCTTTTCGAGCGAGCACGGGGCCAGCGTCCAATTCGGAAACCACCCTCTGAAGGCAGACTCCGGTTTCCAGGTCCCCCGCAAGGATGGCGGCCTGTACCGGGCTGGCGCCTCGCCAACGAGGCAGCAGGGAGCCGTGCAGGTTGACGCAACCTTGGGCGGGAAGGGCAAGAAACTCCGGGCTCAGAATCTGACCGTAGCTCACCACCACCCCGAGGTCGGGCTGCAGTTCGGCGAGGGCGCTCAAGGTTTCTTCGCCGGACGCATTTTCCGGCCTCAAGACCGAGACTCCGGCGTCTTCCGCCAGGGGAACGAGGGGATTGGTGGCCTCGGCCAATCCTCGGCCGGCTCTTCCCGCCGGAGGGGTCAAAAGACCCACAACCTGGTGTTCACATTCCAGGAGTGCCTGGAAGGAGGGCAGACCAAACGGGGGCGACCCGGCAAAGAAGATGCGCATCAGCTTCCCGAGGGCCCCGGGTGGGCGAAGGTTTTACAGGTGGGACTCAGCGAAGGACTGGAGGTCCCCGTAATCCATCATCCCCAGGTTTCTGCCGACTTCCTGCCCGTCCTTGAAGATGAGGAAACAGGGAATGGACATCACCCCGAGCTCCATGGGTCGGGTGGGGTGGTCCTGGGTGTTGTGTTTGAGGACGCGGAGGCGGTCCCCCATTTCCTCGCCCAGTTTGTCGATGGCGGGCCCCATGGCCCGGCAAGGCCCGCACCAAGGAGCCCAAAAATCGACGAGAACGGGGACGTCGGATTCAAGGACGTCGGTGGCGAAGGAGTCGTCGGTTGTTTCAGGGATGTTGGACATAGTTTTCAGCGATTGCGGGGCAACACTTTACGACCCCTCCGCCGGGCCGGCCAGTTCGCCTCCCGGGCCGGGGTTCAGGAGCTCACCCACTTCCCTTTCTCCGCCCTCGGGTCCGGAATCGAACTCCTCGTCGACCTCTTCGATGTGGAAATCACCGGCCCCTTCCCTCCAGACCACCTCGATGTCTTCGAAGGGCTTCTCCTGCATCAAATCCACTTGCTGCTGCTTGGCGAGTTCCAGGAGGGCCACGAGGTAGTAAACCGCATCTCTGCGCACGAGGCCCCGGTTATCCTGGAGAAGCTTGTGAAGGCTGGATGATTTCTCCTCCTGAAGCTTCGCCCACAATTCAGTGACATAGGCGCGCAAGGGGCGGCCGGCCGGCCGGAACCGGTGAGGGCGCAGAAATCCAGTCTCCTCTTCCAACTTGGCCACGACCTTGAGCAGGTCCCAAATCGAGACCTCGCCCAGGTCCCATTCCTGGTCCTCCTCTCCATCCTCCTTTTCGTACCTTCCCATCCATCGCCCCCCCGCCGGCAGATGGTCGGCCCTGGCATCCCTTAGGACCCCGAGCGCGTCGGCGGCTTCGCGAAGAGATTTGTAGGCCAGCAGTTGCTGAACCAGTTCCTCGTTCGGGTCGAAGGGGTCCTCGTCCATCTCGACCTCTTCTCGAGGAACGAGGGCGCGGCTCTTGATGGCGATGAGGGTGGCGGCGACCACCAGGTAATCCGCCGCCAGGTCGACATCCACCTTGGGCAGAGCCCGGACGTGTTTGCAGTAGTCGTCGCAAACCCGGGCCAGGGAAACGAGGTGGATCTCCACCTCCTTCTCCTTGACCAGTTGAAGAAGAAGGTCGAGAGGGCCGTGGAAGACCCGGTCCAGGTGGACCGTGAAGTCGTCTTCATCGACTTTGGCGACCGGGCGGCCGGCCTCCGCTCCCGGGCGGGAGGGGGGCAGGGCTTCAGGGTTGACGGGTTCAATCATTGCCTAGAAAAATCCCCCGGTTTTCGGCATCGCCACCAGCTCAAGAATCAGGGTCAGCAGCCAATCGATTCCCCCTCGCAGAATATCCCTAAAAGGCTCCACCCAAAGGAAGAGGCCAAGAATGATGAAGATGCCGAACCGCTCGAGGCCCATGTAGGCCCGAAGGGCCTTGGGCGAGAGAAAGTACATCACCACCCGGGAACCATCCAGGGGCGGGATGGGCATGAAGTTGAAGACCGCGAGAAGGATGTTCGCGTAGATTCCGATTTGCAGAACCTTGATCCCCCAACTCCCCTCCTCCCATACGCCACCGTGAAGAAGGGCGGACAGGAGCCCGGCCCACAGAATTGCCTGGAGGATGTTGCTGACCGGGCCGGCGGCTCCCACCAGGGCCCAGTCTCGGCGAGGATTCCGCAAGAAGTTAATCTGGACCGGCACCGGCTTCGCGCCCCCGAAAATAACGCCCGCGCTGCTGAGAATCAGGAGGGCGGGCAGGATGATGGTCAGGAAGAGGTCGATGTGGGGAATCGGGTTGAGGGTCACCCGCCCCAGCCGCCGCGCGGTCGGGTCGCCGAGAAGATCGGCCACCCAGGCATGGGCCGCTTCGTGGGTTGTGATGGCCAAGACGACAATGGCCACGGAGAAGATGATGACGGGGTCCACTCGGGCTTCATTCTCGCCTTTCCGCAAGGCGCCTACAATACGCAACAGAATGGGAACTCCCGCCGTAGAAGAATCCACGCAAATGGTTTTCGACCCCGAACAAGCCCGCTCCCGAGGCCGCGAAGTCCTGAGACTTGAATCCGAGGCCCTCGCGAGCGCCCAGGAACGGCTCGGCCCCGCTTTTGACGAGGCCTGCCGGATGGTTCTGGATTGCACCGGAAGGGTCGTCGTGACCGGCATGGGGAAGGCCGGCCTCGTGGGAGGAAAGATTTCCGCAACCCTTGCGAGCACAGGCACTTCCAGCCTTTTCCTCCACCCAGGAGAAGCCCTTCACGGAGACCTCGGAAGGGTTCGACCCGAAGACCTCATCCTGGCTCTTTCCAAGAGCGGCGCAACCCAGGAACTGATCCGCCTGGTGCCGGCCGCTCGAGCCATCGGGGCCCCCATCCTTGCCATTTGCTCGTCCGCCGAGTCTCCCCTGGGCAAGGAGGCCGACGTGGTCCTCGAGCTTGGGGAAGCCCCGGAAGCTTGCCCTTTGGGCCTTGCCCCCACGGTGAGCACCACCCTCATGCTCGCCCTTGGCGACGCTCTGGCCATGGCGGTGCTCGAGGGGCGGAATTTCACCCGCGAGGAATTCGCGGCCTTCCACCCCGCCGGCTCGCTCGGGAAGAGCCTGATGCGAGTCGGAGAAATCATGAGAAAGGGCGATGAGCTTCCCCTCCTCGGCCCCGAAAGCACTCTCGCCGACACCCTGACGGTGATGACCGAAACCCCCGGAAGACCTGGCGCCGCCGTTGTCGCAAACCCGGACGGAACACTTGCCGGAATCTTCACGGATGGAGACCTCCGCCGCCTTGCCCAGTCCGGATCCATCCCGGTCGAAAGCCCCGTCCGTGAGCACATGGCCACGGAGCCCCAGGTCGTCGGCGATGAGCAACTGGTGGGAGAGGTCCTCGGCCTGTTCCGCGAAACCCATGTGGATCAAATCCCGGTGGTGAGCGCGGAGGGGCGCGTGGTCGGCCTGGTGGATGTCCAGGACCTCCTCGAGGTACGGCTCTGAGCTTCCCCGGTGAAATTCTGGAACGGGCGGCCAGGGTTCGTCTTCTCTTGACCGACA
>DCAK01000039.1:16374-26063 GCA_002311925.1 Planctomycetes bacterium UBA1135
CATCGACGGGTGTTGGACCGATGGCTCCGTCCTCTTTCACGCGGAGGGTGACCCCTCCGTTCGCTTTTCCGTGCATGACGGTTACGGAATCACGCTCCTCCTTCGCTCAGGAATCGAGGTCGCCGTAGTCAGCGGCAGGGATTGCCCAGCGGTGAGCAAGAGGCTCGACCATCTCGGTGTCAAGGAAAGGCGCATGGGGAATCTTGAAAAGGGCGCCTCGGCCTTGGAAATCGTGACGTCGAGGGGCTTGAACCCCGAACAGGTTGCGGCCTTCGGGGACGACTTGCCGGACCTGGCCCTTTTCGAGCATGCAGGACTCCGCCTCGCCCCTCCCGGGGCCCGTCCCGAAATCTTGGCTGCCGCCGACCATGTGACCCGGCTTCCCGGCGGAGGTGGCGCCCTGAGGGAAATCTGTGAGCTTCTCCTTGAGGCTCGGGGAGTGCTTCCATGAGCCTCTCCTGGCGGGCCCTCGGGTCCGTCGGCCTGGTCGCAACGGCCCTTCTCCTGTGGAGGGGGTCGATTGGAAAAGGCCCGGATTCCGATGTCGGGGCTTCTCCTCCACCTGGATTTCTCTTTCAAGCCCATGGGCTTGGAGAAGTGGAAACCTCCTTCGAAGGGCCCTTTCGCGTTGAATTGGCTCAAGGGGGGGATGGGGGTGGCGGGCTTCTCGTTGAAGGGGAAGACCCACGACCCCTGAATGAGGGAATGAGGTTGAACAGCCCGTGGATTACGGCGCCTGCAACCCCCCCCTCCAGGGGGTTCATCGCCCACGGGACCGGTGCTTGGATTCCCCTCCGGGGCGGAGGAATCACCTTGGACACCTCAAGACCTTGGAAGATTGAAGACATGGTCCTGACCTTGGATTCCTTGGAGGGCGGCGCGGGCATCCGGATTTCTTCTTCGGAAGCCTGGCTCGACACTCGCACCGGCGATTCCTTCTGCCCGGGACCCTTCCAGGTGGACGGCTCAGGGCTTCATGTCCAGGGCGAAGGACTGGAGCTCGACGCCGATTCCGACATCGTCCGCTTGGGGGCGACCTCCACCAGGACCACTTGGGAATTCCCGGGAACCGATGGGGAAAGTTGGAAGGGTACCGCGAATGGCCCTGGAACCCTCGCGCCGCGGGAGGGTGGCGGTCGGGTCCTCTCCTTTCCCGAAGGAACCGAATGCCAGGTCTTCCTGCCGCCCGAATCGGGGTGGGCGGGAGAATGGACGACCCAGGGAATTGAATTCCAACTCCGTGAAGGCGAAGCCGGGCTCCGACCCCTTCAACTCAAGGGTCTCGGCGCCACCCGCTGGCATGGAGAGGGTCGCTCCCTCGAGGGCGTGGGAGGCCTCATCCGCTGGACCGAAGATGGGAGCCCGGGAAACCTGATTCTTGACGGGCCTGTGCATGCCGTCGCCCAGGAGGAGGAGGTTTCTCTCCGGGCGGAAGAAAGAGCCGAGGCCCTTCCCAATCGAGGGGCACTTTCCCTGCACGGCGGGGTCGCCGGAACCATTCCCGGGGGGGCCGTTCAGGCGAAATCAGCCTCCTGGATCCCGGGTGAAAAAATCCAGTTCCTTGACGCTTCCCTCTTCCCCGAAAGCGCCGACATTCCCAAAGTCTCAGCCAGGCAGATTTCCTTCGACTCCGCCCGCCAAGCGTGGGCATCGGGCAGGGTCGTTACGGAAGGTGGCAACGCCATCGAGGGGGGGGATCCCGAACCCTGGGTGCTGGAAAGTGACGCCCTCGTCCTGGATGGGAGAAGAGAAAAATGGCGTCTTGAAGCCTCCGGGAATGTCGTATTTCGTGAGGGGGCCTACCGGGCCCGGGCTCACCGGATCGAGAAGACTGAAGGCGGTGGGGCCGTCTTTTTTGGAGAACCCCGGGTCGAGTGGACCGGCTATCTCCCCCAGTGGACCCTGCGGGCAACGGCAGGCCGTTCCCTTCTTTCCCAGGAAAGGCTTGCCCTTTCCCGCCGCCCCATCCTCTTCTTGCCGGCGGACAACTTGCGCCTCGTCGGCGATGTTTGCGAGGTCAACGCAACATTCATCGAATTCCTTCCCGGTGGGACTTGGGAAGCGACCGGCCCCTTGACCTTTTCCGGGGCCTGGCAGGGGCGGGCCGAGTCGGCCCGGTGGACTTCAAAAAACCAGCTTGAATTGGCTGGCGGCCGCTCCCCCCTTCACCTTCAGGGGGTGGAACAGCTGTGGGGAGCCTTCGAAGTCACGGGCAAGCGCGCCGTCTTTTCGAAAGAATCCACCCTCCTTTCAGGGAACGCCAGCTGTCGATTCGAAGGGGGCCCGGAACAAGGCCCGCTTTTCATCCGGTCTCAAAGAATTGAATGGGGGGAAGGGGGCGGAGCGGCCGAGGGACAGGTGCGCGTCGAGGGCCTGGACTGGACTGCCTTTGGGGATTCTCTTGATTGGCACGGAGAGGGGGCGGCCCGCGTTCTTGTCCTCCGAGGCGATGTCTCCCTTGAATCGGAGTTCACCCGAGCCACCGGGCGAGTCGCCCACTTCCTTGAGACTGTGGGGGAGATTGAAGTCCAAGGAGATTCCGACTGTCCCGCGACTCTCAAACTTGAAGACGGGAGAACTGCAGTCGGCCAACGCTTCGTGCACCGCAAGGGGGTCGGCGTCCTCGAGGCGGGAGATGCGACCTTCGTGATCCCTTGATTCTCCCCGTCCTCATTGCCCTCTGGGCCGCTCCCTTCCCCCAGGAAATCGTGGCCAAGGCGGAAACCGTCCGCTCGGAAACCAAGGGGGACGAGACCTGGGTTGAAGTCACCGACCTCCGGCTTGAGGCCGAAGGATTCCAGGCGGAGGCTGATTTCGCTTTTTTTCGCTTGGCGCCAAAGGGAGACAGGGCCCCGACGGCGACCCATGCGCTGGCTGGGCGATGGATGGGCCCTCTCCTTTCCCGAGCGCAGCCCCTCACTGGCGACGGCCGCTTCCTGGAAGTCCGGCTCCAGGGCTCGGTATCCATTCAGGGAATTGAGGGGTCCCTCCTCTGCTCTCAACTCCTTTATCTCCCAAGGGAAGGGCTCCTCGAAATCGAGAATGTCGATCTTCTCCTCGACGCGGGTGTTCTTCCAAGCGGCTGGCCTCTACGGCTGGTGGCCCGCAGCCTGGTCGAGAACGCTGACGGATCCTTTCGGGTCGTCGACGGGAAGATGACCACCTGCGATGAGGACGCCCCCCACTTCGCGGTCCGGGCCGGCAGCCTTGAAGGCATGGCCGGAGAGGAGGGAATTCGCTGGAAAGCCGAGAGCGTGGCCCTCGAAGTTCTTGGGACCAAGGTTCTTCCTCTCCCAGCCACCTTTTTTCAGGATTGGGGAGAAACTGGCATCGCCGGTTTTCACTCCATCGCAGTTTCCTCGAACGATCGATACGGCACCCGGGTGGAGACGCGCTGGCGTGGAGCAAGCGAGGATTCCCGGGGCCGGCAATGGTCCTGGGCCTTGGCCCCTTCCGCTTCCACGAGGAGGGGCTTTCCTCTCGAGGCGGAGTTTGGGGTTGATGGAGACAACGTGTCCAGCAATTGGAAACTCTTCCACCTCCGGGATGAGGAAAGCGACGTGCATCCCTACGCGAGGCGAATCCGAAGAAGTGAAGACGAACGGTGGAGAGCCCGCGTTGAAAATCGTTTCACATTCAAGAAATCCTGGGTTCTTGATGCGGACCTGGCCCTGACCAGCGATGTCCTGGTGGATCCGGAATTTTTCCCGGGCGCGTGGAGGACCCAAGAAGATCAGGTGAGCCAGCTTTACCTTGCCCGGAGAGGGAGGGATCATTTCTTCGAAGCGACTGTCGAAGGTTCGGATTCAGCTGGTTTTTCCCCTTTCGCCGGATTCGGCGACTCCCTTCCCGGCCACTTTGAATCCCGGCCCAGCTTCCGGTGGGAGGCCTTTTCCTCCACCCTCGCCTCGACCCCTGCGGGTCCATTTGGGGGAGCCGATGGCCGTGCCCCGGTGAACTTTTCATGGGGCGGAGAGCTCGCAAGTTTCCAATTTAGAGAGACGTCTCTGGACACCCATCTCGGAGTTGACCCCTTCCTTTCTCAGGGGGAGTTCCGCCGCAACCGGGGCCGCGTTTGGTGGGAGTCCTCGATTCCCCTTCATGCCGCCGGAATTTCCTTGCGTCCCGGAATCCGGATGGACGGGGCGTCCTGGACCGACGACAGCGCGTCGGCGGAAGAAAGAGTGCTCGCGGAGGCCTATCTCGACATTTCCTCCACCCTTTCTCGCGCGTACACGGGAGGTTGGGGCCATCGAGTCCAACCCCTGATTCGTTTCCGGAATCGGCGGGCAAGCCAGGACTCCTCCCCCATCCAAAGAGTGGTGGATTCGTGGGACCTCCTTGCTCCTGGACAGGCGGTGGAAATGTCCCTTCGCCAATATTGGACCGCCCCCAGTCAATCCACTCCCTGGATGGAACTTGATCTCCGGCTCCCTTGGTATCCGGATTTGGCGGCTCCTCTTTCCGACTCCAACTTCTTGCCCGACCATGGCGACCGGGCCGGCGATTTCGGCCCCGGAGAGATTCGTATTTGGCTCGAACCCGAACGAGCGGGATCCTCTTTTTCGGGAGCTTGGTTGAACGCCCGTTTGAGGCGCGGAGATTCAAAGGCCGGCCTCGAGGAGGGCTACCTTTCGACCGGGTTTCGCCCCTTCGAAAATCTCAGCGCCTCTCTCGCCTACCGGGAGGTCCGGGACCTGTTCGGCATCGGGGTGGTGGCTGCTGATTGGCGCCTTGGGAGAGCATGGGGGGTTTCATGCCGGCAAGCCTTCACCACAGAAGGAGACCCTGGCGTCTTCTCTGAAATCTCCCTTCAACATTACGCCCACGACTTTCAGCTCGAAGCGGGCGTCCACCGGGATGAAACTTTGGGTCGCTCGGGATTTTTCTTCAGCTTGACACCCCTCTTCCTGATGGGGACCCCCGGCTCCCCTGGACCTAGAATGAGCCCATGACCCCTTTGGCCTTCATCGGTACTCCCGAAATCGTGGTCGCCTTGGTGATTGGGCTGCTTCTATTCGGCGGCCAGCTACCGGCCGTTCTTCGAGATATCGGGAAGCTGGTCTTCAGAGCCCGCAGGTCTCTGAGCGATTTGAAGAGAGAGTCGGGCATCGACGACGCCATCCATGACATTCAGAGGGAGGTCGACGACGCACAAAGCGAGGTCAGCGACCTCTACAAGTCCGTCGACCCGGCGGCCGGTCCTGTTTCCAGGGAACCCCCCCAGGACGCCTTGGACCCGGGGTTTTCAGAAGAAGAATAGACCCGGAGGGCTCAGGACCCGGTTCGGATTCCCGGGTTCTCCACAAAACGCCATGTGGATGAGTGGCAATCCACAAGAGACTTGCCCTCAGTTGTTTATAAAAAGGGGAAACGTGGATGGCGAAGTTTTCTCGGTGTTTTCCCAAGGTTTTCCACAATCCTCTACAGCCTGTCCAGCAGGGTCCCAAAGGAGCAGGGCCGTGTTCGATTGTCAATTTGGGGGAGAATGAGCTTTTCCATCCCCAGCCGACACGCTCCCGTCGATCCGGGAAGGCAGAAAATCAGGTTTCCCTCCATGACCCCTGCGAGGGCTCGGGATTGAAGGGTGGAGGCCCCGATTTCCTCCCAGGAAAGCCAACGAAACATTTCCCCGAACCCGGGAAGAACCTTGTCCAGCAGGGGTTCAATGGCTTCGGGAGTCACGTCCCTGCGGGTCACCCCGGTGCCGCCGGTGAGAATGACGACTCGAACCCGTTCTCGCGCGCTTGCCTCTCGGGTCGCCTCCGCGATTGCCTCCTTTTCATCCACGACCACTCGCCTTTCGGCGACCTCGTGCCCCGCAACCTTGAGCATGGATTCAATGAGGCTCCCGGACTTGTCGGTTTCCAGTGTTCGGGAATCGGAAATCACGAGAATGGAGGCTGTCAGGGGGAGGAATTTTATGGTCACTTTTCGAGCCGTTTGCGAACGTTGCGGAAATGGAGTTTGGCGACCTTTCGCATCGCCTCCGGGCCATGGAGGTCGAGGAAGGCGTTCATTGCCGGGGGGACCGGGCTCCCGCTGCCCAGCGGGAAGTCCACGGCCCACTCCTGGGAAAGCTCGGCCATGGAATCGAGGAAGCCGGACCGGGCCAGGACCGATGCCGCGGCCACGCAGGCATGAGCCTCGGCCCTGGGGATTTCGAGGATTTCGAGCTCGGGGTGTTTCTCCCGGAGGCGGCGTGTCACGGGAAGGTCTGAACCAAAGCGGTCGACGACCACCCGGGAAAGGCCGGTTTCCTCGACAAGGGATTCCACGATTTCGGAGTGAAGTCCGGTCAGGAGTCGGTTGACGTTGTTCCCCGATTCGGCGTGCATCCTGTTGTATTCGGAAGGACTCAAAACCCGGACCCGGGTGGCCAGGTTGCTTTCAATCCAGGGTGCGAGGATCCGAATCCTCCGGTCGTTCATGGCCTTTGAATCTGCCACGCCCGCCTCCCGCAATTCGGAAATCCCGCTCTCGGGAACCGCCACGCCCGCCACCACCATCCCCCCGAAAGTGTCCCCCTTCCCCGTCTCGTCCGAGCCGATGCCCGCGCCCTCCCCCTCGGGGGAATCATTCGAAGGGTTCGGCTCCCTGGACAGGTCGGGAAGAAATCGCGCCAGAAAGGCCCTGGTTCCCTTTCCCTGGACAACCAATTTTCCGCTTTCATAGAGACTCACCACGACTTGCTGACCCTTCGCTTGAAAAAACGCATAGGCGAGAGGCCCGAACTCGAACCCTTCATCCCGAAGTTTCTCTTCGAGCGCTTGGCCCTCCTCCCGGCCCATCTTCAGAACCCGGGTCACCTCCCTTCCCCCCCCTGTAACTCCTCCAGAGCCGCCTCCGCTTCCCGGTGAACTCCGTCCAGGCATTCCTTCAGACGCCGGGCCTGGGCCAGGCGAATCTCCGGGTCGCGAACGCCTTCCCTCTCCACCTCCATGGGCTCGGAGTAGGAGACGACGACGCGGGCGAAGGGCTTGGGAAGGACCATCCGGTCCCAGGACCCCGCCCTCCAAACCCTGCTTGCGGCGAACCCCATGGCGACCAGTCGCCGCCCCGTCACTCCGGCAAGGTAGACCGCTCCCGGGGCGACCTCATGGGCGGGCCCCTTGGGGCCGTCCGGAGTGATGACGGGATTCCAATCCGGAGGAATGCGAAGGAGCTGGCGGACCGCCGTGGCCCCTCCCTCCTTGGGCGACCCCCTCGCGGGGCGGAATCCGAACCTCTCGGCGACGCGGGAAACCAGTTCTCCGTCGTGGTGGCGGCTGATCATGACGCTGAACCTGCAGCCATCATGACCGGTCACCGCCAACGGAATGCTCTCGTGCCATAAAGCGAAAATGGGTCGACTTCCTCCGGGACCTGCCTCCACCCTTCTTTCGGGGTGCAGCCTTTCAAGGCGCCAAGACCAGCAAAGGAGGCGGAGAAGGGGGGGGCCCACATGCGCCGCCAACCACCATCCGACCAGACGACGGATGCGCTTTTTCAGGGGGAGAGCGGAGGCTGCCAAAGCTCAGCGGCCGCCATCTTCCTCCCGCTGAATCCACGCGTCGAGAGCATCTCCAAAATCCTCCGCGTTTTTCTCCGGGCCAGCCTCCGCCTCCAGCGCCTCGCTTTCCTCCCACTTGAGTTCGAATCGCATCCTTTTTTTCTTGCGGAGGTGGAAGAGCCAGGGAAAGGAGAGGGCGAGGGCGAGAAAAATCAGAGTCAGGAATTCAGGGGCGATTTCTCCGGCGAGAGCATGGGCGGAAGCCAGGTCGGCTCGCAGGTCTTTTTCATGGGTCACCACGCTGAGCCCGGTGAGGGCCACCAAGGCCTGGTCGAGGGAGTCTCCTTCGGCCACTCGCCGGAGAATCTTCGCCGTCAAATCTTGGCCATGGAGACGGTGAAGGCGCTCCACCATGGCATGGCCCAGCGCGTAACCTTCCGCGGCATGGTCGGCCTCGCGCCCGAAATCCTCCCGAAATTCAGCCAGGGGGGAAAGGGAACCGGTAAATGCGCGCCATGGAAGAGAAACCCCCACCCGGCCGAGGTAGAGGTCGCCCGCAAAATGCTCCGCACACCCTTCGTGAAACCAGGCGGGAAGCCTTTCGAAGGTTTCCTTGCCCAGGCTCCCCATGGCCAGGTGAACCAGCTCGTGACGCAGAGTCACCCGAAGTCGGTCCATCCCTCCGGCAATTTCTGTGGCCAGCCAGACATCTCCCGTTCCTGGAAAGGTCACCGCCGCCGACCATTCAGGCGGTTTCGAATCCAGGGCTTGGATGATTCCCTGACGGTCCGTCACCCAGTGGAGGGTCCCCCGGGGAGATTCGGGGATGCCGAGCCATTGGCAGACTTCTTCCAGAATGGCCTCCGCCTCGGGGGCGAGGCGAGCGCCCAAATCCTCAAGACCCGGCGGGGCTTCCCAGGAAAGGGCGGCCTCCGGTTCTTGGACAGGCCCGGCGAAGAGGACCAGCCCCGGAAGGAGGTCAGTCCAGCTCGACGTCGTCCCCTCCCCCCTCGAGGCCATTGGGGCCCATTGAGAAGAGCGTGTAATCCCCGTCACCGACCTTGAACACGAATGGGTTGCCCCAGGGGTCGAGCCGAATTCCTTTTTCCGGGTCGGCGAGAAAGGCGGCGGGGTCGTCTTCGGAGACCAGCTCGGCCAGGGAAGAGGGAAGGGATTCCCGGGTGACTTCATAGACGAGAATGCCCGTTTGCAACCGGGCCAACTCAGCCAAAGCGGCGGACCGCTCGGCGGAAGCATTGGGGGCCGCGGGGCTCTCGCCGTGTTCGCTGGAGTGTCCGTTTTCGTCCGGCTCAACCTCACCCAGGAATCCTTTCGCCAGCAAAAGTCCTCCCAATCCAAGAGCCGCAATGCCGGGAATCGCTTCGCCTACACCAAGACTTCCAATCGACCGGGCGTGAATGTTCCCATCCTCCATCCAGGTCCACGACCAGCTCGGTCGGATATTTCGGACGATGGGCTCCGGGCCTGGAATCTTGCCGATGAGGGCTCCCAAGGCGGGGTCTGCGTCCTTCATTTGCCCGGTGGCCAGTCCGGTGAGGGCCTTGATCATCCCGATTCCCGAGCGAAGGCCCGGGCGGGGATCGCTCCAGGACAGAGCGGTCGAGGTGGCGGGGGCGGCATCAAGGAAAGAAGAAGCCTCTGGGTTTTCCCGGATGTTTTTCTTGGGCTCCCTCAGCCCGGAACGGAGGGCAGCTCGGACCCCGCCGACTCCCATGGACCCGACCAACCAACCATCCTCAGTGATACCAAAGGAGGGCTGGAATTGGGCAAGCAAGCCCGAGGCGAAAAGCTGGATTTCCGCCGGAAGGATGTCGCCCGAAATCTTGAATAGGTAGTACTGGGGGCCCTCCTTCACGATGGTGTCACCGTCCTTGTCCTTGGCTCTCACCTTCATCCGTTTCGAGGAAAGTGTGACGGGAAAGTCTTCCTCCTTGAGCAGCTCGGCAAGCGGGGGCAGGAGTTCCTGGAAAAGTTCTCGCAGGGGAGCAGGGTCGAGGAGCTCCATCCAGGTCACGCCCCCGCCGCCGCCACCCATCAGGTTGCCGCTGGACTTGGACCAGGAGAAGGTCTGGTTCCCGAAGGAGGCCGCAGCGGCATCGAGGTCCCCGCGACGATTCCCAAAAACCCATTCGTGGACAGCTGGACCGCCTTCGGCCAAAGCGGACTCGAAGGTGGT
>DCAK01000039.1:26218-44016 GCA_002311925.1 Planctomycetes bacterium UBA1135
GTCATCAGGGATGAAAGACACCAGATCCAAATCGACGGGCCCCGCGGTGAAAAGGGAGAGGTCGACGCCATCGGCGAAAGCCGTCATGGACCGGGTGAGGCTTGAACCGTCGGCGGTCCAACCTGCCCCGAAATGGATTCCCCGAAAGGCGTCCATGTATGGGCCGTACAGGTCTCCGAAAGCAAGGCCGCCAAGGTCGCCCTCTTCCTCCATGAGGGTGGACAGCAGGGAAAAATATCTCTGAAAATCCAGGAAGCCATACATCAGCACCCCATCCTCATGAATTGCTTGGTGCCCGAATTGAACATCTTCCCTGTCGAGAAAGGACCCTGTCCCCTCCCAAGAGCCGCTGTCGCCGATGCCAAGGACCAGGTGACCGTCGGAGACGGAAACCGACGCGTTGAGGGGGCCTTCTGAAAAGTGAAGCGCGTCCCCCGTTCGCGGAATGCCAGCCTCCTTGGCCTGGGAGGCAATCCATTCGAAGAGACCGGTGGCGGTGGAAGCTTCCATTCCCAGATCGAGGGTGGCACGGCCAACGAAGCCGCCATCTTCCTGGTCGGCCACGATGCCCATTTCAAAGGAGGTCAAGGCCTCCAGTTTCCAATCATCGACAGCAACTCCTTCCTCGGCAGCCTGCTCCTTGATGGAGGCCAGACCTTCTTCCAGATAGGGAAGAATCGCGGTCCAAAAAGCTTGGACCTCATCTTCTTCCAGAATGCGACCCATGGAGGAGCCGGCCAGCCCCTTCCGGTAAGCATCCAGGTCGGGAACCCCGAAATAGGCCAACGTTTCCTGGGGCAACGACTCGGCCAAATTCCCCTCGAGAGGGGGCGGAGGGGTTGAGGTTTCAGGGGAGGCGGAATCTCCGGAACAAGAAAGGCTGGTGAAGCCGAGAAGACCGACGGTGAGAAGAGTTTTCAAAGTGATGGTTTCGGGGGATTCGGGTTGGCAATCTTATACGGATGGCGACCGTTGTTGGCAGGAGAAACCGCGGATAAACTGCCCCCCCCAATGAGGCCCCTCATCCTTCTCCTGGTCCTGGGGATGACATCCTGCAATGTTTCTCCCTCCAGCCCCTCAGGTGCTTTGTGGCAGGTATTGGACGATGTCCCCATTCCTTCAAGCTACCGACCCGTTGAAGGCCGACTCGCCGAGTCGGAAGCCCTTGCCGTGGGACGGTATCGCACCGCAAAAATTCTCCTGCGCGGAAAATCGTCCCCCGAATCCGCCATGGCTTACATGGCCGAGCGCCTTCCTGAATTCGGTTGGGTGCCCGGGGCATTGACCGGAACCTGGCACAAATCGGATGTTACCTTGAAATTCTCCCCTACTCACGACCCAGAAGGGCTTTACGGCCTTTCTCTTGGCGAATCCCTTCTCCGCCTGGAAATCCGGGCAGCACGCTGACCTCGACAATGGACGACCCCGTAAAGGATTGGCTTCAGGCCAACAAACGCTTTCTCTTCGCACTGGTGCTGGGCTTTTTCGCCATCATCGGATACCGGGAATACCTTCCCAAATGGCAGGCTTCTGGCCTCACGAAATCGTGGGACCTCTACCACTCAATACGGAGCGGCCCCCCTGCCAGTTTTCAGGGTACGGCCCTGGAAGAAACCCTGGCCCGATCCCGAAAGGACTCGAGGGTTCATCCCTGGATTCTCCTGCGCGCGGCCGGTGAAGCCCTTGCGGGGGGAGACCCGGGTTCCATTGAAATTGTTTCTTCCGAACTTACTTCCCTGAAGTCACTTGGAGGTTTTCCCAATGTATCCCTTGCTCCCGGCGAGGGTTCCCTTTGGGACCTGGCACTCGCCGCCTTGGCGGGCGAACAAGTAGGAGGGGAGCTTAAAACCCCCAACCATCAAGATCCGGAAGGCGCCACGCTTTCCATTCAGGTTCAGGTCGGAGAGGGGGACGACTCCAATGTTTTCGACCTGGATTTCAAGCTTTTCGAGGACTCGGCTCCGACTGGCACGTCGTCACTATTGGCCAAGGCTGAGGGAGGTGATTGGAACGATGCCCAAATCCTTGAAATGGGCCCCTTCGCCCTACGCATCCTCCTCCCTGGCTCCAAGGGTGCCGAGCCCCTTCCCCTGGAGCGTTCCTTTGGCTGTTTCCATTCAGCGGGGACCCTGGGGACCCTGGTCGATCCCTCTGGGGCCCGCAGCCATCAAAAAGGAGGCGAGCTCCTCATTCACCTTGAGGACGCCTATTCCTATGACGGGCGAACCACCGTCCTGGGGAGGATTGCCGACCCAGCGTCCCTTGATATTCTGAGGGAAATTGCCGGCAACGCCGCGGCCGCCTCAGAGGACGGCCCCAAAACGGTCAAGGTGCTCTCCGCCCGGCGCCTCTAGATCTCGCCTCTCGGGGCCTCCCCGCCTAATGGCCCTCCTGGGCCAGCAGCACCTCCGATTCCCTGGGAAGGTCCAGGGTCTGGGTCAGGCGGTCCAAATCCTCAAGCTCGGAAAAGTGGAGGACCAGGCGCCCCCCTCCCTTCCTCCGCAGTCGGATTTCCGCCCTCAAGCCACAGCGGCGGGTCAGCTTCTCCTGGAGTTCGACGACCCAGGAGGGAAGGCGGGGCCTCGACATCCTCGAGCCGCCAATTTCGGCCCCTCCGGCCTCCTCCACCGCCTCCGCGGCCTCTTTCTCCAGTTCCCTTACCGTCCACCCCTCTTTGATAACTCTCTTTGCCGCCTTAACTTGGGCAGTCTCACCTTCGTAGCGTAGGAGGGCGCGAGCGTGCCCGGAAGTGAGTGTTCCACGTGAAACATAGGCCTGAATCTCGTCCGGAAGTTCGAGAAGGCGAACCAGATTGCCAATCGTGGACCGCTCCTGGCCCAGGCGGCTCGCGACCTGCTCCTGGGTGAGCGAGTACTCATCCAGCAGCCGCCTGCATGCCAGGGCTCGCTCGATGGGGTTCAGGTCTTCCCTTTGAATGTTTTCGATGAGGGCGAGCTCCAGCCTTTCGGACTCGGTGGGGTTCGCGGCCCGAACGAAGATCGGGACCTGGGTGAAGCCGGCAATTTTCGCGGCCCGCCACCGTCTTTCCCCTGCAAGGATTTGATACCCCCCGCCCACCTGGGGTGTGGCGAGAATGGGTTGCATCATGCCGTGTCTCTTGAGAGATTCGGCCAAGCCCTCGAGGCCCCTCCCAAAATCAGACCGTGGTTGCTGGCTGTTGGGCTGAAGGTCGCCCAGGTCCACCCAGAGGGGCTCCCCCGATTCCTTTGCTCGGGTTGCTTGCACCCCTGCCATCAACGAATCCAATCCCCTTCCCATGCGCTTGGTTGTCATTTTTCTTTCCCTTCGGAGTTCCCCGGAATTTGATGCGACTCAAAGTGGTCGCTTGGTTAGCCTAACCAACAAGGAGGTGTGAAAACAAGCCGTGGCCGAGAGGAATCGAATCGGGGTGCTTGGAGATCTCCACTCGAACCTTTCAGCCTTGGAGGCCACCCTTGGCCTTTTGGGCGCTGAAGGGGTGGGGGAGATTCTCTGCGTTGGGGATGTGGTGGGCTACGGGCCCCGCCCCAACGAGGTGTGCGCAATCCTTCGCGAGAGAAACATCCAGGCGGTTGCCGGCAACCACGACTGGGCCTTGCTGGGAAAGCTGGCCCTTGATTATTTCAATCCCTACGCACGTGAAGCCTTGGAATGGACTCGAGGCCAAATCTCCAGGGAAAACCGGGATTGGCTCGAATCCCTTCCTCTCCGCCTGGACACGGAGGAGTGGTGCTTGTTTCATGGCTGCCTTCCCCGGCCGGAGGACTTCGACTACCTTCAGTCCATTCCAGCTGCGGAGAAAGCGTTTGAGGACTTCAACGCCCCCATCGGCTTTTTTGGCCACACCCACCTCCCCATGACTTTCTTGAGGGCGGCTGAGGAGGAAGCCCTGAAATGGCACTTTGAGCCGGATTGGACCCTCCTCCGGGGGGACCGCGCCCTCGTCAATGTCGGCAGTCCCGGTCAGCCGCGGGACGAAAACCCTCTTGCCCCCGCGCTGGTGTATTCGCCGGATTCAGGCAGAGTCCAGCTCCTTCGCGCCCCCTATCCCATCGCAAGGGAACAGGCCCTGATTCGAAAGGCGGGGTTGCCGACCGTTTTGGGCGACCGACTTCAGCACGGCATCTAGTCCGGCCGGGGCATGACCAAAAATCAGAGCAGGTAGCTCAATTCCTGTGGAATCCGGTCCATCCCCGATTCTCCGAGCCCGGCCTGAAAGAGCCGGGAGAGGTCCTTGAGAACCTGCCGGTCGCCATGAAAGGTGACCTCGCGGCAATCCGGCTTGGACCCGGCGAGAACCAGGAGCTGCATGATGCTCCCAGCATTGGTCCGGCTTCCCTCCATTTCCATTTCAACAGGGGTGCCAAAATGGGCAACCACCTGGGCCACAAGGGCCAGGGGCCGGGCATGAAGGGTCAGCCCGGTGGGAAGTTCCAGAGTTGCCGAGGCCCTTTCGGTGAGCTTGTCCACTAGGCCTTGGGCCATCTTCTCCCCCGTTTTGAGAGTTTCCCATATAAGGACAACTCCATCATTGGCGATGATGGACAAAAGTTGTTCCTCGTCGATGCAGGAGCCAAAGAGATCTCTTTCGTGTGGAGAGGCCCCGGGCCCTGCATGCCTCTCGTACAAGTGCGAAAGGGAGGTGACGGATTCCGAGAGGAGAAGGGAAAGACTTGTCGACCCGCGAAGGAGGAGTAAATCTCCATTTTCCGCCTCTTGGGAGGTGCCCGCCACCAGGGAGTCATAGTCGCTTTCAAGATTATGGATGCGGGCCTCGAAATGCCGCGCAATCCCCTCGGAGGCGAATCGATTGACAAAGGATCTCAGCCCCTCCAATCCCTTGCATGGCTGAGTGGCCTCCTGGGCCCAGGACTCAAAAAGCCGAAGGTAGCGACCCGAAAACCTCGCCGCACTGGAAACTCCGGGGCCCTCTGCTTCGTCCTGCTCGCCCAAGTCGGGGGCGAGGAGAACGTGGGTATGGCCTGAAACGAGAGAATCCACCCTCAGGGCCCCATCCTGCCACATTAGTTTTCTCTCAACCCATTCCTCTCTAAGGGCTTGCGTGCATTTACAGATGCTCTCGCCCAGGAAAAGGGCGGCTCGTTGGACTCGGGGTTGCAATTCTTCGTTTCCCCAGCCCTGGTTGGGAATTTTCGTGGACGCCATCCCTCGATCCAGGTGAACCAGGCCACCCATGGCCCGGGACAACCAACGAATCAGGGCGACCAGTTCACGGGTTCGGTGAAAGGTTCTGTTTTGTTTGCAACCAAAGAAATCCAGAAAGGTCTCCAGTTCAGAGGTTGACCGGTAGAGGTGGTCCACCTGCCTTTGAGTCCACCTTTCGGGGGGGGATTCCAGAATCCCGTTTGCCAGCTGGACGAACTCCCCTGCCTGGCCAATCAGGAGAGGGCGAAACTCATCCTCCGCAATGGAGCGCCTTCGGGGCTTCTCGTGAGGGGGGGGGAGGGGTTCCATCCATCGGGAATCTTAACTTCTCCCTAAACCCCTTGGGAGAAAGAGTTTGAGGAACAAATTAACCTCTTTGGGAGTCTAAATCCTTGGAAGAAAGGGAATTTGTTCAAGTTTGCTTTTCCATTTACCCGAAGGAGATACAGACCCCTTCACCCAAGAACCGCGAGGACAAAGCCATCAGCTCCGACCGCTGCCTAGAAACCTACCTTCGAGAAATCGACGAAGTCCCTCTGTTGACGCCTGACCAGGAGGTGGCCTTGGGCCGCAGGGTCCAGGAAGGCGACCAAGATGCTCGAGAACACATGATTCGGGCCAACCTTCGCCTTGTCGTCAGCATCGCCAAGCGCTTTCAGCGCCGAGGTCTTCTCCTCACCGACTTGATCGCGGAGGGGAACATCGGCCTTCTCAAGGCCATCGAAAAATTCGACCCCGAAGCGGGTTTCCGCTTCTCCACCTATGCCACTTGGTGGATTCAACAAACCATCCGTCGGGCCCTCATCAATTCGGTCAAGACGGTTCGAATTCCATCCTACATGGTTGAAATCCTCACCAAGTGGGGCCGCACTTCAAACGAAATGCAGCACTCCTTGGGCCGGACCCCAACTCCCCAGGAAATCGCCGGCCAGCTTGGACTCTCCGATTCCAACACCAGAGTCGTCCAGCAAACCCTGTTCACCAACGGGGGAACCCAGGATCTGGCCGAAGAAGCCATCCAGGAAGCCTCCGGCGCCAGAACCCAGGCAAACCGTGACCTTCAAACCCCGGACGAACTCGCCCTTCAAGAAGACGCTCTCCAGACTCTGAGGGGAATTCTTCAAATCATCGACCCCCTCGAGGCCAAGGTCTTGCGCTTGCGCTATGGCCTGGACGAAGAGGGCCCGGGAACCCTGGAGGGAATCTCCAAGGCGCTGGGGATTTCCAGGGAGCGCGTCCGCCAGCTGGAAAGGAACACCCTTCGTAAACTCCACGCCTATGTCGTCGAAGGCGTCGCTCCCGAAAGGCTGGTCCCCATCCCTCCAGGGGAAGGCGGCCGCAAATCCGCCTGAACTTTCCGACATTTCCGCGCCGCCCAGTCGCCCGGTGGAACTCGCCACTCCGCCGGGCGTCCTGCTGGAATCGCTCCCCTCTCTTTACGTCCACCTTCCGTTCTGCAAGTCCCGCTGCCGCTATTGCGACTTCAATGCCTGGGTATGGAAGGGCCAGGACCTGGGACGTCTCGTGGACGCTCTTCTTCAGGAAGCGGAACTTCGAGTTCCCGGCCTCCGACCTCAAACCTTTTTCCTCGGCGGGGGGACCCCGTCGCTCCTCCCGCCCGAGGAGCTCCTGAGGCTTCTCCAGGGCCTCGACGCCATCCTCGACTTCCGGGATTCCTCGCTTGAATCCAGCATGGAGGCCAATCCGGAATCTTTCGATGAGGCAACCGCTGAGGCGGCGGTCGCCGGCGGACTGAACCGTATCTCCATCGGAGCCCAGTCTTTCCGGCCTCCCGTTCTCGCCGCCTACGATCGGCCCCACGGGCCCGAGGACATCGAGAAGGCGGTGGCGTCGGCCCGCGGCGCGGGGTTTGAAAACCTGAATCTCGATTTGATTTTCGCCTTTCCCGGCCAGGACCCCTTGGAGTGGGAGGCCGACCTCAATCGGGCCCTGCGATTGGGGCCTCAACATCTTTCTTGCTATGAACTCACCTTCGAACCCGGCACCCCTCTCACTCGCAAGCGAGACGCGGGCCGGATGGAAGAGGAAGACTCCGACCTCTGCCTCCACTTGTTCGACCGCACCTTGGAAATCTGCTCGGAGGCCGGACTGGACCGTTACGAAATTTCCAATTTTTCTCTCCCCGGCATGGCGTGCCTCCACAATCTTGCCGGCTGGAGGAGACTGCCCCTTGTCGGAATCGGGCCCGGAGCCTGCGGCTGGGGAGACGGAGTCCATCGGAAAAACATTTCCGACCCCGCCGCCTGGCAGGCCGATCTCGAGGGTGGGGGTGACGGGCTGGAAGAAAGCTCCACCCCCAACTCCCAAACCTCCGCCTTTGAACATCTCATGATGGGCCTTCGCCTCGAGAAGGAGGGGGTCCGCCTGAGCCGCGTGAAAGAATCCACGGGGGTGAATGTCGAGGACTTGCCCGGCGACCCCCTTGCCCTGCTGGTGGCGGAGGGCTTGCTGGAAATCCTTTCCGGCCCCGAGGGGCGGGTCCTGCGGGCAACCCCTGCCGGGTTCCCTCTCCTCGATCATTCCCTTCAGCGCCTCCTCCCTGAAGGGCGGGGATAGAATTTCCACCTCCGGATTTCGGGTCCGTAGATTCCTTGGCGAAAAGCAACAGCCACCCCATCACCCGCACCTTTCTGCGGGGCTTGGCGATTCTCCTGCCGTTGGGCCTCACGGCCTTCATCCTGGTATGGCTTTGGCAGGTGCTTTCCGAAGCCATCGTCGGAGGGGTGGCCGAGCTCCTGGATTCGGGACTCAAACTCCTCGGCCTGGAACCCTTCCCTGCTTGGGCATCCGCAGCCCTGGCCGCCGTCGGGGTCCTTCTCGTGGTTTTCGTTTCCGGACTTTGGCTCAGCGGTGTCATCGGCCGCTCGATTCACGGGGCCTTTGAGCGCCTCCTGAGTCGGGTTCCCCTCGTCGGGGCCATCTATCCCCACATCAAGCAAATCACTGAATTCTTCTTCGGTGAAAAGAAGAAGGTTAAATTCGAGCGGGTGGTCGTCATCCCCTACCCTCGCCAGGGCCTCTACTCCCTCGCCTTTCTAACCGGCAACAGCCTCAAGGTTCTCGAAGAGGCGACCGGGAAGGAGATGGTGTCGGTTTTCCTCCCCTCGTCCCCCATGCCCGTGACCGGCTACACGCTCTTCGTCCCCGCCGAGGACATAATCTCGACGGACCTGACTGTTGAAGAGGCGTTCAGAACCGTGGTGTCGGGCGGAGTTCTGGTCCCTCCCAAGCATCGACCCCCGCCCAGGGGGGAGGGGGAATGACCGCCCTCTTCGTCGACCGTCTATGGGCCGCGGTTCGGGAAAAGGGTTCCCCCGTCGTGGTCGGTCTGGATCCGCGGCCCGACCATCTTCCTCCGCCCTTCGCCGCCCTCGCCGACTCCGACCCTGCGGCCGCGGTCACGGCTCACCACCGAACTCTTCTTGATGTCGTGGCAAAACACGCGGCGGTGGTCAAGCCCCAGGCGGCCTTCTTCGAGGCCATGGGGCCCCCCGGCTCCATCGCTCTCGCCGACGCCATCGAGTGCGCGCGCGAGCGCGGGCTTCTCGTCATCCTGGACGGGAAAAGGGGGGATATCGGCTCGACCGCCTCGGCTTATGCGGAGGCCTGGTTGGGCAAATCCGGGTACCCCCGGTCCGACGCCTTGACCGTCAATCCCTACCTGGGCGAGGACGCATGCCGACCCTTTCTCGATGTCGCCAAGGAGCGGGGGGCCGGATTGTTCTTCCTGGTCAAGACCTCCAACCCGGGGGCCGGCCTTTTCCAGAATCATGGCGCCCCCCCCCTGGCCGAGAAGGTCGCCTCCCAGGTGGCCGCGTGGGGGCGGGAACTGACCGGGGCCTCGGGCTGGTCCTCTGTCGGAGCCGTCGTCGGGGCCACCCGGCCTGAAGAATTGGCGCGGTTCCGAGAGCTGATGCCCGAGACCCCCCTCCTTCTTCCCGGATTTGGCTTCCAAGGCGGAAAGGCGGACGGGCTCGGGGCGGCCTTCAACTCGGAGGGGTTGGGGGCCCTGGTCAGCGCGAGTCGCTCCATCCTGTGGGCCCACGAAAGGGAGGATCTCGCCCACCTGCCGGATTGGGAGCAACAGGTGGATGCGGCGTTGGGGGAAATGGTGGAGCAGGTCCGACCCCTTTGCGGGTCCGGGCGATGACCGACTTCTGGGGCCGCATTCCACTTGAGTTTGCCGGCGGCCGGCTCGACAACCTCAACTTCGCCCTCCACATCGCCGCCGAAGCCCGCCGGGCCGGCGGGAAGGCTCAGGTCTTGTTGGGCCCGGTCGTTGACCTCGGGACCCTAGGAATCCTCACCCAGCACGCTGATTTTCGGGAAATCTCGACCCCTCCCAATTGGGCCGCGGATTCCCATCCGGAATTCCGGGCCGCCCTGCTGGACCTTCTTCCTGTCAGGCCCCTGTCCCCTAAAATCCTTAACCTCTTTTTCCACGACAGCGAAGGGGGTGGCGAAACGGACGTCCGCTTCCTTTGGACCCAACTTCTCCGCCCTCTTGGGGTCCAGCTCCTTCCCTTGGGAAGCGAGCCGCCGACCGAGGAGGCCGCTACCGAGCTGGACTGGTCGGGAATGTGGACATGGAGTCCCGACTGGACGAGCCGGGAAGAGGCCTCTCAAGACCCGGCGGGGAGAAGAACCCCAAGGAGCGCCAAAAACCACTCCGGGATTCGGGCAGGGCGAAAAAAGCGGGAGGAAAGCGCCCTCCGCCCCGGGGGCCGGCCCCAAGGCCAGGCCCTCAGCATCCTTAGCGCCGCCCTCTCACTGGGCATTCCCATGGCCGGCACCGACCTCCTCCTCAAGGCCATCCCCCAAGAACAACAATATACGCTTGTGTTAGGGGTTCCGGTTTAGGAATTCCATTTAAAAAACACGTTCAATGGCTTGTAAAAATCCAGACAGGGGTTGGGTTCCCCCTCTCCCAACTGTTATCTTCGGCTCATGAAGGTTTTGGCGGTCATCAATCAAAAGGGCGGCGTTGGAAAGACCACCGCCTGCGCCAACCTAGGGGCGGCTCTTGCTCTAAAGGGCTTGCGCGTCCTCCTGGTTGACCTCGACCCTCAGGCCCATCTTTCCATCAGCTTCGATCAGGTCCCTCCGGTTGGCGACCCCTCCATCTACACCCTTTTGGGGGGTCGACACGGCCTCGTTGACGTCGTCCGCTCCACTTCCGCGGAAAGGCTTTTCATCGCGCCAACCAACTTGGACCTGAGTGGCGCAGAAACTGAATTCTCGGCGGAAATCGGTCGGGAAACCCTCCTCCGGGACGCCTTCGACGATTGGAAAAGCGCCGGCGGGGAAGCGGACGTGGTGCTCATGGATTGCCCCCCCTCCCTGGGGCTGCTCTCCCTCAATGCCCTGGTGGCCGCCGACCATGTCCTCCTTCCCGTCCAGGCCGAGTTCTACGCCCTGCAGGGGATGGCCCAGCTTCTGGATGTCATGGACCGCGTGCGAAGACGGCTCAACCCCCCTCTCGACGTAATCGGGGTTCTGGTCGGGCTCTACAGCAAGCAGCGCCGCCTCTCCCATGAAGTCCTCGACGAACTCAATCGCCATTTTGGGGATTTGGTCCTCCACCCCTTCGTGAGGGTCAACGTGAGGTTGGCGGAAGCCCCCTCCCACGCCCAGACCATTTTTGAATACTCTCCCCGCTCGGGCGCCGCGGAGGATTTTTCAGCTCTTGCCGACCTCCTCGCCGATCGCCTCGGCCTTGCCGAAGCTCGGGCAGAAACCGAGGACCCAATCGACGCCAAAGTCCCCGCGCAGGTGAAGGTCCCCATCGAGGTTGAAGCCCCTCTCACGGAGGAATTCTCAGTCGAAGTCGCCCCTTCCGTTCAAACCGTCCCGTCCCCTGAGATTTCAGCACCCGAAACGGCCCGCGGAGAAAGCGAGTGGGGGGCCGCCTGGGCCAGGGCGGTCGGCACCGCCCCGGATGAAAACTGATCTCTTCCTGGACGCCAACGCCGGGCTTCCGGTAAGGCCGGAGGTCCTCGAAACCTTTCAGCGGGTCGAGAGGGATTGCCCCGCCAACCCCTCCTCCCTCCACGGCCCCGGAAGGAAGGCCCGGGCGGCCCTCGAAGAGGCGCGGGAAACCGTGGCCGAGCTGTTGGGCGCGCGGCGGGGTGAAATCATTTTCACCAGTGGGGCCACTGAGGCGAACAATCTTGCCATCCTGGGTGGTGCCCGCGCCCTGGCCGAGGGCGGTGACGGACCCACTCCACTTTTTGGGTCAAAGGCGGAGCACCCTTCGGTCCTTGGGCCTCTCCGGATTCTGCAGCAGGAGGGATGCCCCCTCACCCTGCTCCCTCTCAAGGAGGGCGCCCTGGTCGACCTCGAGGGTCTCGACGGTGCGGGCCCAGAATCCTTCGTTTCGCTCCAATGGGCCAACAACGAGACCGGGTGCGTCCAAGATTTGAAACAAGCAAAGAGCCGGGCCCCGGATTCAATCCTCCACTGTGACGCCGTCCAAGGGTGGGGCAAGCTCGACCCCTCCGCCGCCCTCGAGGTGGCCGACCTCTTCACCCTGTCCGGGCACAAGGTCGGAGCCCCAAAGGGAATCGGGGTCCTTCGGGTCAGGGAAACGGTCCCGGTCTCTCCCATCCTTTCCGGCGGGGGCCACCAGGGGGGCCTGCGCCCTGGAACGGAGTCGCCCGCCCTTGCCGCAGCCCTCGCGGAGGCCCTGGGGTTGGCGGAAAAGGAGCGAGGCCTTTGGGAAGAATCGGGGAAGGAGGCCCTAAACCACCTTTTCAGGGCACTTCTAGAAGGTTTCCCCGAATCGGTGATTCACCGGCCCGACCCGGAGGGGGCCTCCCTTCCCAACACCGCGAGCGTTGGGTTCCCGGGGGTTGATGGGCGGGCCCTACTCCCGGCGTGTGAAAAGGTCGGCCTCGCCCTCTCGGCCGGGTCCGCCTGTTCGACCGGCGCGCCAACACCCTCCACCGTTCTCCTCGCCGCCGGGGTGGGGGAGAAACTTGCCCGCGCCTCGCTCAGGATTTCCTTCCCCCCTGGCTCAGGAAGAGCGGAAGGAGAGGAAGCTGGTAAGCGCCTAGCAGAGGTCGTCAACAGAGCCTACGAAGTCGCAAAACGCTAACCCCCTCTTGCTATAGATTTTCGAGGGGTGTTGAAAACTTTGGTTGCCGGGGGTCCGGAGAGGTTCAAATTGTCCCCTCACCGACCAACCTGTCCCGCTGCCAGCCCCCACTGATGCCTCAAAATCCACCCCCCCTCTCCGGCCCTGTTCTGGACACGTGCGCGGAGTCGTGGGGTCGAACCGTTGAGGCCCTCGGGTCGCGGCTGGGGGGGGCCGAGATCGATGGCTGGCTTGGCGGATGCTCCCTCCTTTCCCTGGCGGGAGGGGTGGCCACCCTTTCCGCGCCCACCCGCCTTCACGCCGACCGGCTGAAGACTCTCTACGAGCCCTTAATCTGCGAAGCCCTCCCCGCCAGCCGGATTGAAATCGAAATTCGCCCCGTCGCCATGGCCCCCCCTCCGACAGAAGCCCCCCCCTTGGCGCCGGAGCCGGTCGTGGCCGCCGCGAGGCCGCCCCTCGTGGACAAGGGGGAGGATCCACTCCTTCTCAACCCCGACTACACCTTCGAGAACTTCGTCGTCGGGCCCTGCAATCGGTTCGCCCATGCTGCCGCCCGGGGGGTGGCCGACCGACCGGCCGCTGCCTTCAACCCGCTCTTTCTTTACGGATCGGTCGGGCTCGGAAAAACCCACCTTGTCCAGGCCGTCGCCCACGAGCTCGCCCGATCCAAGGCGCCCTCGAGAATTCTCTACCTTTCCTGCGAGCAGTTCGTCAACCACTTCATCGCCGCACTTCAGCAGGGAGACCTCAACGCGTTTCGCAACCGCTATCGCCACGTCGACGTGCTCATCGTCGACGACATTCAGGTTCTGGCAAACAAGACGAGAACTCAGGAAGAATTTTTTCACACCTTCAATACCCTTCACAACGCAAGAAAGCAAATTGTCCTTTCCTGCGACGCCCCGCCCGAGGATATTCCCTCCCTGCAGGATCGACTGATCAGTCGCTTCCAGTGGGGCCTGGTTGCCGAGGTTGAACCCCCCTGCTTCGAGACCCGGGTGGCCATTCTCCACGCCAAGGCCGAGCGGATGGGCCTCTCCATTCCCGAAGATGTGGCCCACCTGGTGGCCGAGGTGGTCGAAGACAACGTCCGCGAGCTCGAGGGTTCTCTGACGCGGGTTCAGGCCATGGCCGCCCTCACTGGGCGCCCCATCACGGTCGACCTCGCCCGAGAAATTCTCGGCCCGCGCCTCCACGCCAAGGCAAAAATCATCCGCATTGAAGACGTGGTCGACGCGGTGTGTCGGCGCTTCGAGGTTCGCCTCGCCGAGCTTCAGTCCCGCCGTCGCACCCACTCGATTGTCTTTCCTCGCCAGATCGCCATGTGGCTAATTCGCCGCCTCACCTCTTTTTCCCTGGAGGAAATTGGCAGCTTTTTTGGGGGGAGGGACCACTCCACGGTGGTCTACGCCCTTGGGAAAATCTCTTCTCGCCGGCGCGTGGACGGCGAGTTCAACTTGCTCCTCGAAGACCTGGAAAGGGACTCTCGGGCCGTTTCAGGCTCCCGAGGTTGAGGAAAACCATGGGATAAATTGTGGAAAACTCGGTTAAAACCTCAATAGTATTCACACTCCTCCCGTGGTCAGGCCTCCGCCGCCCGGAGGCTGCTCACCCCTGTGGAAAACCTCGTCACCTTCCCCCGGAAAATCCACTGCCTCTCCACATTGGAAAACCGTTGCCGACGCCCCTAACCCCTTTCCTGAACTGTGGTTGGGATTTGTTCCCTGGTTTTTTCCACACTCCAGGTGCCCCTATACTATGACTACTGTTTCTTTTCTTTTCCCTTAATACTCAGCCCCTCCAACCATGAAATTCCTCATCGACCGTCTTGCTTTCCGAGACGCCCTCCAGAAGGTCGAAATGGCCATCGGTCGCAAGCCCACCCGTCCCGTTCTCGGGGGGGTTCTGATTGAAGCCAAGAACGACCAGGTGGTCCTCATGGCGACCGACCTCGATATTTCGGTTCGCTACACCTGCCATCTGGTTCAAGTGGATTCCCCCGGATGGACGGTTCTGCCTGGCCGCGAGCTGGTGGAGGTCATCAAGGACACTGAGTCCGAGACCATTACGCTTTGTCAAGAAAATAAGAATCAGTGTGAGATCCAGGCCGGGGAGGACCACTGCACCCTGGTTTGTCTCGAGTCCGGGGCGGGGGAGGCCTCGCCGGAAGCTTTCCCGACCGTGCCCGTCTTATCGGGCAAGCCGAGCGCAAGCATCGACAAGGACACCTTCATCCTGATGGTGGGATCCACGCGCTTTGCGACGTCGAAGGTTCAGGACAGCAAGTTCGCCACGGAGGGCGTGCTTCTTGAATTTGAGGAAGGCCAAGCAAGGATGGTCAGCACGGACGGGCGGCGGCTTGCCTGCATTCGGCGCAAGGCAGAGGGCACGGGAGAGGAGACCTTGCGAGCCGTTCTCCTTCCTAAGGTTCTTGACCAGGTTCAGCGCTATGGACAGGGCGAGGAGGGTTCGACCATCGAGATTTTCCTTCTCGGCAATCTCGTGGGCTTCCGGGTGGGCAACCTTGAATCCTTTGGACGGGTTCTCGACCGGGAATTCCCGGCCTACCAGAAGGTTATTCCCGATAAGGGCAAGCACATTGTCGGCGCGCATCGCGAGTCTTTTTCTCGAAAGCTTCGCCTGGCGAGCCACCTAACCCAGGAAAGTGCCGCATCTGTTCGCCTCGAGTTAAAGTCGCATAGTCTGGAAATCACGGCGGAGACGGAGGGCCGGGGAAGGGCTGAGGCCCAGTTCGAGGTTGACTACTCTGGCGAGGGGATTGAGGCCTCCTTCAATCCTGGGTTCATTCTCGAGGGGCTCAAGGCGGCCCACCAGGACAAGATTGAGATGCAGCTCGACGAAGCCTCGCGCCCTGCCCGCTTCATCCTGGGTGAGGACTACGACTACGTCGTCATGCCCCTCTCCAACCTCAAGTAGCGCAGGTGCAGCAGACCCGGAGGAATTGGGACGCCGTTCCGGCCTCGGAACTGGTGGGGAAGGTCATGCAAGAGTTCGGCCTTTCCCGCGGGCGGGAACACCGGGCGGTCTTCCGGGCATGGGAAAATATCGTTCCCGGCCCCGTGGCCAAGCACGCGCGAACCGCCTCTTTTCGAGGCGGAAAGCTTGTCGTGACCGTGACGTCCGCCCCCCTTCTTGAGGAGCTGCGCTGTTTCCGAGGCGGTGAATTTCTTGGGCTCCTCAATGAAGAACTCGCCAAGGATTCCGAGGGCGGATTGGTTTTTGTCCGCCGAATTGAGTTTCGGAGCAACTAAACATGGCAAAGAAAAAAAAGGGCGGCGGGGGCTACAACGCCAATACGATTCAGCACCTCAAGGACCTGGAAGGAGTGAGGATGCGGCCCGCGATGTATGTCGGGGACACGGACTTTTCCGGCTTTCACCACCTTCTCTGGGAGGTGGTGGACAACTCAGTGGACGAGGCCCTGGCCGGTTTTTGCGAGGTCGTAACCGTCACCCTGAACGAGGATGGGTCGGCAACAGTCGTGGACGACGGGCGCGGAATCCCGGTCGACATCCACCCCGACGCGGGGATTCCCTCGGTGGAGCTGGTGATGACCAAGCTTCACGCAGGAGGAAAGTTCGACGGCAAGGCCTACGCGGTTTCCGGGGGGCTCCACGGCGTTGGCCTTTCGGTGGTGAACGCGCTTTCGGAGTGGACCGAGGTTGAGGTCTACCGGGAGGGCAAGAGGCACAAGATTGCCTTTTCCCGCGGCACCAAGTCCTCCGACCTTGAGGTCGCGGGGAACACAAAGCGGGAGGGCACCAAGGTCACCTTCCGTCCGGACGGAGAGATTTTTCAATACGAGGGTTTTGATTTCGAGACCGTTCATCGCCGACTTCGGGAAATGGCCTACCTTATGGGCGCCTCGGGCCTCAAAATCAGCCTGGAGGACGCCCGCACCGGACAAAAGGAAACCTTCCACTTCCCCCAGGGCCTGGTCGCCTACATCGAGGACCTCACCCGCGGGAAGGAGGCGCTCACGGATGTCATCCACTTCAACAAGAGCGTGAAGCACGAGGGTAAGGACTACGGGGTGGAGGTCGCCCTTCGCTACACCGCCGATTGGCACGAGGGGGTCTACTCCTTCGCCAACAATATTCGGACCGACGACGGGGGAACCCACCTGTCGGGGTTTCGCTCCGGCCTGACGAATACCCTCAACCAGCACATCAAGAAGGCGGACCTCCTTAAAAAGGGAGAGGCCCCCTCGGGGGACGACTACAAGGCGGGTCTCTACGCGGTGGTTTCGCTGAAGATCCCCGACCCCCAGTTCGAGGGGCAGACTAAGGGCCGCCTGGGGTCGCGCGAGGCCGCCTCCATCGTTCAGGTCGTGGTCAATAAATGCCTCGGGTCCTATCTCGAGGAAAACCCCGAGGCGGGAAGGGCGGTAATCCGCAAGGCCCTCCTGGCCCGGGACGCCCGCGAGGCGGCCCGCAAGCAACGCGACCTGGTCCGCCGTAAGGGGGCCCTGTCTTCGGGAGCCTTGCCAGGCAAGTTGGCGGATTGCCAGTCCCGAGATCGGGAAGAAACCGAACTCTTCCTGGTGGAAGGAGATTCAGCTGGGGGATCGGCAAAGACCGGCCGGGACCGGCGTTTTCAGGCGATTCTTCCCTTGAAGGGAAAGATCCTCAATGTTGAGAAGAACACGGCCAATAAGATTCTCGCCAACCAGGAGCTTCAGACCATGATTCAGGCCATCGGGGCCGGAATCGGCGAGGAGTTCGACGCCGAAAAATGCCGCTATGGAAAGGTCATCATCATGACCGACGCGGATGTGGATGGTTCCCATATCCGGACCCTGATTCTCACATTCTTTTTTCGGCAAATGCGCGCCCTTGTCGAAGCCGGGAGAATCTGGGTCGCCTGCCCTCCGCTCTACCAGATTTTCGGGAAGGGACGCTCCAGGGGGAGCTACATCCACACCGAAGACTCTCTTCGCGAGGCCGTTCTCCAAAAAGGGCTTGCCGGCGCCGCGGTCGTGCTGCCAGGAAAGCGTAAGGCTCTCAAGGGAGACGCCCTGGCCAAGATGGCGGTCGCCCTGGTTCCTCTGGAAAAGGAGCTTTCCAGCTTCCGCGGAGAGCGTCGCGGAGTGGATGCCGTGAGTTTCCTGGAATCCGCCGATTCCAAGAAGGGCCTTCCAGTCTTTCTTGTGGTCGACACCGAGGCCAAGGAGCGACACTTCTTCTGGACCGAGGCGGCCCGCAAGAAGTTCATCAAGGGCAGGGCTGGGGCCCAGGTGTGGGAAGGCCCGGACTCTGAAATCCCCCGCGAGTCGGCGGACCTCCTGGTCTTCTCCTTTCACGAAAGAGGTCGCATTCAGAAGGCCCTTGCCGCGGCCCAAAAGGCGGGCATGCCCGACCCGAACATGGAGATTCGCCTAACCATGGGCAAGGCGGAGGTTGCCGTGACTTCCCCCCTGCAAATTCTCGCGGAACTCCGAAAGTCAGGCCTCGGGAAAATCGATGTTCAGCGCTACAAGGGGCTGGGTGAGATG
>DCAK01000039.1:44113-47175 GCA_002311925.1 Planctomycetes bacterium UBA1135
CAGAGGACGATGAAGCGCATCATTCTCGAGGACGCCTACGAGGCGGACCGAATCTTCTCCGTGTTGATGGGAGATGAGACGGAGCCTCGCCGCGAGTACATCGAGCGGCACGCTCACGAGGTCGAGAACCTCGACATCTGATTCGAGGAATCAGGAGGCGACCACCCGGGTGAGAGCGGCAAGGCCCCAGGCCAGGGCGAGGAGTCCGAAAAAGGAAAGGGCGGGCCAGCCCCAGCCGCCCGTTTCACGGCGCATGACCGCCAGCGTTGAAAGGCAAAGGAGGGCGTAGGCGAAAAAAACTAGGAGGGCCAAGGCCGAGGGAAAGTCTAGGGCCGATTGCGCCCCGTCCGGTCCGTGAAGGGCCCTCCCCAGGCGGCTGCGAAGGGATCCCTCCCCCCCGTCTTCCAGAGCGTAGACTTGGCCCAGGGTGGAAATCATGAGTTCCCGGGCCCCGAAGGCTCCGATGAGGCCAACGTTGATTCTCCAATCAAATCCGAGTGGGGCGGTCAAAGGCTCCAGGGCCCTCCCCATGTCCGCGGCCAAGCTGTTCTCAATGATGTGACGGTTTCGCGCGGCGCCGTCCAGGCCCTCAGGGGCGTCCCCGGGAAAGTGAAGAAGGCACCAGAGGATGACGGAACCGGCGAGGATGACCGTCCCCGCCCGCCGGAGAAAAAGGGCGATGCGTCCCCAAACCTGAACGACTCCGGACCACAGGGAGGGCGCGCGGTAGGGGGGCAGCTCGAGGTAGAAGGGAAGGCTGGACCCCTTCAGGGGGCCTCTGCGAAGGAGGGCGGCAACCAGGACGGCGCTGACCCCGCCCAGGAGATAAAGACCCATGAGGGTGAAGCCCTGCAAGGTGAAGGGCCCGAGAATCTTTTCCGGCGGGATGAAGGCGCTGATGAGAAGGGTGTAGACGGGAAGGCGAGCGGAACAGGTCGCGAGGGGCGACGCGAGAATGGTGGCCAGGCGGATGTTCCGGGAGGGAATTGCACGGGCGGAAAGAATCCCCGGCACCGCGCACGCGTGGGATGACAAGAGGGAGAGAAAACTGCGGCCTTCGAGGCCGGCCGCCCCCATGACCCGGTCGATCACGAAGGCCGCGCGCGCCATGTACCCGGAAGCCTCCATCAGGAAGAGGATGCCGAACAAGAGAGCGAGCTGGGGGAGAAAGGCCACGACCGCTCCGACACCGCGGATGACTCCGTTGGCGAGAAGGTCCGCATACCAGGCCTGGGGGAGAGTTCGGAGGACACCGTCGGCGGCAAGATCGAGCAGCCCGGCAAGGATGTCCATGGCAGGAACGGCCCAGGTGAAGATGGTCTGGAAAAAGGCGGCCATGACGCCCAAGAAGAGGGCGATGCCCAGGACGGGGTGAAGAACGAAGGCGTCGAGCTTCTTCGTCAGGCGACTGGGTCGGGGCTGAATCCTGGAAGATTGGGAAAGGACGCTTTCCGTCCAAGCCGCCGTCGAGGGGTCCGCGACAGGGAGGGGAGTCCCCCACGAGGAGGGGGAGAAAAGCTTTTCCTTGAGGTCACCCATTCCCAGCCCTCGCGTACCCACGACCCCGATGACCGGGATTCCCAGTGCCTTCTGGAGCCGAAACAGATCCACCGAACCCCCGCGGGCTTTGAGTTCGTCCACCATGGTGAGAGCCAGAAGGACGGGCCTTCCCAGGCCGATAACTTCGGCGACGAAGGGAAGCGAGCGCTCGAGGGAGGTGGCGTCGGCAACGACGACGATTCCGTCCGGGGGGGCCTCCCCGGGCATTTCCCCCCTCAAGACCCTGGAGGAAATTCTCTCGTCTTCGGAAAGGGGCTCGAGCGAATAAAGACCCGGGAGGTCGACAACCTCAACGGCCCCCAGGGGGGTGGAAACGAAGCCCTCCTTCCGGTCCACCGTGACCCCCGGGTAGTTCCCCACTTTTCCGCGCAAGCCGGTGAGGGCGTTGAAGAGGGTGGTTTTCCCCGAATTGGGAGACCCCACCAGGGCGATGAGGGGGGGGCTCAAGAATCGGGCCCCAATCGGTCGATTTCGATGGTGGAAACCTCTCCAGGCCGGAGACAAATCTGGGCCCCTGAAATTTGGAAAACCCAAGGCCCGCCAAGGGGGGCCCTGCGAACGAGGGTTGCGGTGGCCCCCGGGCGAAACCCCAGGGCCGCGAGCCGGGAGGAAACCGGTCCCTCCCCTTGAATGCGGACCACCCGACCTCGGGCTCCGAGGGGGAGGTCGAGAAGGGTCTGGGGCGGAAGGTCGGAGTTCAACTAATTGAGACCGAGTCTCGATAAGGGGTTTCTATTGTATCTGACCGCGCGAGCGCCGAGGGAGGATTCCGGGTTCGGAAAACCCTCCCCCCGCGTGGTTAGAATGTCCACAGATGGAGTCCTCCGAATCCCCTCCCATGGCGAACCCCGCCCTTTCCGCCAAAGAGGCCGCGGGCCGAGAAGCTTCCAAGTTCGTGGAGAATGGGCAGGTTGTGGGCCTGGGAACGGGAACCACCATCGAAAGCTTCCTGGTGGCGATCGCCGAACGGATTGAAAAGGAGGATCTTGATATCCGAGGTGTTCCCACCAGCAAAGCGACCGCGGAGCGGGCGGAGGAGTTGGGGATTCCTCTTTCATCCCTGGACCAGGACCCGGTCCTTGACCTGGCCGTGGATGGAGCCGACGAAGTGGATGGCGCCTTCCGCCTCATCAAGGGGGGAGGGGGCGCGCTTCTTCGCGAGAAAATCGTCGCCAATTCGGCCCAGAAAGTCATCATTGTCATCGGCGAGGGCAAAAGGGTCGAAACCCTGGGCTTGACCTTCATGTTGCCGGTCGAGGTCATTCCCTTCGGAAATCAGGTCACGGAAATGCAAATCGCCGACCTTGGTTGCCAGCCTTTTCTGCGAACCCTGGAGAACGGCGACCCCTTCGTGACCGACAATGGGAATTACATCTTCGATTGCCAGTTCGAGGACGGCATCGAAGACCCGGACGACACCCACTCGAAGTTGTCCCAGCTTCCCGGGGTCGCCGAGAACGGAATCTTCATCGACCTTTGCGACGTCGTCGTGGAAGGGCGCG
>DCAK01000039.1:47217-49918 GCA_002311925.1 Planctomycetes bacterium UBA1135
CGGGGAAACCTTCGTCGAGGAAAAATGACCCCCAGGGAAATCTACGGCCTCGAAGTGGGGGAGCTCGAGGAGCGCGTTCTGGGCCACTGGCCAGGCCTCGCCCAAGCCTGCACTTTCGCGAAGGCGCGCCATGAGGGCCAGGAGCGCAAGAAGGGAGGCCCCTATGTCGCCCACCCCTTTCGGGTGGCCCTCTTGTTGAAGGAGGAGGGGGGGCTGGACGACGAAGGTCTGGCTTGCGCGGCCCTGCTTCATGATTTGGTCGAGGACACCCCCACTTCTCACGATGAGATTCAACAAAGTTTTGGTTCACGAGTTTCCAATCTGGTGCGTTCCGTCACACAGCCGGAGCGGGCCGAAGGCGAAACGAAGTTTGAGAGAAATATGCGCTCTTTCGAGGCCCTTCGTTGGGAGGGGCGTGACGCACAGATTCTGCGAAGCGCGGACCGGCTCGACAATCTCACCACCGCAAAGGGAGCCTTCTCCGCCGAGAGGGAAGCCGAATATGTGCGCGAGTGCCGGGACGGACTCCTCCCCCTGACTTTGGCGGTGAACACTCCCCTTTACCACGCCTTGGCGGCCGCAATCGAAGAACTCGATTCAGCAGCCGCTCCCGGCTCCGGAGGCGATAGCTCTTGAAGGTTTTCCAGGACCGCTTGGCGGAAATGGAGCGCCGGCTCGAGCAGATCCGGGGCCGTCTTTGACTTTTCGGTCAAGGCGGAAAAGCGGGACAAGCTCGAGGAAAAAATGGCGAGTCCGAATTTCTGGGATGACCAGGAAAAGGCTCAGGGGGTCATTCAAAGCCTGAAGGTCGTGAAGGCCATCGTTGAGCCCGTCGAGGTCGCCATCAACCTCCTTGAAGATGCGGGGGCCCTCATCGAGCTGGGCGAGGAAGAGGGAGAGGATGCAGTTGCGGGTGAAATGGAAGGCGCCCTGGGGGACGCCGAGAAGAAATTGGGGGAGCTTGAATTCCAGGTCATGCTCGGTGGAGAAAATGACCACCGAAGCGCCTACCTGACGGTGCAAGCCGGGGCCGGCGGGGCGGACGCCGCCGACTTCGCGGAAATGCTGGTCAGGATGTACCTTCGATGGGCCGAATCCAAGGGATTCGAAGCGGTGCCGATTGAAACTACGGAAGCCGAGGAAGGGGGCATACGCCACTCGACCTGGCTGCTCAAGGGCCCCTACGCTTACGGATACCTCAAGGCCGAGCGCGGGGTGCATCGGCTGGTGAGAATTTCTCCCTACGACGCCCAGAATCGGCGCCACACCTCCTTCGCGGCGGTGGAGGCCCTGCCCGAATTCGACGCCGACGCTCCCATCGAAGTGGACATGAGCGATGTGCGGGTGGATACCTATCGGGCCGCTGGCGCCGGCGGGCAGCATGTCAACAAGACGGATTCGGCGGTGAGGATGACCCATGTCCCCACCGGGATCGTCGTCCAGTGTCAGAACGAAAGAAGCCAGCACAAGAATCGGGCCACCGCCCTGAGGATGCTGACCGCGAAAATGTTCGAATTGCGCGAGCGCGAACGGGACGATGAGCTGAAAAAGGTTTACGGGCAGAAGGGCGAAATCGCCTGGGGCTCGCAAATTCGCTCCTATGTTCTCCATCCCTACCAGATGGTGAAAGACCATCGGACCAAAGTCGAAATCGGAAACACCACCGCCGTCCTGGACGGAAAGATAGATGAATTCATCGAGGAATACCTGCGTTCAAGAAGCTCCAGCTGAAATGAAGACCCGCATCCAGGTTCGGCGCGCTCTCTTGAGCGTCTTTTACAAGGAGGGGGTCGTGGACCTCGCCCGGGCGCTGATTGATCAAGGGGCTGAAATCCTGTCGACAGGAGGGACCAAGTCGGCGCTTGAAGAGGCCGGCATCGAGGTGGTGGAAGTGGCCGACTACACGGGGTTCCCGGAAATGATGGACGGTCGAGTGAAGACCCTCCACCCCATGATTCATGGCGGCCTTCTCGGGCGCAGGGGGGACGCCTCCCACATCGCAGCCATGGAAGAGCACGGCATCGGCCCCATCGACCTGGTGTGCGTCAATCTCTATCCCTTCGAAGCGGTGGCTGCGCGCGATCCTCCCGCACCCATCGACGAACTCATCGAGATGATAGACATCGGCGGGCCCACCATGATCNNCGGCGGTCCCTCGATGCTCCGGTCGGCGGCCAAGAACCACGAGTCCGTGGCGGTCGTGTGCGACCCGGAGGATTACGCGCGAGTCTCGGAGGAGATTCGAGCCGGAGGCACCACCCTTGAATTGCGGAAGGAATTGGCCGGCAAGGTGTTCGCCCGGACCGGTGAATACGACCAGGCAATTGGCCAATGGTTCGGGCGCGAGAGCGGGGCGACGCTGCGCTACGGAGAAAACCCTCACCAGGAAGCCGCCTTCCATCCGGACGCAGCCCCACGTGGCCTCGGATCCGCCCGAGTCCTGCCCGGAGGGAAGGCGCTTTCCTACAACAATTGGCTGGACTTGGATGGAGCCGCCGGGGCAGTCAACGACCTTCCCCAGCCGGCGGCTGTCGTGGTCAAGCATTCGAATCCTTGTGGGGCGGCCCTGAGGCCCACGGCGGCGGAAGCTCTCGAGCGTGCCTGGGAAGGCGATTCCGTTTCAGCCTTCGGGTCCGTCATCGCACTCAATGTCCCTTTCGATGAGGCCTGCGCCGCCCTTTTGACGGAACCAGGTCATTTC